>CAXTMW010000161.1:0-1104 GCA_964245455.1 uncultured Acidobacteriaceae bacterium
ACATTGAATACTCTGGGCATTATTTCCAGTATGTATTATAAGATGCTTTGCCATACATAGCTTGAGGCCCAGCGATCGGCTGATATGGTCGCAACAGGCAGTAGCCATCATACCGGGACGAGATGACCGACAACGAAATTCTGGACCAATGGCGTCAGGCCGAGCTGGCTCACGCCAAGGCCGGCGATCATGATCTGCTGGAGGCCTTCATCGCCAAGGTCGCAGCCGAGGACGCCGCTATCGCTCGCTTTGGGATCGGACCGCATCAGGAAGCCTACCGAGCGCGCTTTCTTGACGTCGAGCCGCAGCAATGAGCCGGTCGATTGGGGTCAATAGTCAGCCAAGCGCCTACCGGGTGAAGCTGGTCCCCAGCCCTATGGTGATCGATGCGAAGGGCAAGCCGGTTCCCAACACCCATGTAGTCGAGATCACCTTACCGGGCGACACCGTCGAGACCATGCTCGGTCCGGTCAACACGATCGTCGGCCCAGGCGCTGCCAAGATTATCGTTGGCGAAACCCGGATCCGCGGCGTGCCGCTGTGCTGAGGGAGCAGGACGAAGTCCTTCTGACACCGCGTAACGAGGTTGTCGGCGCGACTGAGCGCACGCTGACCCTGCGGATGGGCGATGGCTAGCGGGTGGTGCCGTGGTCAGCGGTGACGGGCGTCAGTGCTGCGCGCATACGGCTTGGCCAGATCAGCGATCAGTGGATTCTAGTGCTCGCCCTCGAAATTGAGATGGGTGTCGATGACTACCTAATTCTGGTCGCTGAGAGCGAGCCAGCATGGGTGTCGGTCTCCACGGTCGTGCCCAACGCTCTTCCAAGCATCGCGCCCTTCGAAGTCTGGGGTATCGAGATACTTACGGCTTCAGCGCCAATAGAGCTGTATCGGAGGGCTAGAGGGCTATCGTGATGCAGGCGATCGTCCTCTCCCCTGTCACCCGTCTGGCGGCGCTTATCTCGTCAGCCGACGATCGTGCCCAGCTTCGCTTTGTCGAATTCTTTGCGGTAACATTCGGAATCCACACACCTGCCGAGCCTATGGCCGGGCGATCGGTGAGTTTTTGGGTTGGTGCTCACTGCATGGCATTCCGTCGCTTGT
>CAXTMW010000161.1:1114-1859 GCA_964245455.1 uncultured Acidobacteriaceae bacterium
AGTTTATAGCGCGACAATTACGATCAGCGGCGTGTTACCTCAATAGAATCGTTCCCCATGGCATTGTCGTTGCCTCATCAAGAATGCTCCCAAGGATTTTGATTGTGGAGCACGCAGATGAGGAAAGTCAGCATGACGACGCGCGACGACATAGTTGCAGCAACTGGCGAGCGATATCGAGGCGGTGATCGCGCGACTCGAGGGAAGATCCTCGATGTGTTCACAGCCATTACCGGCTTTCACCGCAAGCACGCGGCGCGCATCCTGCGCGCTACAGGGCGGCGTGAGCGGGGCGCGCCAAGACCGGCGCTGCGTCTCTACAACGACGAGATGGACAGCGCGCTGGTGACGCTGTGGGAGGCCTCTGACCGGGTCTGCGGGAAACGGTTACATGCAATGCTACCGCTGCTTGTTGAGTCCATGGAACGCCACGGACACACGACCATGCTGCCCGCCATCCGGGCTGGGATCCTTAGCATGAGTGCGGCGACGATCGATCGCCGTCTGGCGCCGTTTCGCGAAGGGGCCAGGCGCCGGCGACGGGCTCCACCGTCGGCGGCAGTGAAGGCGGCGGTTCCAGTCCGCACCTTCGCAGACTGGGGTGACCCGTTACCGGGTTTTTTTGAGGCCGACCTGGTGGCCCATTCGGGTCCGTCTGCAGATGGAAGATTTATCCAGACCCTGACTCTCACGGACATTGCCAGCGGGTGGACCGAAACGATGCCGATTCCGTTCCGCGAACAAG
>CAXTMW010000161.1:1869-2865 GCA_964245455.1 uncultured Acidobacteriaceae bacterium
CAAGGCGATCACCGTGGACCGCCACGCCGGCAGTTCGCGGCATCCACGCGCGATCGGCTACACGCCCCGTACGCTGGAGCTGTTTCGCTCGGTTGGGCTCGGCAGTGCGATCCCGCAAGCGCGGGCAGACTTTCGGCTGCGCAGGGTGCGCGTGACTAGCCTAAGCCTAGCGGGCGAACCGATCGAGGAAACGAGGTGGAGCCCGCCCGCGCCGCGTGCGGCACCGAGCGTACCGCTGTCTCCCGTCCGCGGAGCAGCGCTCGCCCAGGATCGGATCGAACCCATTCTTCGCGATTGTGCAACCTAATGTCTGGAAATTGACGGGTGCCTGATCACGCATCTCGGCATTCCCACTTGATGTAGCCCTTATTGTCGGAAGCCCATGTTTCGTCGATCTCGACGAGAACGGCAGAGACGAGGCGTAGGAGTGCCTGGTCGTTGGGGAAGACCCGGACCTTAACAGTCCGGCGTTTGAGTTCCTGCTGCACAGCGCGCTCGATGGGGTTTGAGGTGCGCAGGCGCCGACGGTGATGCTCTGGCAGGGTGAAGACGGCGAGCCCCTCGGGCACGCTGTTTTCCAGCCATGTAGCCAAGGCAGGCGCGATGTCGCGGTAATTGGCGACGAGTTCGTCGAACGCGGCCTGGGCCTTTGGAAGCGAATTGGCATTCCAGACGCCACGCAGCTCGGTCCCGATGCGCCCGCGGATGGCGGTATTGGGTGCGTGATGGATAGCGTTGGCGGCCAGGTGAAACTGGCATCGCTGCCAGGTAGCGGCGCCGAGTACGGCTCGGCGAGCGGCGCGCAGGCCGGCATGATCGTCGGAGACAATGAATTCAACACCGCGCATACCGCGTGCGACCAGGCCGTCGAGGAAGGCCCGCCAGTGGACCTCGGCTTCCGACAGCGCGACGCTGACGCCGAGCACTCGGCGCCGCTCGTCTGGGCCGATGCCGATCGCCGAGAGGACGGCTGCGTCGCGAACGACGCCGCCTGCG
>CAXTMW010000161.1:2875-4804 GCA_964245455.1 uncultured Acidobacteriaceae bacterium
CTCGTACCGGGCGTCAAGTATCAGGTAGCGGATTTCGCCGAGCGGACGAGTGCGCCACGCTTCCAGTTCGTCGTCGAGCAGGGCCGCGGCGCGACTGACCTGGGAGGAGGAAAGACCTTCGATCCCGAACTCGCGCAGCACCGCCTCGGCCTGGCGAGTGGAGACGCCCTTCACGTACATCTCGGCCACCGCCAGCATGACTGCGCGCACCGAGCGGCAGCCGCGCTCCAGCGATTGGGGGAAGAAGGGCTCAGCGCCGTGGCCGGCGGTCTTGGGAACTGCCACCTCCACTGTGCCCGCCGGGGTATCGATCCGCTTGGACTTGTAGCCGTTGGCATAGCCCCGTCGGTCGGTCGTGCGTTCGTAGTGCCCTGCACCCAGGAAGCGCTCGCGCTCGATCCGCATCGCCATCTCGAAGGTGCGTGCGAACATAGTCGCGATGCCCGCGGGGCCGTCTTCGATCAGCTGTTCCAGAACCGCCTCGATCGCCTTATCATGCCTGCTGTCCATTCGCTCTCTCCACGGGTGTTTCGCAACTCCATGGAATGCAGAAGATGGGCAGCTGTTGCCGGGGCATGCCCCGGCAACAGCTTACCGATCACGGCCCAATCGAATTTCCAGACCTCGCGTTACACAACCAAATATAAAGCTCACCCGTTCTCGCCCCTATCATAAAAATGACCAGGCGTGGGTAGAGCAGAAGAATGGATCTGTGGTCAGAAAGCTGGTTGTCTATCGGCGATATGAAGGGCTCGAAGCGCTCGAAATCCTTGTAAATCTATACACAGCGTCGCGCCTGTTTGTTAACTTGCTTCAACCATCCTTCAAACTGATCTCAAAGGAGCGCGACGGCGCCAAGGTAATCAAGCGCTACGATAAACCGGTCACACCCTGTCAGCGTCTCCTTGCGGATGCACGAGTCAGCAATGCTATCAAGGCACAGTTATCGACCATGCAAACGAGCCTGGATCCCATCGACCTGCTCGCACGCATGCGTCATTGTCAGCAGCAGTTGCTCAATCTTTCAAGGGAAGAACGGGTAGCAGGGGCGATCGAGCCGGACGCGCGGCTCGGGGACTTTCTGGCCAGCCTCAAAGATGCCTGGCTGCTCGGCACCCTGAAGGAACCGGCGCGTCCACTGCGTACTTGGAGAACGCGCGCCGATCCCTTCGCGGCGACGGCGACCGAGGTGACCGCCCTGTTTGAAAGCGCGATGGGCCAAACGTCGCGTGATCTGTTCGAAAAGCTTTGCGCGGACTATCCCGGGCTGTACCTCCCAGGCCAGTTGAGGACATTTGAACGACAGCGCAAACGGTGGCGAGCAGCGAAGGCCGACGAACTGATCCTCGGGGTCTCCGCCGTGGCGGCCGAATAGTGGCGCGAAGTGCGCTTCATCAATTGCCTGTTCGCGTGCCGCTTCGCTACGCTTCGCAACCCGCGAACAGGCAATTGATGGAAAGACCTGACGCAATCGGCTATGGGAACCATTCCGGTGAGGCAACGGCAAACGCCCTGGGAACACCCTTGCTTGAGGCAACACGTGCGCTCATCATAATTGCCGCTGGGTAGCAAGGTTTCCCGCACCCGCCGGCCGACCCTGCTTCGCTGGTGCCGTCGAGCCCGTCTTCGCCATCCGCTGCACAAGCTTGATCGCGCAGCTGACGCTCACACCGAACCGATGGGCCGCATCGCGACGAGAATGCCCTGACGCTACGTGGCTCGAGATCCGCTCCCGAAGATCGCTCGAATAGGACTGTCCCATGATCCACCTCCGATCACGGTGAATCATACTTTGGACCGAATGTGAATCGGCCACGATTCCTATTTCGAGCCTGATGCTCTAAGTCGAGCTTAGGCTACGCGTTCATGCTCACGCGCATACGCCATTGGAGCGGAGCCGACCTCACGCGCAAAAGCAACGCTGAAAGT
>CAXTMW010000161.1:4814-6178 GCA_964245455.1 uncultured Acidobacteriaceae bacterium
GCTCTAGATTGCCGCTTCGCGGAGGTGAAGGTCGCTGTACAAGCCATCTTCGTCTTTTAGCCAGCACCAAGACGCCGCCGTCCATTGTCAGTCGGCTATCATCAAAGGCTGCCGGCACCTTCCGATAATGAAGGGTTGGAAATGAGAATAGGAGATGGCTATCGTCGTCCAGGCGATCGTGGACGTCTCTGTCCGGTATAGAGGTATGATTTAAGAACCTTTCGCTAAACCAATTTAGATACTTACGATACGGTCGCCAACCTGAAAGCGTGCTCTCGCTGGATAATGCGGGCTAAAGCGTTGCGCCTCAGCCATGATGAAAGGATCACCATGAACGCCTTCACGCCGACCGACTTCTTCGAGGAGGCAGCCGAGCCTATCCTTATCGTGGCAGCGACCTCTTCAGGAAAAGGCGTTGAGCTCGTTATCCCCGAAGCTTTGAATTGGGGCGGCCGTCTTGTGGTCCATGATCCTAAGGACAAGCCCGACACCTGCCCTTGAGAGGAGAGGGAGCCTTCGGCTGTTGATCCGGTAACAACCACGGGCGATAAACTCGGAGGCCTTCGATGCGCACGTCAGCCGCAGCTTTCGGACTCGATTCAATAAACCCTCAATCACGGCCGCAGGCCATTCCGTGCGCGATCGCGCAGAATGGAGTGATTCAGCGATACGCTGCGGTGGGTGATGGAGCAAGCCTATGGCGGATCCTCGGCCGATGGTCGTTGGTCTCTCCGCGACGCCTACGACATGCTCGACTCGCGACTACACCGTCTTTGCCGAGCCGCTGCCGACGGCGTAGCCGTGGGCGTCTATCTGCCCTATCGACCGAGCCGCATCGCGATCGTGCGCGTCCGCGCCACGTACCCAGACCAGCCACAGGCCTAGGAATGCAAGCAAGAGAGCTGTAACCATGTAAATACGCCTGTTCCAGCGATGGACCTGGGGCCAGCGTCTACGGACAATGGGAACAAGTTGCACAAGTCCGCATCCGGTGATTAAGGCGGCTAGCAGTACATGTGCGCCAAAAGCCAGATTCCCACTCGGATCGGCAGCCCGGTATCCCGTAATCAGGGGCTTCCTGTTCCAGGCGATAAACGTGCCCGTCAGCGTCGACGGGTAGTAGAATGCCAGGATGAATACGAAGAACAGGGTCTGGCCTAGCACCGTCATACTGAACCAAAAGGCCGCAGCATATCGCAGCGCTTTGCGAGCACGCTCGGAGGCGTCGGCCGCTTTCCTCGACGCCATTGTGGTCGCGCCGGCTACGGTGTTTTCTGCCGCTGCCATGGCTGTTCTGCCTTTCGCCAAATCTACCGATATGTCGCTGTTCCGTATTGCTGTGTCAATACACCATTACGCCTCGC
>CAXTMW010000161.1:6188-6590 GCA_964245455.1 uncultured Acidobacteriaceae bacterium
AAAGGCCCGGGGGGTCTGGGCGATATTCGCGCCTTTTATCGTTAGCCACAACGCAACCGCGAATTCGACGAAGAAGTCTGGGCAATCAGCCAAGGATCAATGACGGTCTCGAGGTTTGGAAAGATGATGACTGCCGAACACGACAGTAGGATAAGGGCCGTCACAACTATATAAGCGCCAGATAGGACCCGTGGAACGTATCGCGACGTCCATAAAAGATAAGCATGGACCGCGGCGCCGAGGCCGAAGAACACCAAGCCGACCCCCATTGCCGTACCGTGGATATCCAGCAGCTGACGTGCCGTTGCCTGCAGCTGGCTTGCCGTGAACGCGATCCGGTAATGGGCATCGCCGAGACAGTCCAAGGCAACGAGACTGACTACGATTCCGACGCCCTGAAGC
>CAXTMW010000161.1:6600-8534 GCA_964245455.1 uncultured Acidobacteriaceae bacterium
GCGGCGCATTCACTGGTTTGAGAAGGGCGTAGAGAGCGACCGCGACCACCACATCGGCGTTCACCATGAGCAGCTCGCCTGCAAGGCCGATACGAAACCAGCGCTCGTGGCCGAGGATGTTCCGTGCCGTCGCTGCCGCATCGCCTGGTACGACGAGATTGTTGCTCAGAACTCCGCTCAGGCAGATGACCAGAAGGGCGACGCCAGCGACGCGCGCATAACGCCGCTGCCGGTCGCTGGTCGAGACGGTGTCTCCATCGGTCATCATAGAAGCCCTTCGCTCATCGGATGTGTTGCTTGGAAGCACGGCTCAGTTGGGCCCGAAAGCCAGTATCTGACCCGGCTGACATTCCAGAACCTCGCAGATCGCCTCAAGGGTCGAGAAGCGGATGGCTTTTCCCTTGCCCGTTTTCAGAATCGAAAGATTTGCGAGGGTGATATCAATCGCTTCGGAAAGCTGCGTCAATGTCATACCTTTACGCAAAAGGACTTCATCCAGCGTTACGGTGATGGGCATTTACTAGATCGTCCCTTCCAGATCGGCGCGCATGACCGACCCGGCGGCAAACACGCGGGCCAGAATGAACACCATCAGGACCGCCACCCAGCCGCCAACCGAAACGCCGGCGTAGGGTGCACCCGATCCCAGGCTCGGGAAAAATCGACCCAGAAGCATGGCAGGTACATCGAGAAGCTGCAGCACGAGGAGAGACCAACCGACCGTCTGGAGCTTGCGGGCATTGCCTGCATTGAACGGGTCACCAATGCTCGCGCTGGTGATAACCTGACCCAGAGCGACCAATAGCCTGTCCGTCCCGATGGCCATCACGATGCCGATCAGCATCTCGCAACGCAGACCAATAATTTCCGAGGCTGCGTCGACCCCCGGGGTGGACTGGCTCAGGAATGAGGCAAACTCGGCGGCGAAGACCCATGATAGGAGGAGGCTGACGATGACTGCTAGCAAAAACAGTCGATTGATCACCGTCGCGGCCCGCACAACGAGCCGAGATGTCTCTATCAGCCGATCTCGATCTCCCATATTTATCTCCTTATCGAATAACGATATACCGTGTCTCTAAAGCCGTCAAGAAAGTTTATCGAAAAACGATAGCCTCCGATTGAGGGGACGGGCTGCCGCCCCGGAACTGCTGCCCAAGCCAAGGCTGGCGACCGAAACAAAGTCCATTTCTGGATTAGTCCGCTATCCGCTGCGACGTTCACCGCTTGGTTGCCTCTTATCGTGCTATCCTGCCCGTTTTATGTCGGGACCCCTTCAGGCGGCGGCAGCTTCGCGACCTTGGCTTATCGCAACCCATGAAAAAGCGCTGATGAAGCGGCTGTGGTATCCGGTTCGCGCGCCGTCACTTCCAAGAGCCTATTCATCGGAGTCCGAATGTCGTGCCATCCAGTTTCAGCCGTTTCCTCGCGTGCGCCATGATCGCCACGTCGGCGTTTGCAGAGGCTCCGACCGATGACCCGGCACATGTCATTGTTAGTTATAACGATGGTATCACGGCCATCACGCGCGCCCATCTGAACCTGGAAGGCCGGACGGCGCGGTTTGCAACGCTCGTCGGCGACCATTATAACATGGATCAGATCGCATCACTGGTGATCGGACCCTCCTGGTCAACCATGTCCCAAACGGATCGCGCCAGGATCCGGGAGGCGCTTTTGCGCCATTCAGCCCGCTCGCTGGCTCGCAATTTCGACCATGACGACAATGCGCGCTTCACCGTTGACCCGCGCATCGTGCGTCGCGGCGATAGTCAGGTGGTACGCGTGACGGTTAATGATCATACGCTCTTCTACCGGCTACGGCCGACGGCTGAGGGGCCCAGAGTCGTCGATGTGGTTGCGTCCGGCGTCAGCCAATTGGCGCTCGAACGCGCCGATCTCGCGACCACGGTCGCGAAGGGCGGCGCGAACGC
>CAXTMW010000162.1:0-3507 GCA_964245455.1 uncultured Acidobacteriaceae bacterium
GTAGCGAAACCCGACATTCTCCATCTGGATGGAGTGCTCGAAACCCTGGAGCGCATGCGCGCGCGGCTGCTCGACCAACTCGTCCTGGTCATCCACAAAGCGAAAAATCTCACTCGACGCGCCGATTGCCTGCTGAAAGTTGTTGTAGTACAGCGCGAACTTGCGCACCGGATCGTAGAGCTTGAAGAGCGCCACCAGAAAGGTGAAAAACTGCCCTTCCGTCATGGTCCGGCTCTGGATCTGCCCGCGACCTACCAGCAGCAGCAGCGCGATCGCAATGGCACCGATCGCGTCCATCAGCGGGGAGGACAGCGCCTGCGCGCGCACCGAGCGCAGGTTGGCGCGGAAGAGCCGAGCGGCCGCGGCCCGAAAGCGCCCGAGCTCCCACCGCTCCATGTTGAAGGCTTTTACGATGCGGTTGCCGGTGATGGTTTCGTGCAGGATGTTCTGGATTTCGGCAAGCTTGTCCTGCCCGCCGCGCGTGGTTCGGCGCACATCGCGCCCGATGCGCCGGACGGAGAGCACCACGACCGGCACAAACAGCAGCAGCAGCCAGCGTGAACACGAGCGTGAAGAACTGCTGCAGAAAATCCGACAGCACCGACGACATCGCGAACTGCACCCGCTCAATGTCGTTGACCAGCGTCGACAGCAGCTTGCCTGTCGCGTGGCGCTGGAAAAAGGACGCCGAGCGACGCAGCATACTCTCGTACAGGTCGTCGCGCAGGTCGGTGATCATGCCGAACGCGGCGTAGTTAATCAGGTAAGTGCCGGTAAAATCGCACACGCTTTTGAGCAGCGTTGAGGCGACCAGCGCAAAGCCAACCACGGTCCACTCATTGTGGAAGGCGTGCGGAACGAACGCGTGCAGATCCAGGTGCAGGTGCGTGTGGAAGCGCGTGTTGAAGCTGCTCGCGAGCGGCACCGACCGCGTTGCCGCGCCCGGGTGCAGTACATTGTCGAAGATAGGACCGATCAGCAGGACGCGAAATGCTTCGAGCAGCCCAACCAGCGCCATCAGCACGATGGCTGCCGCGGCCTGCAGCGTGTAGTGCCGCAGGTAGCCGAGCAGGCGCAGGACGCGCTTCACTTCACCGCCTGCTTATCAGCGGCTCGTAGTAACGACTGAATCCTTTCAAACGGACTGCCGCCTGCGACGTTGAAGAGCATCGGAACCTAGAGACTCTTCAGCAGCATGGGCGGCGCTTGATTGAGCAGAATGTATTGCCTTTCGACTCCCTTACTTTCACCCATCTCCTTTGAGGTGACTGTCACCGGCTTTTCAACGATAAGGACATCACTGATGACCACCCCATGCTGAAATGTCGTGTATCCACTCCATTTCGAGGCTCCCGGCACCACGTCTACCGTGTAGGACTGTTTACCCTTTGCAAGCGTTAACTTCCTGATTTCGTTAAGGGCTTCTCCCTGACCTTCGCCTTGTCTTTCGAGGGTTACACCGTCGTCGAGCGGATCAACGGACACGACTCTTACAAGCTGCTTGCCCGGAGGTCCGAGCTCCCAGGGTACGGCTATGTCAACCTGCCAGCTTTGACCAACGTGTAGTTTTCCTCTTGGCGTTCCCCAAAAAAGCGGATTGATGGAGACCCCACTCGCATCCGTAGCCGGAGAACAATCTCCCTTCCAGCAGATCGTGCGACCGCCATCCTTGATGATGTTTTCCCCAGTACTTGGAGGATTGCCGTCATACAAGAAGGTGCCGTTTAGAACGATTTGATCGGGCGATGCCGACAACACCTTATAAAGACCCGTCCCGCTTACCCTTCGTACAAAAGTGTCGTACCCGGTGATCTGAAAAGAGATGGTTCGCGAAAAGACGTTTCCAATCTCCTCTGACGCTTGCACTTTTGTTTCGAGGCACCTCTGCGACTCAACTCCCTTATCGCTTGCGTAGCTGGTAGCAGCGAAGGCGCAGGAGAAGCCGATTACAGCGAACAAGGGTTTAAGCACGAGCGCCTCCACAATGCGGTATGCAATCGATAAAAGTATGGGACAACTATATCTTGCTAGGTCGTAAGTGAATCAGCACTTCTCGTCAATCGCTCATCGCGGCATATCGCGGTGCGTCACCTTCGCCCGGTAGCCTTCCGCTTCCAGGCGCCGGCTGACCGCTTCAGCAATCATCACGGACCGGTGCTGCCCGCCGGTACACCCAAACGAAACCGTCAGATAGCTTTTGCCCTCGTGAATGTAGTGGGGCAGCAGAAACAACAGCAAATCGAGGGTTTTCGCGAGAAACTCACCTGTCTGCGTAAAGCCTCCGACGTACTCGATGACCTCGCGATCCTGCCCAGTCAGCGGCCGAAACTCCGGGATGAAGTGCGGGTTCGGCAGAAAACGCACGTCCAGCACCAGGTCGGCCCCGAGCGGCACGCCGTTCTTGTACCCAAAGCTCGTGACCGACACCAGCAGGCTCTTGCCCGCTTCCGCGCCGAAGCGCGTGTGCAGGTACGCCCGCAGCTCGTGCACGTTGAAGTTGGTCGTCTCCAGCACCACATCGGCCACGTTGCGCACCGGCTCCAGCAGCGCCCGCTCCTCATCGAGCGAAGCCTCCACACTCATGTCCGCTCCAAGCGGGTGAGGCCGCCGGGTTTCCGAGTAGCGCCGCAATAAAGCCGGCCGCGCTGCCTCCAAAAAGACTACGGTCACCGGCAGTGTCTTGCGTATGGCGAGCAGCGTCGCCGGCAGGTGCTCAAGCGCATCGCCCTCGCGCACATCGACCACAATCGCCGCCTTACGCTCGGCGGGCGAACTCGCGATCAATTCCGCAAACTGCGGCAGCAATTCAATCGGCAGATTATCGACCGAGTAGTAGCCCAGATCCTCAAACGCCTTCAGGGCAGAGCCCTTGCCGGAGCCGGAAAGCCCTGTCAGCATCACCAGCTCGCGGATTGGGCCAAGGTCGCTCACAGCGAAGAGGGGCCGGATGCTGAGCTACGCGCCTGATTTACGCGCGCATGCACCCGGTTGCCCTCATTCTATGGCAGACCCTGTAAGAAAAGACTTAAGGCAGCTCGATCAATTCGAGCACCCCGTCGCGCTTGCAGTGCAGAATCCGCAGCAGCCCGGTGTGATCGCGAAACACAAACAGGTCACGGTCTCGTGTTTCAAGCTCCTTGATCGCCATTTCAAGGCTCATCGGCTGCAAAGCCAGCGCATCGATCGAGCGGGTCACATGCGGCTCGCTCGGCAACTCGTCTTCGTTCGATTCAAGTGTTGACACGCCCCCTGGCGCGATGTCCGGCGTCAACCCGAGCAGCCCGTCAATCGGCGACTCCTGCGTCGGCAGCAGCCCGGTCCGCTTCCCCTTGCCCCCGCGCTCCAGCGCCGGCTCTACCAGCGTCTTCTCGTCCTTCGGCTGGCGCTTTTGCGTCTTTTGCTTTTCCTTGAAGCGCACTGCCTGCGCCTCGGCTTTTTCAAGCGCGTTGCGCAGCGCAACCTCCGCGCTCACCTGCGAATCCGCAAGCCCCACCAGGTCGTGCGCGC
>CAXTMW010000162.1:3517-8501 GCA_964245455.1 uncultured Acidobacteriaceae bacterium
GACCTGCACCTCTGCCGCATGCTGGTGCTTTTCCGCGGTCACAATCACATGCGCGGTTGCACCGTGCCCGAGCATCTTCTCCACCCGATCCAAAAACGGCTGCGCCATGGCGCGCATCTCGTCGGTAACCGTGGTCTGCCTGCCTGTGTACTCGATGTCCATCTTGGCTCCCTTGATTTGAAGCACTCACCCGGACCGAAGCCCGGGAGCCGGGCGATCGGGCCGCGTTGCGCACTCCTCACTGTAGCCGGAGCCCGACCGAAGCGCGCTCAGCGCAGCTCCCGCAAGGAGCCGCGCTTGAGCCTCGGAGGTTCGCCATGCCTGGCGAAGTGTGTTTAGCCGCGTACCCGCCGCTGGTGAGTACTTGGGATGCGCATATCCTCGCGATACTTTGCCACGGTTCGCCGAGTCACATCGATGCCTTCCTTTTGCAGCAATTGCGTGATGTGGTCGTCCGTGTGGGGCTTGCGCGGATCCTCGTCCTCGATCAGTTTCTTGACCCTGCGCTTGAGCAGCATCAGGGACGTACCGGACCCTTCCGGGCCGCTCACTGCTTCCGAGAAGAAAAAACGCAGCTCAAACACACCCTGCGGCGTGTGCGCGTACTTGTTTGACACCGCGCGGCTCACGGTAGACGGATGCACACCGATCTCCTCTGCCACATCCTTGATCATCATTGGCTTCAGGTGCTCGACGCCGTGCTCCAGGAACTCGCCTTGCCGCCGCACGATCGCCTCGCAGGTGCGGAGAATCGTGTTCTTGCGCTGCTCGATATTGCGCATCAGCTGCAGCGCGGAGCGGTACCGCTCCTTCACGTAGTCCTTCACATCCTTTTCCGCCACGCCCTTTTCCAGCAGCTTGCGGTAGCCGCGGTTGAGCCGCAGCGTCGGCAGGTTTTCGTCATCCATTACGGCAACAAACTCGTCATCGCGTTTCACAAACGAAACGTCGGGTTCAATCAGGCGGGCATCGTTCGGCTGAAAGCGCTGCCCCGGACGCGGGTCCAGAGTGCGGATGAAGTTGAGCGCCTCCGCCACCTGCTCGGGCGTACCTTGCGCTGACTTGCCGAGCTCCCTGAGATCGCGCCTGTGCAGCAGCGGCAGGCACGTGTCGACAATGCGGTATGCGAGCGAAAGCATTATGCCGTAAGTGTCAGGCGCTTCGGCATCGGCTGTGGTGCTTCCCTTCTGCCTCGCCTCGGCCAGCCGCCGGCAAGCCTCGATCTGCAGCAGCAGGCACTCGCGCAGGTCGCATGCCGCGATGCCGACCGGGTCAAGCGACCGCACAATTTCAATGGCGCGCCCTAGCAGGGCTTCAGCATCCGGAAGTGTCGCGCCCGCAGGCGTGGGCTGCATGGCGGTCAACTCGCGAAGCCAGCCTGCATGGAGCTCCTCAGGGAGCGTCGAGCAGTAGCCATCCTCATCGAGATTGCCGAGGATGTAGCCGACCGCCGCGCGCAGCGTCGGCGTGAGCGGCAGCGCGCCGACCTGCCACTCAAGGTGATCGATCAGCGAGCCGGGCTGGGTGAGGAAGTTCTCGATCGAAGGCTTTTCGGTCAGCTCGAAGCTTTGCGGCGTTCGAAAGCCCGGGTCCAGGTAATCCTGGAAGTACGAGCCGAAGTCGATCTCCTCGAACGGGTCTGTACGCGGGTCGGTGCGTTCGCTGTTTACCTCGGGCGTGGTCGCCGCGAGTTCGCGGTCAGCCTCCCGTCCGGCCACGTGGTCCAGCATCGGCACCGCGTCTTCCAGCTCCTCGAGCACCGGATTCTCGGTGATTTCGGCCTGGATCATGTCCTTCAGCTCAATCTTGTTCAGCGCCAGGACGCTGACCATCTGCATTAATCCCGGCGTCAGGATCTGTCGCTGGGCGACCCGCAGATTCAGTTTGGGCTGGAGTGAGACCATGCCGCTTCGAGAACCTCGAGATAACTGGTGTGGTGGGTCGAGTCTACCCAAACAACCCACCCGCTGCCAGCGTTCGTCACCCTTCCGTAATGAGCGGACTGTTCTGCCACTAAGCCAGCGAGAATTTCTCTCCCAGGTACACGCGCCGCACTTCCGTATCGGCGGCAAGCGCCCGAGGCGTCCCATTCGCGAGAATGCGTCCTTCATTGATGATGTACGCGCGGTCGGTAACAGACAGCGTTTCCGGTACGTTGTGGTCCGTGATCAGTACGCCGATGCCGCTTCGCTTCAAGTCGAAGATGATCTCCTGCAAGTCGTCTACGGCTAGCGGGTCAATCCCGGAAAACGGCTCATCGAGCAGGATGAAGGAGGGCCGAATGCACAGGCAGCGCGCGATCTCGACCCGTCGCCGCTCGCCGCCCGATAGCGCGTAGCCCTGGGTTTTACGGATATGACCAAGGTTCAGTTGTTCGATCAGCCGATCGGTGCGTGAGCGCCGCTCAGCGGAGCTGACAGGCTGAGCCTCCAGCACGGCCAATATATTGTCCTCGACCGATAACTTGCGAAAGACTGAAGGCTCCTGCGGCAAGTAGGAGATGCCGAAGTTGCGCGCGCGCAGATACATTGGCACCCGGGTAATCTCAACTCCATCGGCCAGCACACGACCGCTGTCCGGTGTCACCAGGCCTACCATCATGTAGAAGCTGGTCGTCTTGCCGGCGCCATTCGGGCCCAGCAGCCCGACTACTTCACCCTGGCTGACATGGATCGAGACCCCGCGAACAACCTGCCGGCCCTTGTAGCTCTTGCCGATCTCCTCGGTGGAAAGCTTCTGCATTTACTTCGGTGTCCGGGTATCCGTCACCGTGCGACGGCTGAGTCCTGCGGCGTCATTGTTGAGCACTTCCACGCTGTTGTCGCCGTTGCGGAACAGCAGAGCGGCGCCTGTGGTAGCACCCCTTTGCGCGTCTGAGGCTCGGGGCGCTTCCCCGGCGGTCCCGGTCAGCATGTAGTTTCCATCTCCTGCAGTGTAGACCAGCTGCTCGCCCATACCGCGCCGCCCGGGCTGCAGCAGCTGCACATGCCCCCGAGCCACCATGCGGTCCAACTTGGAAGCCTCGCCGGGTGCGGCCTCTGCCAGAAACACCTGTGTGTCGTTCGAGTGCACGGTCCCATTCGGCTGTTGCACCGTCACCGTTCCGTGGAAATCGCCGGTTCGCGTCGTATCTGAGTAGAACAGCGTGTCTGAGGTGATACGCGCAGGCCCGCTCGGGCCCGAACCGGCCGTACTCGCACTGCTCTTGTTCGCGAACGTTGCATGGACAGTGCCTTGTGCACCCTCGCCCCCGTGCGCGTGCAGCGACGACTGCTGCTTATTAAGCTCCAGCACGGGCGCTGTCACGGAGTTCGCATCCTGCCACATGCGCGCCGGCGACCCTGCACCCCCTACAAAAATGGCTGTGTTCGTGTTTCGCGTCATCGTAGCCGACGCACCCGTGACGTGCACGGGCCCGCTGCTTCCAAGGCCCGGAGACCCTTCTGGGGGGGCAGCGCCCCCACTCGCACTTCGCGGCAGGGTTGCCGGGGACGTTTGCAGATATGTCGAGCGCACATCCCCCTGCGCGAGAGCGTCCCCTGAACCGCGGTGATAGTCCACCAGGGTCGCCGTCAGTGCAAGGGTCCCATTGTGTACGCGCGGAGGGTGATCGGCATCACCGGTCAGATGCAGCACCTCATCCGAGGAGTGAAATGTGCTCATGGTCGCTTCCGCATACAGCGGCTGCTGGGGGCTGCCGTCGCTCGCCTTCGCCCCGCGCGCCGGCTCCGACTTCATGGTGACGTGCCCCTGCTGCGTAGCCGTATCGACGGCCGCGGTCTCCACTGCGGGGCCATTCTTTATCCCCCCGTGCGACTGCGTTTGGGGCAGAAACGTGGCGTGCAGCACGTCGCCGGTGCTTGTATCGGCAGCGCCGTCCGGCGCGTAGTCAGTCACGGTCGTACCGCCGGTTCCGTCCAGCTGCCGGATCTGGTGTCCGTCCGCAATGGTCGCGATCAACTGCTGCCCATGGATCGCCGTGTGTTTCGGAGGTGCGCCGTAGGGCAGATCGTGAAAGTTGACCGTCGCTCCACCCCCGGCAATCGCCTTTTGTGCCACGCTCTGTCCGCTGGGGCCGGGCGCAAAGTCAACGTCCATGGTGCTCGCCGTCATCTCCCGGGTGGAGGTGGCGCGACGGTCGCCGCCAAAACTCTTTTCCACCACCACAAAGCTGACCGCGTTGTGGAACTGCGCATGGTGGAGTGTGGCCTTCCCGTCACCCCCAGCCGAGAACTGCAGCGCGCCCTCCACGGCATTCCCATGCATGTTCGACTGCGGCGTATCCGAGGTAAAGTTCACCCCGCCGCCGGCACGCGCCGAAACCGGCTGGCTTCGTGCATCGAAGTCCGCCGCCGCGGTCGAGGCATACAGCTCCGCGCCGTCCGAGGCCAGCATGTGCACGTGGTCCTGCGCATCCAGGTGCTCGATCGAGCCATCGGGGCGAAAGTGCAGTACTGCCTCGTCAGCGGAGTTCTGCCCACCCTCATACTCACTTCTGGCACGAAGCAGATACGCTACGTGCGAGTCCCGCAGCAACTGCGCATGTTCGGCGTGGACCACCGAAGGGCTGCCGTTCTGGTCCGCGTGTAGCTCCACGGCGGTCTCCAGCACCAGCACGCCGGTCTTCGAGTTGTAGTCGCCGCCCACGGCCTTGCCGCTTGCCCGGGGCAGCGTAAATGCAAGGGCCTGCGTGGTCTGCGCCTCTCCGCTTCGCTGGTCGAAGCGCAGGTCACTGGTCTGGACGTGAATGGTGTCCGGCGGAGCCGCCGCGCTACTTGCAGCTCCTGCGGCGGGTGAGGCCATGTGGATCTCAACGGGTCCGTTTGCCGTTTCAAGCCCGGTGTCCTTCTCGTATAGAAAATCGCTGCCCGAGATGCGGTCCTGGCGATGCGAACCCTCCGGACCATACAAGGTAATTGCGACATCATGCAGCTCTGCCTGATTGCCTTTGTACTGCACGATCTTTGAGGCATGAATGGTAAAC
>CAXTMW010000163.1:0-8437 GCA_964245455.1 uncultured Acidobacteriaceae bacterium
CATCAGGCCGGCCACCGCGACCACGTAGAAGCTCAGGTAGGCGGCGTCGGCCCACAGCCGCGGCAGCTCCGGGCTGACGCTGACCTCGACGTGGTGCCGCCCCAGGGCCGCGTCGCTTTCCTCCAGCGCGATGCGCGCGATCTCGGCCGGCGCGGCAGGCGCAAACGTCATCTGCGCATCGTGCGCCTTCAGCCGCGTCACCTCGACCGTGCGCGCGACCAGCCGGTTCAAGCGGTCCGCCTCCTCGTCGATCACCAGCAGGAGCTCGCGCGTGTCCTCCTCCGGCAGCTTGACCGTGCCCGGAGCGTTGAGGGCGAGCAGCGTGGTTGCGGCAGCTTTGATGGCGGTCAGCGGCGTGCGCAGCTCGTGGGTCACCGCGTCGATCATCACCTTGCGCATCCGTTCGCTTTCCTGCGCGGCGCGGGTGCGGGTGACTTCTTCGAGCGCCTGCGCCCGATCCATGGAGACGGAAACCAGCCCTCCAAGCGCGTCGAGCGTTTCAGTCGACAAAGCGACGCCGCGCAGCAGCAGCATGCCGCGCGGACGAACGCCGACGCGCAGCGGCACCGCCCAGACATCGCTGGCGATCTGCTCTGTGGACGGATCAGGCGCGGCGAGCAGCTGTTCCGCTTCGTCCAGCAAGCCTCGCAGCTCGTCGACCATGCCGACGCGGCGCCCGTCGGTCGTTAGGAGAACCACGGCCGCCGCTGAAGCTGCGCGCGCGACCGCGGGTGCGATCGTCTCCAGCAGCGACGACACATCCTCGGCCTGCAGCAGCTCGCGGCTCAAGCGGTACAGCACTTCCAGCTCGCGCTGGCGGGTACGCGCCTGCTCGGCCTCGCCGCGGGCCTGCTCCGCAAGGCGGCTGCCAAAAACCGAGGTCGCGAGAAACGCGAACAGCGTGAGCCAGTTTTGCGGGTCGGCGATGGTAAAGGTGCCGACCGGCGGCAGGAAAAAGAAGTTGTAGCACGCGGTGGCTGCGAGCGATGTGGCGACCGCGTAGCGCAGGCCCCAGCGCGCCAGCGCGAGAACCAGCAGCAGCAAGGTAAGGGCGACCGTGGTGGGGTTGACCGGTGCCCAAAAGCGGTACACACATACAATCAAAGCCAGCAGCAGTGCGGCACTGCTCCAGCGCCGCCAATCACGCAGCGGGAGCGTACGGCGGTGCTGGACAGGGCCGGCGGGCATATCGCGCGATTTTATCTTGAGCAGTTTTTTTTAAAGCGGGCAGACAGGCATACATGCGCATTCTGGTGGTGGACGATGAGCGGCAGATCACGCGTGTGCTGCGCACCTCGCTGCAATCGAGCGGATACGAGGTCGAGGTTGCGCACGACGGACTGGAAGCGCTCGCGCTCTTTCAGCAGTCGCCGCCCGACCTGATGATCACCGACCTGGGCATGCCGGAAATGGACGGCATCGAGCTGACGCGCGAGGTGCGCCGCATCTCGGACACACCCATTTTGGTGCTGTCAGTTCGCGAGACGGAGCGGCAAAAAGTCGCGGCCCTGGACTCGGGCGCGGACGACTACATCACCAAGCCGTTCAGCATGCCGGAGCTGCTCGCCCGCGTCCGCGCGAACCTGCGCAAGGTAGCCCAGCAGACGGAGCCGGCCCAGCTGACCGCCGGCGACTTCTTCATCGACACCGAGGCACACCAGCTGCTGGTGCGCGGAGCGCCGCTGCACCTGACGCCGAAAGAGTTCGAGCTGCTCTTGTTTTTCGCGCGAAACCCGCAGCGCGTGCTGACGCACAAAGCCCTGCTCAAGCAGGTGTGGGGGCCGGCCGGCGAGGATCAGCCCGAGTACCTGCGGGTGCTGATCGCGCAGCTGCGCAAAAAGCTCGACGGCGGCGAAGGGCGGCGCTATATCGAGAGCGAGCCCTGGGTGGGCTACCGCTTTCACCCGGAAGGCATCGCGCCGGCGTAGCTGGGACGTGGGGCAGAGCAGGCTGACTGTTGGGGCATAGCCAGGCCTACAAGTGGCCTTAGACACCCGCAAAGCGTGTGAAGTGCCGGAGTGAGATCCGCTTCATAGCGGGTTTCACACGGTCCGCCAAGCGGAGGCCCGTTTATGAGGCCGCTTGAGGTCCTTGTTCGACCACCTCCAAAGTGCGCCTCACGTCAGTTGAGGATCACTTCCGAGAATGCGACTTGTAGGGACTGACATTCGGTTTGATCACTACAGACAGCTACAAGAGATGCATGGACGCTTCAGTTTGCCCGCCTCCCGAGTCGAGGGCAAATCTTAGCGCTGCATCGCAATGCACAAGCGTGGTGTCGAAAACTGGCACTGACACGTTGCTCTGGTTGAGGAGCATGCCGACTTCCGTGCAGCCAAGAATCAGGCAGTCGGCTCCGCGCTCAACTAAGCGATTGGCGACGGCGATATAGATCGCCTCGCTGTCTGCGAGCACAATCTCTCGGCAAAGCTCCTCATAGATGATCCGGTGCGTCTCGAGACGGTCGGCTTTTCCGGGAATGATCGGCGCGAGACCAGATGCGATCAGCCGGTCCGTGTAGAAAGCTTCTTCCATCGTGAACGCCGTTGCTATAAGGCCAGGTGAACGGAGTCTCTCCGCTTGAATGCTGACTGCCGTCGCATCGGCGATGTGCAATAACGGGATAGAGACACCACGCATCACTTCCTCGGCCAGCTTGTGCATGGTGTTCGTTGCCAGCAAAATGCATGCTGCGCCGCCGCGCTCTAATGCTTGCGCTTCCCGGTTCAGAATCGCTCCTGCAGCTTCCCATTCTCCCTTTGTCTGTAATTCCTCGATCAGCGCGAAATCGAGAGATCGAATGAGCAACTCCGGCGAGTGAGAACCACCCAGGCGTTCCCGCGTACGGTTGCACATCTCGCGATAGTAGGTCTGCGTCGATGCTGCCGACATGCCGCCGAGGATTCCAATGATCTTCATGGCCTGTCTGATGATATGGCAGGCAGCGCAGCGACAGACCCTTGTTCTGAGGACCTGCTGTTCCGGGTCGCCCATAAAGCAAGCATTCGCTCCGCTGCGAAACTCTCTTGGCAAGGCACCAGGGCATACAGTTGCACGGCGCTGTCGGATGCACGGGTCCGGCGCCCTTACGGTTTTCTTACCCGTTTCCCTATAGATTCTCAACTGCTGCCCATTTTCTTATGGGCCTGTCGCGGCTCGGGCCCTACCCGCGGCTGCTCGGGAGCTCTTCATGCTGGATGTTTTGATGATTGTCGCCACCGTCGCCTTGTTCGCGGTGGCGCAGCTGTATGTGCATGGCTGCGAGAAGCTCGGAACGGGGCGCAGCCATGGTTGAGAATGTGCTGCTGCTCGCCATCGCCCTTGCCCTTCTCGTGTACCTCACCTACGCCCTGCTTCGGCCGGAGAAGTTTTAAATGTCCCTGAACGGTTGGTTACAGATCGCCCTGTTTTTCGCCTGCGTGGCGCTGCTCGCCAGGCCGATGGGCACATATATGACGCTCGTCTTTTCAGGCCGGCGCACGTTTCTTGACCCCGTGCTCGTGCCCTGCGAGCGCCTGCTCTATCGCGTGACCGGCGTGCGGCCCGAGGAAGAGATGAGCTGGGTCGGGTACCTGCTGGCGCTGCTCGTGTTTTCGGCAGTCACGCTGCTGCTGACCTATGCGATTGAGCGCCTGCAGGCAGTGCTGCCGTTCAACCCGCAGCACCTGCCCGCGGTCGCTCCGGTGCTTGCCTGGAGCACGGCTGTTTCCTTTACGACGAACACAAACTGGCAGGCATACACGCCCGAAACCACGATGAGCTACCTGACCCAGATGCTTGGGCTGGCCACGCACAATTTCTGGTCCGCGGCTTCCGGGCTCGCGCTGGCAATCGCGTTCATCCGCGGCATCGCGCGCAAGGAGATGCGCACCCTGGGCAACTTCTGGGTCGACCTGACGCGCGCGACCTTCTGGGTGCTGCTGCCGATCTGCCTCGTGTACTCGGTTGTGCTGGTGTCGCAGGGCGTGGTGCAGAACCTGCGCCCCTACGACACAGCCAAGCTGCTGGAGCCGCAAACGGTGACTGCGACTGACGCCGCCGGCAAAAGCACGACCACCACCGCGACCACGCAGACCATTGCGCAGGGGCCGGTCGCCTCGCAGGAAGCGATCAAGATGCTCGGCACCAACGGCGGCGGCTTTTTCAACGCGAACAGCGCGCACCCGTTCGAGAATCCGACGCCGCTGTCGAACTTCCTCCAGATGCTTTCGATCTTTCTGATCCCCGCCGGCCTGACGGTCACACTGGGGCAGATGGTGGGCTCGCCGCGGCACGGCTGGGCTGTCTTCGGAGCGATGGCGGTGCTGTGGTTTGCCGGCACGCTCACCTGCTACTGGGCTGAGTCGCAGCCGAACCCACTACTGCACGGGGTAGACCAGCGGTCTTCGGTCACGCAGTCGGGCGGCAACATGGAAGGCAAGGAGACCCGCTTCGGCATCGCCAACTCCGCCCTGTTTGCAACCGTCACGACCGACGCAAGCTGCGGCGCGGTCAACGGCGTCCATGACTCCTTTTCGCCGCTCGGCGGCATGGTGCCGATGATCAATATCCTGTTGGGTGAGGTGGTCTTCGGTGGCGTGGGCGCAGGGCTCTACGGCATGCTCGTCTTTGTCATTCTTTCGGTCTTCATCGCGGGGCTGATGGTGGGCCGCACGCCCGAGTACCTGGGCAAAAAGATTGAAGCCCGGGACGTGCAGCTGGCGATGCTGTACCTGCTGATCTTCCCGCTCGTCATTCTCAGCCTTTCCGCGGTCGCGCTGCTGTCGCCGTCCTTCGGGCTCTCGGCCTTGACCAACCACGGGCCGCACGGCCTGTCCGAGATCCTGTACGCGTACACCTCGGCGACCGGCAACAACGGTTCCGCCTTCGCCGGGCTCACCACGAACACGAACTGGTACAACAGCACGCTCGGCATCGCGATGTTTGTGGGGCGCTTTCTGATGCTGATCCCCATGCTCGCCATCGCCGGCAACCTGGCCGGCAAAAAGAGCGTGCCTCCGTCAGCCGGAACCTTCCCGGTCACGACGCCGCTGTTCACGGTTCTGCTCACCGGCGTCATCCTCATCGTCGGCGCGCTTACCTTCTTCCCGGCGCTCAGCCTGGGTCCCATCCTCGAACACCTCGCACTGCACGCCGGGCAGGCGTTCTAAGCGCCGCAAAGGAAAGCCATGCCGACCAGCTCGAATACCAAGCGCCGCTCTCTGCTTGACGGCCCGATCCTTCGCCGGGCCACCACGGATGCTCTGCGCAAGCTCAACCCGCGCAGCATGATGAAGAACCCGGTCATGTTTGTGGTCGAAGTCGGCAGCGTGCTGACCACCGTGCTGCTGATTACCGACAAGGTTCAGGGCCGGGGAGATTTCGGCTTCAATCTCCAGATCACGTTGTGGCTCTGGTTCACGGTACTGTTCGCCAACTTTGCGGAAGCCATGGCGGAGGGCCGCGGCAAGGCGCAGGCCGACGCGCTGCGGCTCGCGAAGTCCGAAACCACGGCCGTGCGCCTGAACAAGGCCGGCGAAGACGAAGAGGTCCCGAGCTCGCAGCTGCGCGTCGATGACGTCGTGCGCGTCACCGCTGGGCAGATGATCCCAGGCGATGGCGAAGTCATCGAAGGCGTCGCCTCGGTCGATGAGTCCGCGATCACGGGCGAGTCCGCGCCGGTGATCCGCGAAGCAGGCGGCGACCGCTCGGCGGTGACCGGCGGTACGCGCGTGTTGTCGGACGTGCTGATGGTCCGCATCACGTCGAACCCGGGCGAAACCTTTCTCGACCGCATGATTGCGCTGGTCGAAGGCGCGGAACGGCAGAAAACCCCCAACGAGATCGCGCTCAATATCCTGCTCGCCGGGCTGACGATCATCTTTCTACTAGCCGTTGTCACGCTGCAGCCGTTCGCGCTGTACTCGCACGCTCCGCAGACGGTATTTATCCTGGTCGCGCTGCTGGTCTGCCTGATACCCACCACCATCGGCGGGCTGTTGTCGGCGATCGGCATCGCCGGCATGGATCGCCTGGTGCAGCACAACGTGCTGGCCACCTCAGGTCGAGCGGTAGAGGCGGCGGGCGACGTCAATACGCTGCTGCTCGACAAGACCGGCACCATCACGATCGGCAACCGACAGGCGGCAGCCTTTGTGCCCGCGCCGGGGGTCTCGAACCAGGAGCTGGCCGACGCGGCGCAGCTCTCATCCTTGTCCGACGAAACGCCGGAAGGTCGCTCGGTCGTCGTGCTCGCGAAGGAGCAGTACGGGCTGCGTGGGCGCGAGCTGGCCTCGCTCCATGCCGACTTCGTCCCGTTCTCGGCCACAACGCGGATGTCGGGCATCGACCTCGAAGGCCGCTCCATTCGGAAGGGCGCGGTCGACGCAATCGCGAAGTACCTCCAGGACCACGGCTCGCAAATGCATGTGCAGGTGCGCTCGTCGGTGGAGGAGATTGCGCGCTCCGGCGGCACGCCGCTGGTGGTTGCGGAAAACGGCCGCGCGCTCGGCGTGATTCACCTCAAGGACGTGGTCAAGGGCGGGATGCGCGAGCGCTTCGACCAGCTTCGCTCAATGGGCATCCGCACCGTCATGATCACGGGCGATAACCCGCTCACCGCGGCCGCGATTGCGCGGGAGGCCGGAGTCGACGACTTTCTGGCGGAAGCGAAACCCAAGGACAAGATGGACCTGATCAAACGCGAGCAGGCCCAGGGCAAGCTGGTCGCGATGACCGGCGACGGCACCAACGACGCGCCCGCGCTTGCGCAGGCCGACGTGGGCGTCGCGATGAACTCGGGCACGCAGGCGGCGAAAGAGGCCGGCAACATGGTCGATCTCGACTCGGACCCGACCAAGCTGATCGAGATTGTCGCTATCGGCAAACAGCTGCTGATGACCCGCGGCGCGCTCACAACGTTCTCGATCGCAAATGACGTCGCCAAGTATTTCGCCATCATCCCGGCCATGTTCGCGGGCGTTTTCCCGGTGCTGAACGCGCTCAACATCATGCGGCTGCACTCGGCGCACTCGGCCATTTTGTCGGCCATCATCTTCAACGCGCTCATCATTGTGGCGCTCATCCCGCTGGCCTTGCGCGGCGTGGCGTACCGGCCGCTTTCGGCCGCGGCGCTGCTGCAGCGCAACCTGCTGGTGTACGGGCTGGGCGGCATCATTGTGCCGTTTGTCGGCATCAAGCTCATCGATCTGCTGCTGACCGCAGCGAGGTTGGCCTAAATCATGCGTGCAGACTCTATCGTTTCCGACGCCCCGAAGGTACCCCCCACCCCGCTCGGCAAACTTCTTGTCACCTCGGTCCTGTATACGGCCGTTACCGCTGTGCTTCTCGGCCTCGTGTACCCGCTCGCAATCACCGGGGTCTCCCACCTTCTCTTCCCAAAGCAGGCCAACGGTGAGCTGATCCATATAGGAGGGCAGGCGAACGGCCAGCTTGCCGGCTCCCGGCTGATCGGCCAGCCGTTTACCGGGCCCGGCTACTTTCACAGCCGACCTTCCGGCGCAGGCGCGGGCTACGATGCGGCTTCGTCGTCCGGCTCCAACCTTGGGCCGACGAGCAAGACCCTGGCCGACCGTGTGGCGGCGAGCGTGCACGCTGAGGCCGCCCAAGGGGCCGTGCCTGTGGATCTGGTGACTGCGTCGGGCTCCGGCCTTGACCCGGACATTTCGCCCGCTGCCGCGGACTATCAGGTGGAACGGGTCGCACGGGAAAGCCATGTGCCGATCGGAACGGTTCGTGCCCTGGTGCGGCAGAACACCCTTCCGCGCCAGCTTGGACTGCTTGGGGAAGCACGCGTTCGTGTTCTGGAGCTGAACCTTGCCTTGCAAACGGCAAAAATCGGTGCCGGCGTCCCCTCTGGTATAAAGCCTTAGCGCCGGTTCCTGACACATCCCTGCGCCTCCCCTGAAGTGCCAGAGCCATCGTGGGAGGCCAGGAAGGATACGGCCTCTCCGCCACGCTGGGCTGAACTCTGCCCTAATTCAAGGCAGCCGGGGTAGAGGACTCGCACATGTTGCTCTCTCTTGTGGTCGGGTCCGTGGACCGCATCCAGGAGCTGCACGATCTGCTCGAGAGCTTCGCGGCTCAATCCTTTCGCGATTTCGAAGTGCTGATCATCGATCAGAACGACGATGACCGATTGGTTCCCGTGCTTCGGCCCTTTCAGGAGCAGTTTGCGATCGTTCACATCCGCTCCGACATTCGCAACATTTCGCACGCCCGCAACACGGGCCTCGCCGCGGCCAAAGGCGATCTCGTCGGCTTCCCGGATGATGACTGCACTTTCCCCCCGGACACCATGGGGCGCGTGATGCGTCATTTTGAGCAGGACCCGGGACTGACGATTCTGGGCGGCCACTATATTTCGCCTGCGGGCGAGCTCATCAACGGCCGCTGGACCGCCACCGCCTGCGGCATCGAGGACAGCACGGTCTGGACG
>CAXTMW010000164.1:0-282 GCA_964245455.1 uncultured Acidobacteriaceae bacterium
ATAGGGGTTGCTCCGATTTGGTAGAAAGACGACTGCGCAGCAAGAGTCGCGAGCCATCTGGGGATATGTCGCCCAGCGTCGGGCTGGTCACTTCGTCCGGAATGCTCAATGGCACGGGAGGCCCGCCGCCGATGGGCACGGTGCCGATGCCCGCGCGTCCCTCGTCCACCATCGGCATGAATATTCGGTAGGCGTCGGCGACGCTCGCCGGCAGATTCTCCGTTAAACCGATGTCCGCGGCCAAGTGACCGCTGTGTGTAAGCTGAACAATGTGCGGCGGCT
>CAXTMW010000164.1:292-8407 GCA_964245455.1 uncultured Acidobacteriaceae bacterium
CCGCCCTTTGCCGAGAAGATACGCTCCGGCGACAAGCAGAAGCCCCATCAGTGCTGCAAGAACCCAGAAAACATGCAGAAACTTCGGTCTTGGCTCGGGTGGGATATCGGAGAAACCTGAGACTGGGGACCCGGCCGGCATATTTAGGGGGAGCTGCGAGGGGAGCACTTCCGTCGCAGATGCTGCTACGGCGATGTCCCCGGTTACCAATCGAGTCTTCGAACTCATCTCTGCGGGAGAGCTGACGACCAGCGGAATCTCAGGAGATCTGTGTGGTGCCTCCGACCCCTCCTCATCGATAAGGCGGCTTACAGGCGCAATGAAGCGATACCCTCGCCTAGCCAGAGTCTCCACGAACCGTGGGTTCTCTGCCGAGTCGCGTAAGGCTTCACGAATCTTATTGATCGCCGTCGCCAGCGAATGATCAAAGTCGACCGTGGTGTCCCTGCCCCAAAGCCGGAACTGCAGTTCCTCTCGCGTGATGATCTTGCCAGGATGCTCCAGCAGAACTGCGAGCACCTTAAAGGGCTGGCTTTGTAGCTTGACGCGATACCCCGAGCGCCAAAGCTCGCCTGCGTTCAGGTCAACCTCATAGAGGCCGAAGGTGAGGCGCGAACTCGACTGCGTGATCTGCATGGGTGCCGTTGGTTCGTCCTAGTCTAACACCGCACTGCGGAATTGGGTAGATCAACGCCGCGAGCTTACTCATTTTAAACCATTTAGCTGGTGAAGAAGAAAAGAGGCCCTAACGATGACGGAAGGATTGCACTGAACTCTGTCATTTGTGGAGGGTTGAGCGTGTTCCTCAGGCTCCATGCTCCTCAAAGCTTGAGGCATTCCTAATGGGAGGCAATATCCGTGAAACCAAAACCCGTCGCCAGAGCGGTTCAGCAGGCTGCTTCAATGCCCCTGTTGATGCTCCTTTGTTTCGCAAACACACCAGCGGCCCATGCACAAACTGATAGCGGCAGTGTCACAGGAACAGTAGTCGACAACACCGGCGCCGCGATTCCGGGCGCACAGGTTGTCGTTGTCGATATCGATAACAACGCCACTCAGACCGTACAAAGCGGTGGCGCCGGGGACTTCAGTGTCTCTGCTCTGCGCCAAGGAAACTACAAGGCGAAGGTCACCGCTCCGGGCTTCCAAACTCAGGAGGTTGCCTTCCAGCTGGATGTATCGGAGGTGCAGGCGCTGAACTTCAAGCTTTCGGTCGGTCAAGAGACGACGACTCTCGAGGTCACCGATGCTGTGCCGCTGGTAGAAACCACCAGCTCCGAGACCGGCCTGGTCATCAACGATCGTCAGCTTTCTGATTTGCCGTTGAACGGCCGCAACTTCACCCAGCTTGCCCTGTTGACGCCCGGCGTCACACGCGGCCAGTACGGGAACACTGCCTCCGGTGTGGGCAACAACGTAGAGACCCTGCGCTACAACGACACAGGCGGCGCTTCTCTGGCGGCCAACGGCCTCCGGCCCCAGGCTAACAACTTTCTGCTGGACGGCCTGGACAATAACGAGGCGATGGTCAACACCATCGTTTTCTTCCCGCCAGTGGAGGCGATGAGTGAGTTCCGCGTCACCAACTCGCTAGCCCCAGCGGAGTTTGGACGAGCGGGCGGCGTCATCACCCAATCCGATATCAAGAGCGGCACCAACCAGATCCACGGCTCGGCTTTCGCTTTTTACCGCGACAGCGCTCTCGGGGGGTCAAGTGAAAACTACTTTAACCCCAGCATTCCGGAAACGAACTATCACCGCAACCAGTTCGGCGCGACGATCGGCAGCCCCCTCCTGAAAAACAAGCTCTTCTTGTTTTTTGACTACCAAGGGCTGCGTGAAGCAGTTCCCAACGGCGGCGCAACCATCAGCAGTGTTCCCACCACGCTGATGCGCAGCGGCAACTTTTCTGAGCTGCTCGGCACCGGTCTCACCAGCGTTCCCTACAATAGCGTGGGTAATTTTGCCCCAGATGGCTGCTCCACGTTTACAACCGTCCATGGTGTGAAGGTAGCGAGCACTACGCAGCTCAATGCATCGATCGACAACGGTGCCATTTTCGACCCCCTTACCTGCACCCAATTCGGTACGGTAAGCGCGCCTAACATCATTCCCGCCAACCGCATCAATAGCGTCGGATTGGCGTATCTGAGAGCATTTCCCGCGCCCAATCGCGCAGCCACAAACAACGTCCTTCAGAATTATGCGAACACTCAGTTCATCGTAAACCAATACAACGATTTCGATACGCGGCTTGACTGGCACCTTAAGTCTAAGGACACCTTGTTTGCGCGTTACAGCTACGGCCAGGATAACGACCAGAAAACAACCTCTCTCGTCGGGGTTCCGTCGGGCTATGGTGCCGGCATCAACAACACGCATCCTCGCGGCTTAGCCGTGGGTGAGACCCACATCTTCTCCGACAGGATCGTCAACGAGTTTCGGTTCGGCTACTCGCGTCCCTTCTATGGCTTCATCCCCCCGCTAGGAACCGTGCCGTTTTCCGCGAAACTGGGCGTTGTGAACGCCAACCGCAGCCCGCTGCTGGGCGGCGGCGCCCTGATCGGTGCAAACAATGGCAGCTATCTTTCCTACACCGGAGACGGCGGCGCGTACGAGGTTCCTCAGCACTCCTACCAGTTTGTTGACAGCCTCAGCTACAACCGCGGGAGGCATGCCTTCAAGTTCGGCGGGCAGGTACTGCTGCGACAGGTCAACTTTGAGCAGGGGTCCGACGCTAAGGGCTTCTTCCAGTACAACGGCAGCGGAAGCGGAAGCGACTACACGGGCTTCGACGATTCCGAATTACTCGCGGGCTTTGCCAACACTTATTCCATTGCCGAGTCCACGGGCTTTTACAACACCCGGAGCTACGAAACCGGCTACTTCGCCGAGGATGATTGGAAGGTCACCCATCGCCTGACTCTGAATCTCGGATTGCGCTACGACCTGTATAACTTCCCCTACGAGCTCGCGAATCGGCAGTCGAACTTCGATATCGCTACCGGTTCGCTGCGGGTAGCCGGGCAAAACGGCAATTCACGATCCCTGATCAACACGCCCAAGACCAACTTCGCGCCGCGCCTCGGCTTCGCCTATGACGTATTCGGCGACGGAAAAACCGCACTGCGCGGCGGCTATGGCATCTACTACTTCTTAGACCGCGGCGGTATTGGCAATGAGCTGAACAATAACCCTGATTTCAACGGCATTGCCACCTATAACGACTACTCCGGCTATCGCATCAGTCTTTCAGGTCAGGCAGCAGGACTGATGCCCAATACCGGCACCCCAGGGCCCTACGCTATTAACAACAGCGCTGCAGCAACAAATCCCCTGCCGCTGCCGAACATCACGATCAATCCAGCAGCACCTACCAATGCAGCCGTGATCGCCTACCCAGTCAACAGCCGCATTCCCACCATCCAGGAATACAACCTAAACGTGCAGCAGCAGATCGCCAGCAAAACGACGGTGACGATCGGATACGTCGGTACAAAAGCAGATCACCTGGTTACCAGCATCGGCTACAGCAACCCGCAGTTTGTGACAGGAGCTAAGTTTTTTCAGACACAGGGCCTTGGCGTCACTCTCAATGAGTTTGAAGGCACCTCGCACTACAACGGCCTGCAAACCAGCTTGAACCGACACCTGTCGAACGGTGTGCAGGTAACTGCGGCCTACACCTGGTCTCACAGTACGGATGACAGTGCCAGTCCATTCTCGGCAAACCAGGCGCCCGTTCCCATGACGACGGCGGGACCGCAGCTCAACCTCAACCGGGGCAACGCAGACAACGATCAGCGGCAGGCCTTTACCGGGTCCGCGCTGCTCGAGGTTCCCTACGGCCGCGGCCGGCGTTACGGCACCAACCTTAACCGTACCGTCGATTACTTTGTCGGTGGGTTTCAATTCAGCCCATTCGTCCAGATCGGTTCCGGTACACCGTTTGATCTCACCACCAACGCGGGCAACACCAGCGTGCAGGGACCCGGAAATCGGCCGGATCTTGTCGGCGCCCCGCAGATCGGCCTCCGCAAGAACTTTGCGACCGTAACCAGCGGCTTCAGCTACCTCAACCAGGCCGCGTTTGTGAACCCACCGGTAAACGCCGCGAACGTCTATTATCGCGTCGGTACCGTATATCGTAATCAGTTCTATGGACCGGGATACAACACAACGGGCCTCTCGATTTTCAAAGATATTCCGATCACAGAACGGATTAAGTCGCAGATTCGCGCCCAATCTTACAACCTCTTCAACCATCCACAATTCGCAAATCCCAGTAACGGAACAAGCGGCGGCGGCACTAACATCGATGTTTCACAGATCGTTGTCAATGCCACACGGTTCCGCAGCGCACGGGAGCTCGAACTGGCGTACCGCATCACGTTCTAACGCCACTTTCACTTAAGGCCGCATGTGCTCGACACATGCGGCCGCTCCTTGCCGGCACGTCATTGCAGGTGCAGAACCGGAATTGAGGAGGTAGAAGACGTGAACCGACGTGGCCTTTACAGGGTCCCCGCATGGTGGCAATGGCGCACTCATTCCTGGTTCCCTGGCTTGCAGATTCTGTTCCCACTGTTCCTTGTGAGCGCTCTATCCTGCGCCGCGCAAAGCGCAAAGCCCGTAATCACCAAAGTCGACCCGCCAAACTGGTTCACCCAGCTTCCTAACTCGCTTTTGCTTGTTCATGGCCAACATCTGGAGAACACCACCTTTGCGCTGCAAAACACCGCTGCGCTGCGAAACACCGCGGCCAAGATTACCGAGACCACCATCTCAGCTAACGGCCATTGGGCATTCCTGGGTCTCGCCTCCGGGAACGCCGCACCGGGAACGCTTGAGATCGTAGCAACGAACAGATTCGGCAGTACATCGGTTCCGTATACGCTCTCGCCGCTGCGGCCCCTGACGGAGCAGCCAAGGGGTTTCGGGCCCGCGGATGTGATGTACCTGATCATGCCCGACCGCTTCGCCGATGGGGACCTCACCAACGACAAACTCGCCGGCTTCCGCGATCCTGACGATCGCCACATGGCACACGCCTATCACGGCGGCGACCTGCGCGGCATTACCGACCATCTCGACTACCTTCAGCAACTCGGCGTGACGGCGATCTGGACGACGCCGCTTTACGACAACAGCGCCTCGCAGTCTGGGCAAACGTATCACGGCTACAGCGCCACCGATATGTACGCCGTCGATCCGCACTTCGGCACCATCGCGTCATACCGGGCGCTCGTCACCGCCGCGCATGCGCGTGGGATGAAGGTCGTACTCGATACGGTGCCCAACCACGTTGGCCCGGACCACCCCTGGGCGAATGATCCTCCCACGCCCGACTGGTTTCACGGCACGGTCGATTCCCACATAAACGCGCAGTTCGACTTCAGCAGCATCGTTAACCCGGACGCCTCCGCGGCGAAGCGAACCCCGGTGTTGAACGGCTGGTTCGCCGATCGTCTTCCGGATTTAAACCAGGACAACCCGCTGGTGGCGATCTACCTGATGCAGAACGCCATCTGGTGGATCGAGTCCGCGAACCTGGACGGTTTGCGCATCGACACGTTTGCCTTTGTCCCAAGAAGCTTCTGGCACAACTATGACGCGCTTTTGCACCAGCTTTATCCGCACCTGGGCGAAGTCGGCGAGATCTTCAACGGCGATCCTCGGATCACAAGCTTCTTTGCCGGTGGGCGATCCAACAGGGGCAGCGACGGCGCGTACGATACCGAGCTGAACACGCCCTTCGATTACCCGATGTTCTTCGCGCTGCGCGCCGCGCTGACGCACCGGAAGCCGATGACGGCTATCGAAGACGTTCTGCAACAGGACCGGCTCTACCCCCATCCGGAACGCCTAGTGACGTTTATCGGCAACCACGACAACAGGCGCTTTCTCGATGAACCGGGAGCGTCGCCGGCGGCGTTGCACCTGGCCTTCGGTTTGCTTGCGACGTTGCGCGGCATGCCACAGCTGTACTACGGCGATGAACTCGATATGACCGGGGGAGACGATCCGGCGAACCGGAAGGACTTCCCCGGCGGCTTCCCGGGTGACCAAAGCAGCGCCTTTCTTCCTCAAACTCTCGACAAAACTCAGGGGGGGATGAAGCAGTGGGTTACAACCTTGATGCAGCTCCGATTGCACAGCCCGACGCTGCAAACGGGCCGGCAGCAGACCCTGCTCGCAGACCGGAACACCTTCGCCTTCGTTCGTGCGGTGAACCCCACACTACCGTGTGCCGCAGAGCCTGTTGTGGATCGCTATCTTGTGATTGTCAACAATGACAGCCAAGCTCTCGACGTTACGATTCCAGAAGGATCAGCCGCGCTGACGGGCTGCCTTCATTTTGACTCCCTCTTGCCCACACAGGCCACAGCGCAGATGGTGAACGGCAAGCTAGTGGCGCACCTCCCCGGTCAGGAAATCGGTATTTTCCAGGCGAGGCCGTAGATGGACATAACGCACAGGGCAGCAATCTCGATCAAGTGTTTAGCCGTGCGAGCTCCCAAAGTTCTTGGGCCTCAGCCATAACAAACATGGTTTCGCAAACGACCTGCTGGGCAAGTAGTCGATACACCTTGTTCCGCCGGACCGCTCGCGTGTACGTAGCACAGACGTAAGAAGGGGAGATAGATATGAACTGGAACAGACATACGCTTCGCGTGTTAGCAGGTCTGCTGGTGGCAGCCTTACCGGCATGTGCAACCACCCCGACACAACAACAAGGCGGCAGCACCGCCATCCTTATGCAGGGCTTTCATTGGAACTCCTCCGGCTACAGCAGTCCGGACTGGTACGTGACCCTGGCGAACAATGCAGCCGACATGAAATCCCTGGGCGTTACGCATGTCTGGTTTCCACCGCCATCGGATGCCGGCAGTACACAAGGGTATCTGCCCCGGCAGCTCAACGATTTCAATAGCAGCTACGGCAGCCAAACTGATCTGCAGAACGCCATCAACGCATTCAGCGCTCAGGGGATCAAAGTTGTTGTCGATGTGGTCATTAACCATCGTGTTGGCACCACGCATGATTCCGACTTCACTAATCCCACCTGGACGACTGCCAGCATCGTGAGCAACGACGAGTGCAACTGCGGCGCTGGCCAGCCCGATACGGGGGAAGGCTACGGGGCGGCTCGCGATCTCGACCACACCGACAATCAAGTTACAAGCGGCATTCCCACCTGGATGAATCTGCTCAAGAATCTAGGCTTCACTGGAATAAGGTATGACTACTCCCTGGGGTATCGCGGTGCTATCCAGGCAACGTACACCAATGCGTTCGCGCCTGACTTATGCGTGGGTGAGGTCTGGCCTTCGTCCTTCAGTTTGAGCAATGTAAATGCGCACCGGCAAGTCCTGATGAACTATATGAGCGGCGACGGTGCGAGTTGCACGAACAGCAGCGATCCCACGTGCGGCGGCGGCAATGGGGCCTCCTGCGGCACCTTTGACTTCACCACCCATGGCTTGCTGGTCGAGGCGCTCACCAATAATGATTACAACGTTCTCCGCGACAGCAGTGGCACAGATCCAGCGGGTGCGATCGGCTGGTGGCCGGCTATGGAAGTCACCTTTGTCGATAACCATGACACAGGCCCGGCGGAAAACTGCACCACCGGCCAGAACCTGTGGCCGGTCCCTTGCGGCAGCGTCATGCAAGGGTACGCGTATATCCTCAGCCATCCCGGCATTCCTACGATCTTCTACCCGCACATCTATAACTGGGGTCTACGCGCGCCGATCCTGGCGCTCGTCAACGCCCGTAGAGCCGCGGGGGTGAACTCGACCTCAGCGGTTTCTATCCAGGCAGCACAGACAGGTCTTTACGCAGCGATTGTCACCGGTACGGTGCATCAACTCGCAGTGAAAATAGGACCAAACAGCTGGAGTCCTAGTGGTGCTGGCTGGACGTTGCAAACGTCAGGCACCAACTATGCGGTTTGGATGAATTAAATGTTGGACAGCGTAGAGCACATGCTTCAATGCTCCAGACATATCGTCCGGAGCAAACCCTCGAAATTATCTCAATTTAGATCTTCTTGTTTCTCAGTGGCCTAAGCCTTCCCGCCGCGATGGCTTGAGTCTGGTTTTCTGTGTA
>CAXTMW010000165.1:0-251 GCA_964245455.1 uncultured Acidobacteriaceae bacterium
TGCCGCCAAGCGGGATGGCTCCGATGTGGTGCACATGGCCGGGGAGCAAGGCGATGAGGGGGAGCTGGGCAAGGGCGGCGAGCGCGAGCCCGGCGAGCTGGATAGAGCGTGAGGGCGCGCGCGATGTGGTTGCTCGGGAGCGGAATGAGGATAGGCCGATGAGGGTGAGCAGCAGAGGAAGGGCGAAAGCGGCCGCACCCTGAAGCTGGAGGAGAAGATCGCTGACGGTTGCGCCGAGGCGGCCGGTCCAG
>CAXTMW010000165.1:261-8244 GCA_964245455.1 uncultured Acidobacteriaceae bacterium
ATAAAACTTCATGGCGCCGGCTCAGAGGAATAGCGGTGTTCAGCGATGGATCGGCGGGTCGGTAGGAGAGGAGAGCGAGCAGGAGAAGGATGCCGGCAAGCAGGAGGAGGAGACCGAGGAGCTCACCGAATCGCCGATGGCGTGGTGGGGTGGTACTGAGGGTGATTGGCTTCATCGACGAGCGCGGGAAGGCTAGGCTCCCGGAAAGGTTCGAGGGAGCGGGGACGGGCAGCCGGGGACCAGAGCGTACCCAGTATGGCAGAGTTCGCGGGGGAAAGCGGCGTGCGCTCGCGGGGTTTATGGCGTGGAACAGCCGAAGTAACGGGGCGGGCCGGTCGGCCTCGATCGAAGAGCAGGCAGAGCAGCGCGGCGAGCGCGAAGGCAAGCGTGCCGAGAGCGCCGATGAGTAGGGAAGCGAGCCAGCGGCCCGCCCGGGAGCTGCCTGGACGAGGCGGACGCAGGAAAAGGACGTTGAACTCGTCTTGGCTTGTTGCCTCCGGCTGTGGGTGCACGCTGGTGCCTCCTGAGAACTTCGCCTACTGTATCGGCAATTTGTTTCAGGTTGTTAGGGGAGGAGTGTGAATTTTGCAGGCGCGGGCAGCTAGACGGCCTATGGGTACGAAGAAGTGGTGCCCGCAAGGTGCGAGTGCTGGGGAACAGAAGCTCGCAGGCAGCGCGATTTCAAGCAGGAAAAAGGCGGGAGCCGGCGGCGAGGAGCAGGATGGCGAGCGCGATGCGGTAGATGGCGAAGACGGTGAAGCCGTGGTTACGAACGTACTGTAAAAACCAGCCGACCACCGCAAGCGCTATGAAGAAAGACACAACAAAGCCGATAAGGAGAATAATCCAGCCGTGCCCCGTCATGACGAGCGGGGCGATCTGCTCGCCGGAGGCGGCAGCAGCGGCGAGAGCTTTGTGGCTGGGGTGGAGGGTTTTGAGCAGGTCGTAGCCGGTAGCGGCGACCATGACGGGGATCGAGACGAGGAAGGAGAACTCAAGAGCGGCGGTGCGGGTCATGCCGGCGAGCTGGCCGGCGGCGATGGTGGACATGGAGCGCGAGGTGCCGGGGAAAACGGCGGAGAGCGTCTGGCAGAGGCCGATCCAGATGGCCTGGCCCAGGCCCATGGAATCGACATCCTTGATGGGGTGGTCGGACTGTCGGCTTGACCAGGCGTCAACAGCCCACATGACAATGCCGCCGATCAGGAGCGAGAACTCGATGACGCGGAGGCTTTCGAGGTGCTTGCCGATGACTTTTTGCAGCAGAAAGGCCGGTGCGGCGGTGCAGACGAAAGCGACCATGACAAGGGTAAGCGGGTGCGTCAGCACGGTGCGGTCGCGGCCTTCGCCGGCGGGGAAGGTGCGGACGAAGTTGACGATGCGGCTGAGGAAGAGCAGCACGAGCGCGAGAATGGCGCCGAGCTGGATGACGATGGTGTACATCTTCCAGTACGGGTCGGTGAGGGAAACGTGCAGGAGAGCTTCGGTGAGGCGAAGGTGGGCGGTGGAGCTGACCGGGAGGAACTCGGTGAGACCTTCGACAATGCCGAGGAGGACGGAGATGAGGTAGTCGTTCAAAGGGAATCCTTCGCCTGATGTGGGCCGTTCTCTATGTGGGAGCGCGCAGGCTTCTCGCTTTTGAGGTATATCCCATCCTGAGAAAAATGGAAGCCCGTAATGGCTGAGAGGCGTGTAACGAGTTGCCTAATGCGGTGCCCTTTTCATGCACAACTCCGAGCTGCGCTTGTTTCTATCCCTTCCGGGTGCGATCCTGCCGCGTCCTGAATCCGCAATGTTTGCATGGAAAACCGGGTTTCGCGTCTGCCTTATCCCGTCCTCCTGAATATTCTTTACGCGCTGCCTGGCAGGTCGAGCAGGCCGGCGAGTATCGTGGGGGCAATTCCAGCCTGTCGGTGCTCGACCGTGCCTGATCGTTGCGTGGACGCGGGTAGAACGGGGGCTAGAACATCGCAGCCCCTCCCTTTGCGTTTGGCCTCGTAGAGTGCGGCATCTGCTCTGCACATCAGTTCAGTTTCATCGCCGGCGCTGATTGGAAATAGCGCGATACCGCAGCTCAGGCTGGGAGTCAGGGTGGACTCAGGCAGCTGCAGAGGTCGGCAGACTGCCTCGCGGAGGCGACCGACGACACGGAGCGCGGCCTCGCTGGATGTGAGCTGGTTGGCGATCAGGATAAATTCGTCTCCGCCAAAGCGGGCCAGCGTATCCGGGTCGCGGCGGACAGAGCGCATTCTTGCGGCAACCTCTTGCAGAACACGATCTCCGGCACCGTGCCCATGGGTGTCGTTGATCGACTTGAAACGGTCCAGATCGATGGCGACCAGGCCCAGCAGTCCGCCGTTGCGGCGTACGTGCGCCATACCACTCGCGATGCGGTCCATCAGCAGCACACGATTGGGCAGCCCCGTGAGAAAGTCGTGAGTGGCGAGCCGCTGCGCCTCCTCCTTGGCATGCTGCAGCTCTTGTTCCAAGCGCTTGAGTCGGGTCACATCCGTTACGTGCACAAAAAAGCCTTCGACCTTTCCCTGGACGAGGTGTGGATAATACGTGACCAGCACTGAGCGAAACTCACCGCCCGGCAGCTGAAAAGTTCTCTCGAAGCTCTGTTTCTTCCCTGCAAGCGCGGCCTTTATATGGAGTTCATTGGCCTCATAGAGGGGACCGAGCAGGGCTTGGAGAGACATGCCCACGATCTGCTGCGAGGGCTTTCCATACCATCTGCTATATGCGGAGTTGGCGAAGCGGCAGCGCAGCCGGCGATCCCAGTAGCCTAGCTGCACGTCCACGCTGTCAACGACCATCCTTGCCGTCACTTCGAGCTCGTCGGTCATCCTTCCACTCGCATGCGGGAATTTATAACTTCTAAACAATAGAACGGATGGAGGGGAACTGAGCTCCAGCGAATAAATGAAAAGTACCCGAAGTTTGTTCCAATCCGGCTCAGCGTTTACCGCATTGGGAGCGACAACGGACGGCCGCCGGCTTGCGAGAGGCGCGTCGCTACTGTGCCGCAGAGCGTGGGTCTGCAAGATTCTTCTATCGCGAGTGAAGCCTTGCGAGCGCTCCCGGCTGAAGGGGGTGCGATGGAGGAGCTGCGCGGCGGTTGCGGAGTGGGCGACTGAGTGTAGAGACGAAAGCCTAAAGGAAGGTTGGCTTTGCCCATCCAGCGCTGCGGGGTGGTGGGTTCCCATTGCTCCGTCAGATCGTAGTGCTGATGCAGGTAGGCATCGAGAGCGGGCCACCGGCCGAGTTTGCGGTACAAGTGATCGGGCGGACCGCATTCGTCGGAGGTAACGACGATGCGGGTGGGTGGATTGTGTTCCATGGCGGCAAGCCAGGCTGCACGGTAGCGGTCCTGTTCGGCCGCGAAAGGCGGCTCAACGGGGACAAAGGCGTAACAGTCATAAAGAAAACCAGTGGCGGCCGTCAGCCTGAGCCGGAGCAGGGTGGTGACACAACCGCCGGCCATGTCGAAACACTGGACGGAGCCGGGCGGCGCAGGGCTGAGGGCGGAAGCCAGGGCTGTGTCGAGAGTGTCCACGCGGGGTGTGAAGTGGAGCACTTCATGGAGCGAGCGGGGCGCAATGACGAAGGCGCCGAAGCCGAAAGACAGCAGGGCAAAGCCGCGCACCCAGGGTGGGCAGGATGGCAGGCGAAGGGCATCGCGAATCGCACGCACAACGAGGACCAGCAAGAAGAAGTGAAGTGGGTACCGATGGTACGGGTAACCGCGACCCTGCACGAAGTACGACAGGAAGCCGAAGAGCAGGCCCGCAAGCAGCAGTTTGCCTTCGGCCGTGTTCCAGGGCTTGCTCCAGGCCACCGGAACCGAAGCCAAGACAAACAGGGGCAGCATGACGGAGGAGATAGCGCCTGTCATGAGGTGAAGCGTGGACAGGCGAAAGAGACTGCTGTGCAGCGGCACAAGGTGTTCCATGAGCTGCAGGAAGGAGCCGAGGGCCTGCTCGCGAAGAAGGTATAGCAGAACGGTGAGCAGGGGCAGCAGCGCTCCGAGAGAGGATGCGCCAAAGGCTGCCAATCTGTTGCGCATGCGCCCATTTCGCGAAACCCGCACGAAGGCGGCCGCCAGGAGCAGCAACGCGAGCGGCTTGATGGCGGCGGCGGCGCCAACGGCAAGACCGAAGCCGGCCGGCGCAGCGAAGCGGCCGAGGCTGGACGGGCTGCGATGCGCCGCAAGCAGGGAAGCGAAACCGAGGGCAAGCAGGGCGGTGATGAGCAGGTCGCGCTGCGCGAGCTGGGTGATGCCGTCGCGGCCGTGGAGCAGGGCAAAGACCACCGCGACCCAGAGTGCAGGGAGAGCATTGCTTCGCCATGCGCGAGCCCGGCCGAGCAGCAAAAGCGAGCTGGTGCCAATCAACAATAAAAGCAGGAGATCGAAGATGCGCCAGGGCAGAGCGCCGTACCCGAAGAGCCGGATAACACCCCACTCCACGAAGTATGTGCCCGGCAGATTGATGTCGATCAGTTGTCGATATGGGTGGAAGCCGTGTTCGAGGAGAAAGATACAGTAGTGAAGAAGCGTGGCATCGCCGACGAGCGGCCAGGACCAGGAGGAGACGACGAACGCTGCTGCCATGCCCAGCAGGGCCGCGATGCAGAGGGAGCGAAGGTGTCGAGTGTGAGAGCGAGTTGTAAGTAGGACCAGAATGCTCGGAGTGTACTCTTCACGTGCTGCTGTGAAGTAGTGCTACGTCGACCCAGAACGTAGAGATGCCGATAATGTATATGCTGCAGCATCCGTGCTATGGATGAGTCAACATCCAAAAGAGGAGCTTTACAGGAAGAACGTCGACGCTTATCGTAGGCCTACTTTCAAGAGGGACACTTGATGAAGATCAGATTGCTTCTCACAGCTTCAGCTCTTCTAAGCGCTCTTCAGCCCCTATCAATCTTTGCTCAAGAACAGTCTCCGTCGACTCAGGATGTTTACCTGATGTGCGAGGGACTCAGCGCGACACAAAGAGTCCTTCTTACCCTCAACAACAACTATCCTTCATAAGAAGGCGTCAGCTTGATGCTCTACACGGTGACTGAGCAGGCGCTCCTTCTGCCGGCAATCGTGCTCGAACCAGATGAGAGTGACTCATTGAACGGGACGACTTACTTCTACGAAGGGCAACAATACACTTAACTGACCAGCTCTGGTAAACTACCATTGTGCTATCGAGCCATTTTCAGGATAGCCATCAGCGCATAGCCAGGCTATTTCGCACGCTAAAAGTTTATCTCGTTCGTGGGATACTCTGATCGACCGCGAACATGGTGCCTCTCCTGAAATCGTGGAGAGGGACCCCGTGACTTTGTGGTGCAGGCCCACATTCGTTACTTGGAAGAAAACGACATTGCCTTGATTCTAGGCGAATTTTTTTACCAGCTGCGAGCGGCCCTTGACGCTACGGCGTACCGATCTTTGGTGCTTCAGGAAGGGATCGACCCTCCTGAAAAAGCGGACAGTGTAGAGTTTCCTATTTACAAGGACGAAGATAAGTTCAACAGATCCCCTCTAATTAAAAGCAGCCTTCCGCAAGAGGTGAAAGATTGGCTACAGTCGCTGCAACCCTTTGCTTTCGAGAACTCGAAGGATACTGAAATCAGAGAGCTTGGTCGCAGGCTCAAGATCCTTCACGACTGCGCTCGCAAAGATCGCCATCGCCGACTACATGTAACCATGGCGACCATTACAAACTTAAAAACGGCTTTTTGGCACACTCCAAATCTCAAGATTTTTGACGTGCAGCCGATCCCAATCAACTTTCTAGGAGGCGACACCGACTTCCTTAGCTTCAAGGTTGTTGTGATCGGGGACGGGGACAGGCACATCAAGTTGGCGACTGGAGTCACTATCGAACTCGCTGTAGAGGACATTAACGAAAACGTGCTTTTTTCCATGCTTGAAGCAGCACACGAGCTAGGATATGAAGAGGCGCGTGTGCAGCTTAAACATTATGTTCCAGCAAAGATGACGGTATACGCCTAGAGGCGCCTTACCTTCAGAACATTGGACATTATCGCTGCATCGACGTGACACTTGCGCAACTTACATCGCCGGCTGCAGGAATCAGAGAGAGTGGTTTGTTCTACTCAGCCACATAACATCACTGCCACGATCTCCGCCACAACAGCGAGCGCCCTTGCTGCTGGGAGTCATCCGGGATGACCCTGAGGCATACAACGTGAAGCTTGCGATGCAGGTGGTGGACCGTCTTGGAGATGAGAACACCAAGGCCGAAGCCAAGAGACTGAACGCGGAAAGAGAATCGAAGCCCAAGTAAGTGGGCTAGGCACAGCAGGCGCACGTATGCCCGGGAACGAGCCTGGGGAAGGCCGGGAGGGCCGACGCCAATAATGCGCCGCGATCTCACCGGTCTTCGAGGGCGAATGGGCGGCGGCTCGGGCGACGGGCGGCAAGCGCCAAGCCGCCCAGAACAAACACGAGTGGAAAGCACTCGAGCGTGTATCGGGGTTCTGGGGCTTCGATGGTCCACAACAGGGCGCAGCGCAGCAGGGTGAACGCGGCGAAAGCGCCCAGCATGGGCGGCCTCGGCTTTTTCCATGCGCCGGCAAGCGCGAGCCCCAGGTAGAGGACGTTGAACGCGCCGAGCACCCAGGCCAGAACGGTATCCGGCCCTTCGGCCTCGTAGTTCCACCAGCGCAGGTCGATGTTGAACAGCTCGACCCGCGGGCGAAACCACATATCGGCCAGCCGGAGCAGCGGCATCCCCAAGTACGAGCGAACCGGGTGGGCGTGGGTGCGTTCGCGGGCAAGCGCGGCAAAGCGCGCGTCGAGCGCGGGCGTGAGGGTGGTCGAGCGGTTGTAGGCGAGGAGCAGGTCGGCCGTTTCGCGAAGCTGCTGCGGCGAGTCAAAGGCGCGGCTGGGCAGCTCGTCGATGCCGATCGGGGCGTCGTCGGCCGCCCAGTACACCTCGGCGGTGCAGGCGAGGTCGGCGCAGACGGTCTTGGTCCAGCGCTGGAAGCCGGGGTTGGTGGGTTCGCCGGGGTCGGTCGCGTAGCGCGGAGCGAGCGGCTCAAAGACGTGAAAGGTGCGCCAATTGCGCACCGTCCAGGGAACGAAGGCGAGCAGGGAAGCGAGCGCGCCCGCGCCGGCGAGCGCAAGGGCGCGCCGCGCGAACCCCGCTCGGTAGCCGCGGACGACCAGCGCGCCGAGCAGGGTGACGCCGAGCAGCGCGCCATCGGGGCGGAGCAGGGCCGCGACGACCGAAGCCGCGACGGACGCAAAAAACCAGCCGCTGCTCGCGCCACCGGGCGGAGCCGGTCCCTCGCCCGAAGCCGGAGCGGCCTGTATATGGCTTGGAGACATGTTCGGCTGGGTGCGAGCGCTGTGCCGGTCGCCGAAGCCGACCGCGCGGGCAAACGCGTAGAGCGCGGTCGTGATGGAGAACAGTTCGAGCGTTTCGGTTAGCGGGGCGGCCGTGTAGCAGGCGGTAAACGGGCAAAGCGCCGCGAGCCACAAGGCAGCAAGCGCGGCCCGGCGGGCCAGCGGAGCCGGGGCAAGACGGGCCGCGAGGCGGGATGCGAGCCAGCAGCTGGCGAGGTCAAAAGCGACCTGAAGGAACAGAACCGGGTAGAAGTGGGCGACGCCCGAGGAAAGGCCGAAGACACGGAAGCAGGCCGCGAGGAAAAGCGGGTAACCGGGCAGCCGGATCAGCGTCGGCTCGTTCGGGGCAAAGCCGTATACCCCGTGCTCCAGAAAATTGCGGGCGATCGCGCCGTAGAGCAGAGGGTCGCCCGAAAGGTCAGGATTGTGCCACAGGAAGAAAAGCCGCAGGGCGAGGCCGAGCGCGAGCGGCGGCAGGACGCTTTCAAAAATGGCGGAACGGACGTGCGCGCGGCGGAAAGGCACTGCATCGCATACTACCTGCCGAGGCGAACGGGGTATTCGCATCTGTGCGCGCGCATTTCGGAAGCGAGTACCGCGGCATACAC
>CAXTMW010000166.1:0-7892 GCA_964245455.1 uncultured Acidobacteriaceae bacterium
CCGCAGCGAACCTGGGCCGCCTGGAAGAGGTGCTTGTTGTCACCGGCACGAGCCCGGTGCTTTCGGCAAAAGCCCGTCACGATCTGGCAAGGAGCGAGGGCACGGCGGCCGCTGTCAAGGCAGCCGCGGTCGCAAAGGCCGAAGCCGCGGCCAGGGCAAAGGCCGAGCTTGCACTGGAAGCGCAGCGAGCCTCCGATGTGCTTGCCCAGCGCCTGCCGAGCGCCTCAAACGTCGACAACCCTGATGCGCCGGATGCCGCGCCCGGCTCCTCGCCGGCCACCGCCGCGGACGCCGATGCCGCGCCACTCCATCCGCCGTCGGCCTTGCATGCTGACCATTACTCGCCCGGCCAGGCACCCAAAGCCGACAGTCTGACGCCGGGGCAGCGCCTTGGCCCCCTTGTCGCTGGGACGCCGAACACGGAGCGTGTGCGCAAGACGCAGGGCGACGAGGCGAGCCTGCCGAGTCCCGAGGTATCGCCGGCATTCCGCGCCGCGCATGATGCCGCGGCCGCGGCCCGTCCGCATCCGCCGGGGCCGCCGAAGCCGGCGGCAAGTGCCGATGCCGCGGCGCCCGGCAGCGCAGGGGCAGCTCCGGTGGCAGGTATCGGTTCAGGTACCGCCGCCGCAGCCGCGGACAGCAGCGGGTTTGTGCTGAAACCACTGGTTCGTCGCGTCCCCGTATTGAACCCGGACGGCACGCCGGCGCTGAACGCTGATGGAACGCCTGCGGTGAAACGGGTTCCCGTGCTGAACCCGGATGGAACGCCGATGATGCACCGGGTGCCGATGGTTGCGGCCGCTGCTTCTGGAACGACAGCCGCTGCTTTGGAGACGCCGGTGTTCCGCCGTGTTCCCGTGCTCAACGCGGACGGGACGCCTGCTTTAAATGCGGATGGAACGCCCGCGGTGAAGCGGGTGCCAGTGCTGAATCCGGATGGAACACCGGTGATGCACCGGGCGTCTGTCGTTCCCGCAGCATCCAGTACCTCGGCAACTCCGCGACCTGCCGCTAGCGGTACGGCCTCGAACCCGACTTCCGGTTCGGCTGCTGGAGCAAAGCCGGTTCCGCGCCGTGCGCAACCAGGAACCGCCACAGCTTCGGCCGTGTCGGCCGGCATGCCGGCGCGCATCCCCGCTGCCGTGCGGACCGCGCCTGCACCGGCCCCTGCTCCGCCGCGAGCGGGCGCCCCCATCCAGACGCAGGTTGTCAACGATGGTCCGCTGTCGGCGGCGGGCTCACGCATTGCGGCGACGCGGGCGGTACCCGCAACCCCGAAGAAACGCTCCCCCGAAGTGGTGCCGGATGACGGCAGCCGTCCCCCGGCCGGCACGCCTGCGCAACCGGCCAAGCCGGCCGCGAGCGCACCACAGGAGCAGCGCTAATAATGGCACTGCTGGCGGCTTCACGACGGGAAACCGAAGCGCCCACCCTGCCGGTATGGCTGGTGCTGCTGGCACCGCTTCTCGCGATCGGCATCGACTCGTTTGTTCCTGTACACTTCACCCCGGCGGCGATCCTGGACCTGCCGTTGCTGCTGGTCTTTTACTTCGCGATTGCGAAGCGCAGCCCGATCGTCGGGCTTTGTTCAGGGGCGGTCATCGGCATTCTTCAGGACGCGCTGACAAGGGAGCCGCTGGGCGTTTACGGAGTGACAAAAACCGTCGTCGGCTACATCGCTGGCACGCTAGGCAACCGGATCGACACGGAAAATCACGGCGCCCGAGTTCTGTTTACGTTTGCATTGTCGCTGCTGCACAGCGGTTTGTACTGGCTGCTGATGGAACGGCTTCTGGCGCAGCCGGTCGGGTGGAGCTGGCTCCATGAGGTCATTCGAGCCGTTGTAAATGCCCTGGTCGGCGTGATGCTGTTCGCGCTGCTCGATCTGACCCGCGGTGAGGCAGATTAGCGATGAAGCTTCCAACAGTGTTCGACGGTTCCCGGAACGGGAAGAGCAGTGCCCAGAAGGGTCTCGCAAAGGCATGGTCCTTGATAAAACCGCGTTTCGCGCAAGACTCGGCATATGCTAAGGAGAGAGTGCCGCGTAGAAGTTACGCACCCTCACCCCATCTATGCTGAATCGCGAACAGGAAATCCCGGCAGCCAAGCTTTCGGCTGTGCAGTATGTCGTTGTTGCCGTGCTGCTCGTCCTGACTGCCGGCTTGTGGCGCCTCCAGGTCATTGGCAAGGACAACTATCGGGCACTGGCTGAGGCGAACCGGGTGCGCAAGGTGCCTATCCTCGCCCCGCGCGGGCGCCTGCTCGATCGGGAAGGCCGGCTGATCGTCGACAACTACCCGTCGGTCACGGCATTTCTGGTGCACGAACAAGGGCGCGATCTCGATGCGGACCTGCCGACCGTGGCCCACAGCCTGAACATGACCGTCGACCAGATTCAGGCGGCGATCCGGAAGTACGGGATCTCGTCCAAGTACCAGCCGATCCCGCTCAAGCAGGACATTACCCCTGACGAGCAGGAGTATATCGAGGCGCACCGGGATGACCTGCCGGAGATCGAGTTGATCAATGAGCAGCGGCGACTCTACCCGCGCGACGGTTTTGCAGCGCACCTGATCGGTTATGTCGGCGAGGTCTCGGAGGACATGCTGCAGCAGTCGCAGTATGCCTACTATGAGCCGGGCGACGTGGTCGGGCGCTCGGGCGTGGAGGAAACCTATGACCAACTGCTGCGGGGCACCGACGGCTCGCACGACGTGCTGGTCGACTCGCATGGGCGCGAGGTCGGGGTGCTGGGCAATGAGCCGGCGGTGCCGGGCAAGGATCTGAAGCTGTCCATCGATCTGGACGTGCAGCGCGCGGCCGAGAACGCGATGGGCGACCGAAACGGCGCCATCGTGGCGCTCGACCCGCATACGGGCGAGGTGCTAGCCATGGTGTCGCGGCCCATCTTCGACCCAAACCGCTTTGCCGTAAAGATTGGCCGCGATGACTGGAACAAGCTGATGACGGACCCCGACCATCCGCTGCTGAACAAGGCGATCCAGGCGCAGCTCGCCCCCGGGTCCACCTTTAAGGTCATCATGTCCGTCGCCGGGCTGGAAGAGAATGTCGCGCAAACCCTCAAGGTGAACTGCCAGGGAGGCGCGAGCTTCTACGGCCGCTTTTTCGCCTGTGATGCGCGCCACGGCAACGTGGACATCCACAATGCGATACCGCTTTCCTGCGACACCTACTACTACACGCTGGCCGAGCGGCTTGGCATTACAAGGATCGCCGACTGGGCGCACAAAATGGGTATCGGCAAGAAGACCGGGATTGACCTGCCCAATGAAGTTTCAGGAACCATGCCCAGCGAAGAGTGGGCCATGAAGAACTACCACCGCAAGTGGTTTGCGTGTGAGACGATCTGGGTCGGCATCGGCCAGTGCTCTGTGGCGCTGACACCGATCCAGTTGGCGCGCGCGTTCGGCGGCATCACCTCGGGCGGCGACTTTCAGCGGCCGCACGTGGTGCTGCCGAACCAGTTGCCCGCCCAGTACGAGCAGGCGATGCTGGAAACTTATTCCGGTTCGGGGACGACCGAGGTGCGGCTTGACCCGGCGGCATGGGAAATCATCACCGATGGCATGGCTGAGACCACCACCGGCAGCGGCACGGCGCATGCTTCGCACCTGGAGGGCATTGATTTTGCCGGCAAAACCGGCACGGCGCAGGTACTGAACCACTCCTTTGGCGCGAAAAGCGTGTCGGCGGACAAGAGTGGACGCGCGAATGCCTGGTTTGTCGGCGTGGCTCCGCGGCGCAACCCGGATATTGTGGTCGCGGTGCTGTGGGAGCACGGCGGGTGGGGTGCCGGCTCCGCGCACCTGGCCGCCCAGGTCATCGAAACGTTTGTCGATAAGCAGCGGCGGCTCGAGCACAATCTGCAGGCCCCCCCGCCGCAGGCTGCCACGGTAGAGGTAGGCGCGGTGTACTCGGCGCCGGGCGAAAAAGACGGCGCGCTGAAGCCGGGCACCAAGCCAACGGTGAAATCGCTGACGACGCCCACAGGCCCGAACGGGAAAGCAGTGCCGCCGGCCGGATCTCCAACGGCCGGCACGGAAGGCGATTCGATCCGAGGCGGCCATTTCACGATCCCAATTGGGCCTCAAAAGCCTCAGCGCCGTCCCAGTTCGGCGGCAGCAGCGCTGGCCAGCTACACTCTGTCGAAACGTGAAGGCGCAGCAGGGCAGGAAGCAGGGCAGGGAGCTGACCGGCGATGAAGGGACGTCTGTTCTCATTTCGCGATTTCGATTGGACACTGCTGGGCTTTGTGCTGCTGCTGTCCGTGCTGTCGGTACTGGAGATCTACTCGGCAACGCTGCACACCAAATTCGTCGGTTTTGAGAAGACTCAGGTGCTATGGCTTGCCGGCGGTCTCCTCGCGATGTTTGTGGTGAGCCGGGTCGACTACCATGCGCTGCTCGATGCGATCCCATGGATTTACGGCTTCTGTCTTTTCTCATTGGTTGCCGTGCTGCTCGTCGGCAAAAAGGTATTAGGCGGCCGCCGCTGGATTTCGGTCGGCGGCATCCACTTTCAGCCCTCCGAGTGGGTCAAGATTGTGTTGATCGTGGCTGTGGCCCGCTATTTCGCCAGGCTGATCGGCAAAGAGATGACCTGGGCAGACATTGGTAAGGGCATCGCCATGGTCGCGGTGCCGATGTTACTGGTGCTGAAGCAGCCCGATCTCGGGACCGCGCTGACCTACTCGCCGATCCTGCTTGTAGGGCTATTTCTCGGGGGCATTCCCTGGAAAAAGGCAGCGATCCTGGGCGTCGTCGGGCTCACCCTGATCGGCGGCGTATGGTCGAGCGGCAAAGTGCTCAAGCCGTACCAGAAGGCGCGTCTCACCAGCTTTGTGAACCCGGATAACGACCCGCGCGGCTCCGGGTACCAGATCCGCCAGTCGCTTATTGCCGTCGGGGATGGCGGCGTGTTTGGACGCGGGGTGGCCAAGGGTACGCAAACGCAGGGTGATTTTTTGCCGATTCCCTACACGGACTTCATCTTCGCCGCATTCAGTGAGGAGCACGGATTCGTCGGCGCGGTTGGGGTGCTGCTGTTATACTTCCTCATATTGATGCGTTTGATTCAGAACGCTCAAACGGCCGCCGATCTGCCCGGGACCTTGCTTGTGATGGGTGTGGTCGCGGTCTTGATCTTCCAAATAGCGGTAAATGTTGGGATGGTGATCGGGTTTATGCCGGTGACCGGCATCCCTCTCCCACTCATGAGCTATGGCGGGTCTTCGGTCCTGTTTACGTTCCTGGCGTTGGGTATGGTTATGAACGTTCGCATGAACCGATTTGTGAACTAGCATTGATGACAGGGTGCTTTGCACATCGGGAGCTCACTGACACGGCGGCGTTTTGCCGGCGGCAATCACTGCTTGAAACAGGCAGTGTCGAGACAATGGTTACGGCTGTTGCAGTTTGAAGAATAGAACCGGCCAGGTAGACCGTACGGCCCCGGCCGGGCAGGAAGTCTGGGAATGAGCGCAAGAGGATGGGAAACGGCCCCACCCGCACGGTTGCCGGTTGATGCGGTCACCATCCTCGCGCGCCCCCATCTGGTAGCAGAACCAACGCAGAGTGTTGTATCGATGAAGTTGTGGGACGCCCGTGCCGGTAAGGTTCGGCAGTTCGCTGCGTTGCCTCAAGCAGCGGCATCCCTGATTTTCCTGAAGCTTTTTCGTTTTCGATCCTCTGTGCTGCTCCCTCTCCCGCATCGCCCTGCCCGCCCCGGAGCCTGCCGCCTGCCTGACCTGAAAGAGGCACTATGGCAAAGGAAATCTGCATCTCCACAACGCCGCATGAAACGCGGCTGGCGATTTTGGAGGACGATCAACTCGCGGAAATTTACTACGAGCGCGAGAACGAGTACACACTGGCAGGCTCGATCTACAAAGGCCGCGTCACCCGGGTACTCCCCGGTATGCAAAGCTCATTTGTCGATGTAGGGCTGGAGCGGGACGCGTTTCTCTACGTCACCGACTTCCTGGAAGAGCAGGAAGACAGTGAAGAGTACGAAACTACCGGCGGCAGCGGGCAGGTGCGCAGGCAGGCGGATGACGCGCCCGCAGCTTTGGCATCACCGGCGGCCTCAGCATCCACAGAGGAGCGTCGTCCCCGTCGTGAAGGGCGCGGACGCGGTGAGAGCCGGCGTCCGGAACGGACCGAGGCTGCGGAGCCTGCACCGACGACCGCTCCGGTACGGGAAGAGCGTGCACCGGCTATAGCCGCGTTCAAACGAGCCGAGCCGACCGAGGCCGATCGCGAAGAAAAGGGCGATGCGGATGCGCCTGAGGGGACGCGTCGCTGGCGCGGCCGCCGAGGCCGTCGCCGCGGCGGCATGCGGGCCGGTGTTTTGGGCGCTGCTGCGGCTTCCGCTACGGAAGCCGGAGAGGCAATTTCCGCGACGCAAACCGCTGCTGCTCCCTTTTCCCTGCCCGAGCATGGTGCTCCGGGCGGCCTTGCCGCTCCGCTGCGCGACCTTGAGCCTGAAGGGGAGAGCCTTCAGGGAGGGACCGAGGGACAGAATGGCCCGGAATCTATCGTCCTGCAAGCCTCAGCCGCTGCGATACAGCAGAAGAGCGTGAACTCCGAGCCGCCGCGGGGTCGCCGAGAGCCGGTCGCCGCGGTCCTGCCGGGCGAGTCGCTCTCCAAGTACGGAGGAACGCCCGCGAGCGCGGCCTCGGTGCCGGCTGCGACCACGGCGCAGCCGCTTCGGCCCGTGAACCCCAGCACGTTTCGCCCTGCGACGCAGGTGGACGCTCTGGAAGGCTGGGACGGCGGCTCCGTTCTGCCTGGCGAATCGCTGTCACGGCACAAGGCGGCCGCACTGACCGCCCCATCGCAGGTCGGACTGAATGAGGGGGCTGCGGAATCAGGTGCGTCTGATCTGGATAGTTCTGCGGCTACTCTGAGCCAGGCGGCACCGCACCCTTCCATAGTGACGGAAGAGCCGGCCCCCGGAGGATTGGACCAGATCGCGGCCGAGTCGGTGCCTACCGGGCTGGATGTGGAACCTGGAAGAGGCGAGTCTGTGGAGCAGGTCTCAGACCGAGTTCCAGATCAGGTCCCGGAAGCGCTCCTTGCTGAAGCCCAGTCAGCCGTTCCGTATGCCGAAGTGCCGAGCACGGACCTCAGTGCGGTGATCGATGCAGCCCTGACCTCGCCGGCCGCGACAGCGCCGGAAACCGTTGCGGAGGCGTTACCGGGCACCGAGAGCGCCGAGCAGGCAACGACGTCGGCAGAACCGGTTGCGGCAGCGGAACAAACCGCGCACGCCATGGAGGAAGCCGAGTACGAGCCCAGGGAGGGAGAGGCGTCGGTCCGCATCCCTCCGCACACCAGCGAACTGCGGCTTTCTCAGCTTTTCGGCGGCAGCGATACCCCGGCCAGGGTCGTGGAAGAAGCAAAAACTGCCGAGCCGACTGGGGATGCAGCTGAGACCGAGCCTGCCGCGAAAGGCGAGGCCGCACCCTCGGCCGCGCCGCACAACCTTGCAGCCGCGGAGGAGGCAGTGCGCACCACGCTGAACGCGGGCAGCGAAGCCCCGTACTTCCCGGGCACCGATCATGACGCAGCCCGTGAGCAGGCAGCGCAGGATGCGCCCGTTGAGCATGCAGAGGAGCCGTTCGGGACACGCCTGGAGGAGCTCGCGCGCTTCCGTGAAAGCGAGGCCGCGTCGTTCGCAGGCGATGCACAGGAGCTGTCTGCGCATGAGCACGAGTACGACGGAGCAGCCGCACGCAATGACGGCTTTACCGAGCTGGTAGATCAGCTGCAGGGATTTGCTCCTGGTACGGGGCTGCTCGAAGAAGAAGTGATTGACGAGGATGAGTACGACTTCGATCCGATCCACGCGCATGCAGACGAGCATGATTT
>CAXTMW010000167.1:0-5403 GCA_964245455.1 uncultured Acidobacteriaceae bacterium
GCGCATGTATGCAGTGACAGGAAGCACAAGCCAGATCGGCAGCGCGGTGGTGCGGGCGCTGCTCGCCCAGGGGAAGCAGGTGCGTGCCTTGTTCAGAACCGCGGAAAAAGCCGCCGCGCTCGCGGAACTCGGCACGGAACCGTTTCAGGCGCCGATTGAAGATGGAAGCCGCATGGAAGCAGCGTTTGAAAGGATGGAAGGCGTGTTCATCATGACGCCGCCATTTCGGTCTGCGCCCGGTCCACGGGGAGAACACGCGATGGCGCTGGCCGCCATCAGTCATGCGCTGCAGGCCTCGCATGTGCCCAAGGTTGTGTTTCTTTCCGCCATTGGGGCCGACCATGCCAAAGGTACCGGCAGCACCCTGAGGCTGTATGACATGGAGCTGTCACTGTGTGCGCTGCCGATGAACACGGCGTCCATCCGCGCTGCCTACTTCATGGAGGATCTTCCGCTCCTCCACCCCAACGCACGTGAAAGCGGGACGCTGCCCTCCATGCTCGATTCCCTAAGCAAACCTATCCCGCTGGTGGCGAGCGAGGACATCGGCAAACTCGCGGCCCGGCTGCTGGTTGAGCCATGGAAGGGGCACCGGATTGTGGAGCTCGAAGGGCCGCGCGCGTACTCCATGGAGGATGTGGCGAAGAGCTTCAGCGAAGCCTTTCAGCGGCCGGTGAGGGCGGTGAGCGTGTCAAAAGAGGAGCGGCTTGCCACTCTTCAGGGCCTTGGCTACTCGCCCAAGGCAGCACAGGACACCGCGGAAATGTTTGAGGGCCTGGGCAGCGGACGCATCGGCTTTGCGGGCGGCGAAGGGGTAGAGCACATGCAGGGAGAAACGCCCCTGGAAACGATCCTGAAGGCGCGTTAGGGGTCGCGTGAACCGGGGCGGATCAAACCGGATTGAACGTGGACGGACGGGAGGAACCAAACTTGAGTAAGAAGAAGCGCAAACGCAGAATGCGAGCGCAGGCGGAACTACCGATCGTGGGGCCGCCGACTTTGTTCGTATGTGTGCGCGACCGGAACGGCAAAGGCGCCAGCTGCGCCGGCAGCGGAGCGCGCGCTTTGTTGAGCGAAATGCAGCGCATCCTCGACGCCGAAGCAATCGGCAAGGAGGAAGTGCTGCTGCGCCCCGTGGGCTGCCTGGGCCTGTGCAAGCACGGGCCGGTGCTGCTGGCAGCCGTGGGCAAAGCCGCAGAGGCTAGAAAGCCAAAGAAGCCGGGCAAAAAAGCTCCGGGCGTGTACACGCGGATGCACCCAGGAGAGGCTCGCGAAGTGCTGCGCGCGACACTTTGCGGGGTATCGCCGGCCGGGTCGATCTCGGCATAAGGATTTCAGCGCGCGGACAGAGTTCGCGACCGGCGGCGCGCTTGATGGCGACGACGCGCGGGTTATTCCATCACCGGTCTTGGTCATAGCACGAGTCCTCGCCACCTTTGTAAATCCGAGGAAGGTACCTTTCTTCGGGTCTGGGGATCGCTGGAAAGAATCGTGCATCCTCGCGCTGCCTGACTCGTCCAAAGTGAAGTCAATTTTGCAGAGGACAATACACATGTTCGCAGTGATGGGGATTACCGGCAATGTGGGCGGCGCGGTTGCAAACACTCTCCTCCAGCATGGAAAGAAGGTTCGCGGCATCGTCCGTGACGCTTCGAAAGCGCAGGCTTGGAAAGACAAGGGCGTTGAGGTTGTAACTGCCGACTACGATGACGACCTCCCCGCCGCCTTTACGGGTGTGGAAGGCGTTTTTTGCATGATTCCGCCCAATGTGGTTCCCGACCCCGGATTTCCGGACAGCGTGGCTCGGATTGCTGCGATCAAGAAGGCCATTCTCGCCGCCAAGCCTCCCCGGGCCGTCTTCCTTTCCTCCATTGGAGGCGAAAAGACCTCAGGGCTGGGTCTGGTTGCCGCGGCTCATCTGCTCGAAGAGGATCTCGGCGGCACCGGGGTTCCGAGCGCGTTCCTTCGTGCCGGGTCGTTTATGGAAAATATCCTGCATAGCATTCCAGCCGCCCGCGCTACCGGCAAGTATTTCGCGTTCTACCAACCCCTGGATCACCCCTTTCCACTGGTGGCCACAGACGACATAGGCCGGATCGGCGCTGAGACCCTGCTGGAGACCTGGCAGGGGAATCGATCGATCGAGATCTCGGGCCCGACTTACTACTCTTCGAACGATGTGGCGGCAGCTCTCGGAAAGGCTCTCGACCGGCCGGTCACCGGCGTTGCGGTTCCGCGAGAGACGTGGGTCGATACCCTGGCACAGCATGGTATGCCGGCGGACCGCTCCGGCGCCTACATCGAGATGATCGACGGCGTGAACTCCAGGTGGATCGACTTTGGAGTGCCCGGCACCGAACATATCAAAGGGACGATCGATCTCCTCACCGGCGTGAAGTCCCTGACCGAGAGGGCCGGCCAGGCTTGATCCTTAGCTTGATCCTCGATGATGGGCAGCACATGTGTTGTATAGCGCGATGCGGTCGGAGTGGATTGCTCCATGTCTTGAAGAGGAAGAGGCGCCGACACTGACATCTCCGCTGCGTCGACTCGCTAACTCTTTGCCGACGCACTTTTCTTGGCGGCGCTTTTCCCCGCGGCTTTTTTAGCCGCCGTCTTCGTTGCCTTTGTTGCAGAAGCCTTCTTGGCAGACGTCTTTCCGGCTGCGGTTTTCCGGGCAGGCGACCTCGCCGCTTCCTTGCTTGCGGCCGTTTTGCGTGTAGACGAAGCTTTCTTGGCTGATTGCGTATCCATTTCAGAGGCTTTGACCTCTTTTGTCGCCGCCGTCGCCTTTTTCGTGTTTGCGACGAACTGCCTGCCCTCCCGGGAGCCCTCCTGCTTCTTGCGGTTGGTCGCGGCCTGTTCTTCCTTGCTGAGCTTGTTCCAGGCCTCGTCCGGCAGGTAGCGCGTGGTGCCGCCGCCGCGCTCGGCCTTGGCGCCATCCGAGGTGCGCCAGTGCTCCTCACCCCAGTGCTGCAAGCTTTTTTGCTGCTCGTCCGGCGCCTGCTTGTAGCCGCCGCCGGCGTGCTCGTATTCGCTCGCCACCAGCTGCGCCTTGCGTGCGCTCCACTGCCCGGGCTTGCCGCCCTTGTCCCCCTGCATTACCTGTTCTTTGATCTTTTCGCGCAGTTCGGGGTCAGTGTAGCGGTCACTATGGAGATCGTGGTCGGGGTGGCTTGCCTTTTTCGGCATCGGGGGGGCTCCTGTTCGGTTCCGGTGATTGCCGGGTTTGGATGCTTGCCTGGGGCACCACGCGCCCGGCGCTAAAATCTCGCTATGGCCTCGCACACCACCCGCGCCGTATGTTCGCTCGACTGCCCGGATTCATGCGGCGTGCTGGTTACAGTCGACTCGCTCTCCGGGCGCGCGACGCACCTTGCCGGCGACCCGGCGCACCCGGTCACGCGCGGCTTTCTATGCGCCAAGGTGACCAAGTATCTCGACCACGTATACGCGCCCGACCGGATGCTCCATCCGCTGCGCCGGCGCGCCGGCGTGCCGAAAGGACCGCTGCGGCCCGGCGAGGAGGCTGAGGCCTTTGAGCGCGTCAGCTGGGACGAAGCGCTCGACGAGATCGCGCGCAAGCTGGGCGAGGTTGCGCGGGAGCATGGGCCGGAAGCGGTGCTGCCCTACTCCTACGCGGGCACCATCGGCGCGCTCGGCTACGGATCGATGGACCGGCGCTTTTTTCACCGGCTGGGCGCATCGCAGCTGGACCGCACCATCTGCGCGGCGGCGGGCGGCGAAGCGCTGCTCTCGGTCTACGGGCGCAAGCTGGGCACAGACACGGAGCACTTTCACTATGCGCGGCTGATCCTGGCCTGGGGCGCGAACATTCACAGCAACAACATTCATCTGTGGCCGCAGATTGAGGAGGCACGCCGTGCGGGGGCGCGGCTGGTCGTCATCGACCCCTACCAGACGCGTACCGCCAGGCTCGCGGACCAGCACCTTGCGCCGCACCCGGGCACGGACGCATCGCTCGCGCTGGGGCTGATGCACGTGATCCTGCGGGAAGGTCTCGAGGACCGCGAGTGGACCGCCGCACATACGCACGGGCTCGATCGGCTTCGGGCGCATGTCGCCGCGTACCCTCCCGCGCGGGTTGCCGCCGACACCGGCATCGCTGCCGAGCAAATCGAGGAGCTGGCGCGAGCGTATGCAACGACCCGGCCCGCGGTGATCCGCATGAACTATGGGGTGCAGCGCTCGGAAAACGGCGGCGCTGCCGCGCGGGCGATCGCGATGCTGCCCGCGTTGACCGGTGCCTGGGCGCAGCTCGGCGGCGGCTTGCAGCTTTCTACAAGCGGCGCGTTCTCCTTCGACAAGCAAGCGCTAGAGCGGCCTGACCTGATGCTGGCGAGCCCGCTCGGGCGGAGAGCGCGGGTCGTCAACATGACACTGCTGGGCGACGCACTGACGGAGCTGCGCGACCCTGCGGTACACGCCTTGTTTGTGTACAACTCAAACCCGGCGGTGATTGCGCCCGACCAGCGCAAGGTGCTTGCAGGGCTGGCGCGGCCGGACCTATTCACCATAGTGCATGAGCAGAGCTTTACCGATACCTGCGACTACGCGGACTATGTGCTGCCGGCGACGACCTTCCTGGAGCACACCGATGTGCAGGGCGCGTACGGGCACCACTACGTGCAGCTTTCCGAGCAAAGCATCGCTCCGCTTGGCGAAGCGCGGTCGAATGTGCGGCTGTTCGCGGAGCTCGCACAGCGGATGGGCTTTGCCGAATCGTGCTTCGGGGACGATGAAGAAAGCCTGATGGCGCAGGCTTTGCGCGAGTCAGCACCGGAAGCACAGGAGCCCCTGATGCGCGGGATCACGCGTGCGTCGCTGCGCGCGCGCGGCGGCAGCGAGCGGCTGCACTTCCCTTCTAAGAACTGCAGCGAGTCAGATTGGGGCGGGCCGTTTCGCCCATTCAGCGACGGTGTGTTTCCGACTCCGTCGGGCAAGGTCGAGTTCTACTCGGACGCGCTCGCGGTGCGCGGGCTGGACGCGATGCCGACCTTTCACGCACCGGCCGAGTCGCGCGCGTGTGCCCGGCAGGTTGCGGATGACGGAACGCTCGAGTTTCTGCCGCGCAAAGCGGGCAACTTCATGAACTCGACGCTGGCCAACCACCCGGTACACCGGGCGCTCGAACGCGCGAACCTCGACCGGCTCGAAATGCATCCGGACGACGCCGCGGCGCGCGGCATCGTCGATGGAGAAACAGTGATGGTCCGGAACGAACGCGGCTCGATGACGCTGATGGCGCTCCTCAGCCGTCGCGTGCGACCCGGCGTGGTCGCGGCGGCGATGAGCTGGAATAAGTGCGCGCCCGCGGGCGACAAGGTCGGGGTAAACCAGCTGACCTCGCAGCGGCTGACGGATTTAGGCGAAGGACCTACG
>CAXTMW010000167.1:5413-7878 GCA_964245455.1 uncultured Acidobacteriaceae bacterium
CCTCGACGCTGGTGCGGGTAGAAAAGGCCGATCCTGCGCCGCTCTCAAACCATCTGTGAGACTTCATTCTTCTGAGCGAGCGCTTCCATAAAGGGGTCATTCTGAGGAGCGAAGCGACAAAGGATCTGCTTTTCGCGCTTGTCGTGGAGAGAAAGCGGATCCTTCGCTGCGCTCAGGGATAACTCCTTTCCACAAAGAGCGCAGCCATCAAAGTGCGCCCGGTGCGGATCACAGGTGAAACGCGCGATCCGCACCCACCACCAGCACCAGCGTAATCGCAGCGATCGCGATCTCCCCGACCGCCGAAACCGCGAACGGGCGCCATCCCTGCTTACCCAGGTCGCGCAGATTGGTGCGCAGGCCTACCCCGGCAAAGGTAAGCAGAAACGCCCAGCGGCTCAGGTTGGCAAGCACCGCGAGCTGCGGCCTGGTAAAGCCGAGCACGGCCAGCGCCGGCACCTTGCTGCCGCCGAGAGTGGCCAGCAGCGAGATGAGCAGGAAGCCGAGGACGAACTTTGGAAACTTGTTCCAAAGGAAAGCTGCTTTGTGCCGGAGCTGATTCTCTGTCGCGGCTGAGGCGAGCCCTTTGCGCGCCCACGCGACCGCGTAGCCAAGCACCACGAAGCCGATGGTGGCGTTGCGGCAGGTTTTGGCCAGCACCGCGAACTTGCCCGCACTGTCAGAGTAGAGCGCGCCGGCCGCCGTCGCCTCGGCGGTGTTGTCCACCGCAAGCCCGGCCCATAGACCGTACGCGTGGTCTGACATGGAAAGCGCGTGGCCGATGAGCGGAAACGTGAACAGCGACAGGGCGCCGAGCGCGAGGATGGCAGCGATGGCTGTGGCGGAGTCGGACTCGTCGGCGTCGATGGTGCCCTGGGTCGCAATAATGGCAGACACGCCGCACACGGACGACCCAACGGCGAGCAGGGTGGTGAGCTTGGGGCCGAGCCGGAAGCGGCGCCCGAGCCAGGTCATAAAGGCGAGCGACAGCACGAGCTCAAACGCGACCAACAGCAGCGAGATGCCGCCCAGCCGGGCAATGTCGCCGAGGATAAAGCGCGACCCTAGCAGGATGATGCCGGCCTTGAGCCAGAACTCATAGGTGGCGACCCCAGCCTCGAAAACACGCGGCAGCCCGACTGTGTTGGCGATGACAACGCCGATCAGGATGGACCAGAGCACGTACTCAATGTTGGGAAGAACGAGGTGGTGCGCCTTGCCGTACAACGCGATGGAGTGCTCGATCCATTTGCCGGCAAAACCGACGGCAAACAGCAGCAGCACCCCGGGAACCAGCGCCAGCGGCGCGGTGTTGGTGGGAAGGCGGCTTGCGGCCGTGACCGCCAGCTTTTCTGTGCGAGTCGACATGGGCGGGAGCTCCGTTACCAGGGAACTTTGGTGAGCAAGCCAAGCCGGACTGCCAGGGCAAGCAGGAGGGAAAACAAAACAGCCCAGATATCGAGTGAGATAGATCGTCCGGCAGAGGGCATGGATACCTCAGATTACTGAAAGACTTAGCTGGAGGGGAACCGTAGGACAGCACTTATGGAGTCGAGGAGGAAGCCGGAGCGGCTATCGACAACAAGATATGGAACACAGACACAGCGCGGTTACCAGGAGATGACGGAACCTTGCGGTTGTGCGCGATGTGCTCACGGCTTGGACTATACATCAGGCTCTACGTTTGCGAACAGCAACTAAGTGACCGTTGCCAAGCAACCGGTTTGACGCTCGCAGCCACCGCCCATAGAATATGTAACAGCGCCCTGAGCGTTTGCCGGAGCGCGTCTCTTCTCGCCGGTTTTCCTCCGCGCACGCCTGAAGAGATTCCGATGCACCTTACCGACCCAAGGAGTTCCACCCTTCCATGAAGCTTTCGCTTTCCCTCGCAAGCCTGCTCGCCACCGGGCTGATCGGCTCCGTCGCTTCAGCGCAGACCTCGGCTCCCGCGGCCTCGACGACCTCTGCCGCCGCAAGTACCGCTGCGGCCCCGGCGAACGGCCCCTCCAAGATTGCCATCATCATGTTCCAGGCCGCGGTTGCGCAGACGAACGAAGGCAAGCGGGACCTGGAAGAAGTGGAAAAGAAGTACCAGCCGAAGCAGACGCAGCTGAAACAGCAGAGTGACGAGATCGACAACCTGAAAAAGCAGCTGCAGACGCAAAGCGCAACGTTGACGGATACAGAGCGCGCTCAAAAGTTGAAGACGATCGACGACCGGGAGAAGTCGTTGCAGCGCTCCGGCGAGGACGCTCAGAACGACTTCCAGCAGGAGATTCAGCAGACCTACGCGCAGATTGCGCAGAAGGTGTACGGCACGCTGCAGAGCTATGCTCAGCAGAATGGATACACCGTTGTGCTGGACGCCTCGCAGCAGCAAAGCCCGGTGCTCTACGCGACCCAGGGCAATGACATTACCGAAGCGGTGATCGCGGCTTACAACACCAAGTCCGGGATTGCGGCAC
>CAXTMW010000168.1:0-7811 GCA_964245455.1 uncultured Acidobacteriaceae bacterium
AGGCGAAGCTCCCGGCTCCCCGGGCCTCCCCGGCCGATGGACCTCCAGCATCAAGAACTCGGTCGGCTGCGCCTACTCCGCCTCCTCCCGCGTCTGGTTCACCACCTCGCACGGCATCCTCAACGAGATCTACTACCCCACCATCGACCGCCCGCAAACTCGCGACATGGGCTTCCTCATCACCGACGGCGAAACCTTCTTCCACGAGGAAAAGCGTGACATGGCGCGCCGCTTCTCCTACGTCGACCCCGTCGCCCCCTGTCCGCGCCAGAACAACCGCGACCCCGACGGCCGCTACTCGCTCACGAAGGAAACCATCTGCGACCCGCACGCGTCCGTCGTGCTGGTCCGCGTCCGCCTCGAAGCTGCCCCCGAGCTGCTGGCCCGCCTGCACCTGTACGCGCTGCTCGCGCCGCACCTCGGCGGCGGCGGTGCCGGCAACTCGGCTCGCGTCGTCGACGTCGCCGGCTCGCGCACCCTGCTTGCCTGGCGCAATGCCGATTCGCTCGCCATGGCTACCTCCTGCGGTTTTGCGCGCGCGTCCTGCGGCTTTGTCGGCGCGAGCGACGGCTGGCAGGACCTCAAGCACGACTTCCGCATGCACTGGGAGTACGGCTCGGCCACTGACGGCAACATCGCGCTGATGGGCGAGGTCGACCTTGCCCGCGCCCAAGCACCCGCTCCCGGCGTCCGCGAATTTGTGCTCGCCATCGGCTTCGGCGAAAGCCTCCACGCCGCCCTGTCCGCCACCCTCAGCTCGCTGGCCGCCCCGTTTGGCGCCAGCCTCGAGCGCTACATCCACCAGTGGCAGCGCGTGCAGGCCCCGCCTCAACTCGAAGCCTCGACCCACGACGGCGGCCGGCTCCTGCGCACCAGCCAGAAAGTCGTCCTCATGCACGAGGACAAGACCTTTTCGGGCGCGTTTATCGCCTCGCTCTCCATCCCCTGGGGCTACGCCAAGGGCGACGACGACCTCGGCGGCTACCACCTCGTCTGGACCCGCGACATGGTCCAGTCCGCTTCCGCGCTCCTCGCCATGGGCCGCGTCGACACCGCCCTCCGCGCGCTCGTCTACCTCGCCTGCTCGCAAAAGCCCGACGGCTCCTTCGCCCAAAACTTCTGGGTCGACGGCCGCCCCTATTGGACCGGCATTCAGCTCGACGAGGTCGCCTTCCCCATCATCCTCGCCTGGCGCCTTTGGAAAGCCGATGGCCTCGGCGCTTTCGACGTGTTTCCCTTCGTCTCCCGCGCCGCCGGCTTCCTGGTCCGCTACGCCCCGGTCACCCAGCAGGAGCGCTGGGAGGAAAACGCCGGCTACTCGCCGTCCACCCTCGCCGCAGTCATCGGCGCGTTGTGCTGCGCGGCCGAAATCGCCGACGCCCACGCCTCGCCCGAGCTCGGCACGTTCCTCGGCGAGCACGCCGACTGGCTCCAGTCGCACCTGGAGGACTGGACCGTCACCAACCAGGGCACGCTCCACCCCGACATCAAGCGCCACTACATGCGCATCCAACCGCCCGCGCCCGGCGAGCCCTGGTACCGCAACGATGTTGCCCCCGGCAACATCCGGGTCGACGACCGCGCGCCCTGGGAGGAGTCCGGGTTCCCGGCCAGCGCCGTCATCGACGGAGGCTTCCTCGAGCTGGTCCGCTACGGCATCCGCCGCGCCGACGACCCGGTCATCGTCGACTCCATCAAGGTCGTCGACCGCATCCTCCGCGTCGAGTGCCCGCAAGGACCCTGCTGGCGCCGCTACAACCACGACGGCTACGGTGAGCAGGAGGGCGGCGGCCCGTTCATCCACTACGGCCAGGGCCGTGCGTGGCCGCTGCTCACGGGCGAGCGCGCCCACTACGAGCTCGCCGCCGGCCGCCCCGTCCAGTCCTTTGTGGCCGCGATGGAAGGCTTTGCCTCCCCCGGCGGCATGCTTCCCGAGCAGATTTGGGACCGCCGCCAGTCGCTCTCCACCACCGCCGGCCCGGTCGTGCTCGGCGACCCCGCCGGCTCCGCCATGCCGCTGGTCTGGGCGCATGCCGAGTACCTGAAACTCGTCCGCTCGGTCCACGACGGCCGCGTTTTCGACCGCATCTCCGCCGCGGAAGGCCGCTACGGCAGCGGCCCGGTCTCCAGCCAATTCGAGATGTGGAAGCTCCGCCGCCCCATTTACACCATGCCTGCCGGCAAAACCCTGCGCATCCTCGCCGCCCACCCGTTTGAGCTGCTCTACACTTGCGACGCGTGGGCCTCGAAGCGCAGCATCGTGTCCCGCGAGCTGGGCGCGGCCGGCTCCGCGGCCGAAATCCCGACCGAGCCCCGGCAGAGCCTCTCCATCGAGTTCACCCTGTACTGGCCCGCATCCAATCGCTGGGAAGGCCGCAACTTTTCCGTAAAAGTTGAGCCCGAAAGCGCTGCAGAAGCGCTGGGCGGCGCGCTTGCCGCGCCAAAACCGGCATAAAATAGCCGCTGACGACCCAAACCATGGCAGCCGCGCGTCGGCGTCAACCACACACCTTCCCGGGAGATTTCGATCTATGAGCGATCTGGACCTGCTATCCATCAATACACTGCGCTTTCTCGCGGTCGATGCCGTCGAGAAGGCAAACAGCGGCCATCCCGGCGCGCCGCTCGGCTGCGCCCCCATGGCCTACCTGCTTTTCCACAAGTACATGCGCCACAACCCGCGGCACTCCAAGTGGTCCAATCGCGACCGCTTCGTGCTGTCGAACGGCCACGCCTCGGCCATGCTCTACGGCATGCTGCACCTCGCCGGCTACGACCTTTCTTTGGAAGACCTCCAGCAGTTCCGCCAGTGGGGCTCAAAGACCCCCGGCCACCCGGAGTTCGGCGAAACCGACGGCGTTGAAGTCACGACCGGCCCCCTCGGCCAGGGCTTTGCGATGGCCGTCGGCATGGCCATGGCGGAGAAGCACCTCGCCGCCATCTACAACAAGCCTAGCTACGACATCGTCGACCACTACACCTACGGCATCTGCGGCGACGGCGACCTCATGGAAGGCGTCTCGCACGAGGCCGCCTCGCTCGCCGGCACACTCGGGCTCGGCAAGCTCATCTTCCTGTACGACGACAACCTCATCTCGCTCGACGGCCCCACTGACCTGAGCTTCACCGAGGACGTACAGGCCCGCTTCAAGGCCTACCACTGGCACGTGCAAACGGTCGCTGACGGCAACGACCTGGACGCGCTGTCCGCCGCCATCGAAGCCGCCAAAGCCGAAACCGGCAAGCCTTCGATCATCGCGGTCCGTACCATCATCGGCTACGGCTCGCCCGCGGCCGGCACCAACAAGGCCCACGGCGCGCCGCTCGGCGCTGAAAACGTCAAGAAGACCAAGGAAACCCTCAACTGGCCCGCCGATAAAAGCTTCTACGTGCCCGAGCCGGCAGCTAAGAACTGGCTCCAAATCGTGGACCGCGGCGCGCAGTTTGAGTCCGAGTGGACCGCCCTCTTCGCCAAGTACAAGTCCGAGTTCCCCGAGCTCGCGGAGCAGTTCGACCGCACGCTCGCCGGCAAGCTCCAGGCCGGCTGGGAGAAGTCCCTGCCCAGCTACCCCGTTGACGCGAAGCCCATGGCGACCCGCAACGCAGGCGGCGCGGTGATGAACGCCTTTGCCGAGCAGGTGCCCGAGCTCTTCGGCGGCGCGGCCGATCTGACCGAATCCACCAAGACGATTCTCAAGAAGTCCGGCAACTTCCATCTCGACCCCGCCGGCCGCAACATCTTCTTCGGCGTCCGCGAGTTCGCCATGCACGCCGCGGTCAATGGCATGGCCGCGCACGGCGGGCTCATCCCCTACGCATCCACCTTCTTTACTTTCTCTGATTACGCCAAGCCCGCCATCCGCCTCGCCGCGCTGATGCACATCCACTCCATCTATGTGTATACGCACGATTCGATCGGACTCGGCGAAGACGGCCCCACCCACCAGCCCATCGACCAGCTCATGATGCTGCGCGCCATCCCGCATTTGATCGACTTTCGCCCGGCCGACGCGAACGAAACCGCCGCCGCCTGGCGCCTGGCGCTCGAGTACCACGAGACCAGCTTTATGGCACTCTCCCGCCAGGACCTGCCGTTGATTGACCCCACAAAGGTCGACGTCTATGACAGCGTTGCCAAGGGCGCTTACATTCTGGATCGCGGCTCCGACACCCCGGACCTGCTCATGGTGTCCACCGGTGCCGAAGTATGGCAGATCGTCAAGGCTGCCGCCGAGCTCAAAAAGGAAGGCATCATCGCCCGCATCGTCTCCATGCCAAGCTGGCAGCTTTTTGAGCGGCAGCCCGCGAGCTACAAGCTTGAGGTCCTGCCGGAAGGCCTGCCCAAGCTGGCCGTCGAAGCCGGCGCAACTCTTGGCTGGTGGAAGTGGGTCGGCCGCCACGGCGACGTGATCGGTCTCGACCGCTTCGGCGCGTCTGCGCCGGGAACGCTCGCGCTCGAAAAGCTCGGCTTCGGCGTCGATAACATTACCAAGCGCGCCAAGGAGCTGCTGGCCAAAGCCGGCAAGGAACTCCCCGCGCTCGCCGGCATCAACGACAAGTAGCTGCCGGAGGCTTTACTAACCGACTGAGTGAACGTGTCTGCGCTTCGAACGATGCGTTCACTCACGCGTGTCTAGTTCCGCTGTAGCCTGCCGAGCGCTTGCGCGGAGAAAGGGCTTTATGGGCGGGAACTAAGAGGCTGTGGCGTGTAATGGTACCAAGGCGATCCGCTCCAAGCGTGCTTGGACGTGTTGCGACTCCTCCAGCGTGTACCCCGTGCGTGTCTTAAACTCCTCAACGCCAAGCTCCGCGTCGCATAAGCGCGCTACACGGCTCAGCAACCTGGCTTCCTCGGGTGTAAACATCTGCTCTGAGTCGATGCTGCGCACCTTGTCGAAAAGCACGAATAACTCTGAACGTGTTGTACCGAGCTGCTCCGGATAGTTCACGTAAAAGCCATTAAGCACTTCATTCAAGATGTTGTTCAGGTAAGGCTCTAGACCCTGCCAGGTATTCACATCAACTTCTTTGCTCATAGAGCGGACCTCAGATTTACAAAGTAGTTCTTGCCTTGCTTCGGGCGAAACGCGGTACCCGCATCGCGGTGAGTCGGCTCGTGCACCACAATCATCTGTTCCGCATCGCTCCAGTATGCCGTGCGTCCTCGCGGCAAGCTGAGAATCTCCGAGGCGTTGACGATCGTCTCCAGAATGCTTGCCTCGAAGTTCTCGATACTGAAGCCGTGCTTCGAGGCGTGCTTTGAGTAGGCGTGACCTGTGGCGATCCGATGCGCAAGGGTCTCAGCATTTTCGACTCGTTCGCTCAAAGGGTACACCCGCTCACCCTGAAGCGTAACGGGCGCTTACCGGAGCGCCAATGGTACTTAGGTGTAAACGGCTTGCCGCAGCGGACTCGCCTTCACGTGCATCCAACTCCCCGAAGTTCTTCGGAAAGCGTGAAGCCCAGTGAGCCAACCAAGATGAGCCGCTACAACACCATCCTTTGGGATACCGGCGGGGTCATCCTGACCAACGGCTGGGACCACAACGAGCGCAAGGTCGTCTTCGACCAGTTCCAGCTCGGCCCCGAAGACCGTGCTGAGTTCGAGCGCCGTCACGCGATCGAGAACGACGCCTGGGAGAAGGGAACCATCGACTTCACTCAGTACCTCGAGCGCACCCTCTTCTACAAGCCCCAACCTTTCAAGCCCCAAGCCGTTCGCGAGGCGATCGAAGCCCAGTCGCAGCTCCTCTCCGACTCCGCTCTGCCCGTCCTGCGCGATCTGCACACGCGCGGCGGTCTCCTGATGGGCCAGCTAAACAACGAGTCCCGCGAGCTCAACGACCTGCGCCTCGATCGCTTCGGCCTCAAACAATATTTGTCTGTTTTTTTCTGCTCCGGCTACGTCCAAATGCGCAAGCCGCACCCGGAAATCTACCGGCTCGCGCTTGAAGTTCTGCAACGCCCGGCAGCGGAGGTCATCTTTATCGACGACCGCGAGAAAAACGCTGCCGCCGCCGCCGAGCTCGGCATGCACGCCATCGTCTACACCGGCTACGCCGCCCTTCTCGCCGAGCTCACCACCCTGGGCCTGCTTTAGCGGACCCGCCGGAACTGAATACCGGAACAAGGACACGAAAACCATGAGCACAAGCGACACCGTCATCACCCCCGATCTCGCCAAACAAGCCGCGGCCAATGCACCTGAGCGCCACCCCGAACCGCTTGTCATAGTCATCTTCGGGGCTTCCGGCGACCTCACCAAAAAGAAGCTCCTCCCCGCGCTCTTCCACCTCGAAGAAAGCGGCCTGCTCCCGGAGAAGTTCGCCGTGGTTGGCGTCGCCCGCCGCGACCTTTTCAAAACCTTCGTCCCCGACATGAAGAAAGCCATCATCGAGGGCGGTGCCAAGGACGATGACCCCAAGCTCGACGCCTTCCTCCAAAAAGTCAGCTACTTCACCACCAACTTCGACGACTCCGACGGCTACGCCCGCCTCAAGGACACCCTTGCCAAGCTCGACACGGAGCAGGGAACCAAGGGCAACCGCCTCTTCTACCTCGCCGTCGCCCCCGAGTACTTCCAGGAGATCGTCGACAAACTCGGCGAGCAGGGCATGGACAAAGCGGCTGACGGCACCACCGTCCGCGTCATCATCGAGAAGCCCTTCGGCCACGATCTCGACTCCGCCCGCGCCCTCAACGACGGCGTCGCCAAGGTCTTCAAGGAAGACCAGATCTTCCGCATCGACCACTACCTCGGCAAGGAAACCGTTCAGAACCTCCTCGTCTTCCGCTTCGCCAACGCTCTCTTCGAGCCGCTCTGGAACGCCCAGTACATCGCAAACATCCAGATCACGGCCGCCGAGTCCATCGGCATCGAAGGCCGCGGACCGTTCTACGAGAAGGCCGGCGCCTCGCGCGACATCCTCCAGAACCACATGATGGAAATGCTCTCCTTCGTCGCCATGGAGCCGCCCGCGACCTTTGAAGCCCAAGGCATCCTCGAAGAGAAAACAAAGCTTTTCAAAGCCATCCAGCCCCTTACTACAGATACCGCGGTTCGCGGCCAGTACGGCGCCGGCACCGTCCAGACCGCGAAAGGCCCCGAGCAGGCCAAGCCCTACCGCGAAGAAGACCGCGTCGACCCAAACTCAGTCACTGAAACCTTCGCCTGCGTCAAGCTCTCGATCGACACCCCTCGCTGGAAAGGTGTTCCCTTTTACCTGCGCGCCGGCAAGCGCCTCGCCAAACGCGTGACGGAGATCGTCATCCAGTTCCGCCAGCCCGAGAAGCAGATTTTCCAGGGCGTCAAGGACGGCCCCTGCCAGGGCATCCCCACCAACCTCATCCGCCTGCGCATCCAGCCTGATGAGGGCATCCGCTTCATCTTCGGCAACAAGCTGCCCACCCCGGACACCACCATCTGCCCGGTCGCGGCCGCCTTCAGCTACAACGACACCTTTGGCAAATACACCGCCAATGGCTACGAGCGTCTCCTGCTCGACGCCATGCTCGGCGACGCCACCCTGTTCTCCCACCGTGAGGCTGTCGAGATCGCCTGGGCCCTGTACACCCCGCTGCTCGACGCCTGGGCCAAAACCCCACCGACCGACTTCCCCAACTACGCCAGCGGCACCTGGGGCCCCAAGGAATCTGACGAGCTGCTTGCGAAGGAAAAGCACACCTGGCACGAGGTCTAGCCATACGCCCTCCGCGTCATCCTGAGCAGCGACGCTACGCGCCAGAAGCGAAGGACCTGCTTTCCCCCGGCACCCGCAACAAACAAATCAAAAAGGACCCCCAAGTGCCCC
>CAXTMW010000169.1:0-7804 GCA_964245455.1 uncultured Acidobacteriaceae bacterium
CCTGCGCCATCGATGACAGAACGGTCTGGACGACAGTCATGGCCTCTTCTCTATGGGTACGCATTGGGCCGGCACGCGAGGTCGGCGGCTTTGACCCGGCCATCGGCCCCGGAACGCAGTGGGGCTCGGGCGAGGAACCGGATTTTGTGCTGAACCTGCTGCGGCGCGGGTACCGCGGCTTCTACGACGTTTCGATCGGTGTCCTGCATCCGGACAAGCGCATGTCTTCGGGAGCCATCGCTCGGGCCTTTCTGTACGGCGCGGGGACAGGGCGCGTGCTGCGCAAGCACTCCATCGCGCCTTCCATCACTCTGCCGTATTTCATTCGCCCAATCGGCGGCATGGTGGTGAGCCTGCTGCGCGCCCGCGCCGATCACCTGCGCTACTACTGGGGAACGCTGCGCGGACGCTTGTTCGGCTACATGGCCGCGCCATAGTGCTTTATGAGCCGGCGTGCGGCTGAAGCTCGCGCCCGCTAGCGCCCGGCACCATGCGCCGCCGGGAGGAAGCGAACCGCTGTCGCCGACAGGCGCGCCCTTTCTGTGTGGGTCAGGGTTCGCCAGAGCAGGGCGGCGACCAGCAGCAGCGCGAGCGCTGAAGCAGCCGGCAGCCAGACGGTGCCTTGCAGCAGAGCGACAAGAAACAGTGACGCGCTTGCACCCAGCAGGAGCGGCAGCGCGCCGGCGGCAACGGCGCGAACAGGCCGGTACAGGTGCTGCGCGAACCAGAAGCGAACCGCAAGGTCGAAGAGACAGCGCAGCGCGGAGGCGATCGCCGCGCCCTCAATCCCGTGCGCGCGAACGAAGAGGGTAAGCAGCGGAATGTAGAGGGCTAGCTCCCCCAGGGAGAACTTTGCGTTAACGCTTGCCTTGCCGACGCCGTCAAGCAGCCCGGCGACAACGCTGTCGACGCATGTAAGAAGGATGCCGACACCGAGCCAGCGCAGCACAACGGTGGCGTGGCTCGCGAACTCGGGGCCAAGCCAAAGCTGGAGTACCCAGTGGCTTGCGGCGACGCAGAGGAGGCAGGCCGGGAACAGGACGGCAGTTACCGTGAGCAGGCTGCGGCGGAACAGCGACGCGGCATGCACCGGGTCGATGCGGAACGAAGCCGCGATCGCCGGGTAGGCCGTGTTCATGATGGCGACCGGGATGATGGTGAAGCGCAGCACGAGGTCAAACGGAGTCGAGTAGTAGCCGGTGGCCGCTGCCGATAGAACCGAAGCGATAATGAAGCGGTCGACATAGGTAAGAACAGGCAGGGTGATGTTGGAGGCGGTCATCCAGCCGCCCATGCGCATTACCGGCGCAAGCTGCGCCATTACGGTGCGGGCTGTCCGGAGCTCGGGCAGCACCCGCACGCAGATGCGCCAGTAGGCAAATGTCATCACGACCCGGCACATCACCAGAACGGCCAGAACCGAAACCAGGCTGTCGGAGTAGCGGAGGATCGCGAGCGGTCCCAGGTAATACATCGCCATGATGGGAACGTTGACCAGATTGGCTGAGCGAAACTCCTGAAAAGCGGCGATGACCCCCCACATGGCAGAGTTAAGAATGACCAGCGGGGCCGACAAGCAAAGAACATAAAGCGAGAGAAGCACCTGCCGTTCCAGCTGCGCCGGAATGTGCAGCCCGGCCCGCACCCACAATCCCGCAAGCGCGGCCATCAGCAGCCCTCCCAGGCAGCCGAGCACGGTCAAGGCGGTCATGCCGCTCCGCGCCAGGGTAGCTGCCTCAACCCGCCGGTTCTCGACCAGCAGCTCGGAGATGGTGCGCGTCAACGCTCGTCCGATCCCAAAATCGAAGATGCTGAAGATGCCGACCAGGCTCAGCGCGATGGTGAACACACCCCAGCGGTCGGGGCCGAGATCGCGCACCAGGTGCGGTGTTGCGAGCACGGCGACGACCATGGGCCCGGCGCGGCCCAGAAGGTTCCACATGGCGCTAATCGCGACTGTGCGGCTGCTGCTGAGCGAACGCATGGCCGCGGCTCCGTCCTCGGTCAGAGGCTTCTTCCCCGTTGTCTGCATCGGTTCCTCGTAAGCGCATTACAGCATGGTGCACGGGCGCTTCCGCTGCTTCGCGCAAACAGAAAAACACCCCTATGCCGGATTTGGGAAACTTTCCTACTTTCGCACTTCCCAAGCCGGGTAATGAGAAAATTTACACAAAGCCGATTCCTTTTTTCCTTTCCGGATGGGAAGATCGTGTGAGAACAGCGGCCTCTGCTCCCTGGGTATGGCTTAGGAGAGACGGAGACGGAGACTCTCGGGGACCTCCTGGGACCCTCGCGGGATCTCCTGGAACTCTCGGGAAAAACTTGCCTGAGCCTGATCTTTGTGTTTCTTTCAAAGGAACCGCGCGTGATGCCTGCCATGGCCAGCTCGACACCTCAAAGCGTCCCAGCCGAGCAGGCGTCGGGGTTGACGGTAGCTATTGGCATCGCAACGCGGGGTCGTCCCGCCATCCTTAAGGAGACGCTGGCCGACTTAGCGGGGCAGATCCGCCCTCCCGAAGGCGTCCTGGTGGCCTATTCCGAGCCGGTCGACATTGGCGATGCCCCGGAACTGTTTCCGACAGTTCGCTTTATTCAGGGCACAACCGGGTCGTGCGTGCAGCGCAATCATCTGCTGGAAGCAGCCGGAAGCGATTACGACCTCATTCTCTTCATGGATGATGACTTCTACCTGCATCGCGATTACCTCCTGCGGATGGAAGAGGTCTTCCGCACCCGCCCGGATGTCCAGGGGGCAACAGGCAAGGTCATTGCTGACGGCGCGGTCGGTCCCGGGCTCACCGTGGCACACGCCCGGGCCATGATCGGCGCCATCCATCACGTGCCGCATGCCGGGGAGCGGTCGCCCACTGCGGTCTTCAATACGTACGGCTGCAACATGGCATTTCGGCTCGCGACCATCAAGCGCCACGGTCTGCGCTTTGATGAAAATCTGCCGGCCTACGGCTGGTACGAGGACATCGATTTTTCGCGGCGCTTTCTTCCGTTCGGCAGGCTGGTGGAGGTTGCCGGAGCTCAGGGCGTGCACCTGGGCGTCAAGGTAGGTCGCACATCGGGGAAGCGGCTGGGCTACTCACAGGTTGCCAACCCTATCTATCTCGCGCGCAAGGGGTCCTACACCTGGTCCCGTGCTGCGGGTAGCATCGCGCGCCGCCTGCTCAGCAACTCGGTCCGCAGCATTTTTCCTGAGAGCTACCTGGATCGAAGGGGACGTATGCGCGGCAATTTGCTGGCTCTATGGGAGCTGGCGTCCGGTCGGCTTCGGCCGGACCGCATTCTTCACATCCGTTAAGGTATTTCGGGCGTATACGAAGTAAGTTGCGCAAGTATGCATGGAGCAGAAGCACTGATCGTGCAAAAAATGCACTATCCGGATACATATGCAATGCCCAAGCAAATCAACGTTGGTAACCCCTGGTTATCAATTTACTCCTCTACTTTTGAGCTTGATTATTAATCACAGTTTGTTGTCACACGCCAGTCTGAATGAAATTCAACGAAAGATCCTTCCTACGAACAAGGTTACCAATCTCAGCCGTTTAGTCTCTGGTGCGTTACTCAAGATTGCTTGAGTCACCAGCTATCCTCAGTGATAGAGTCCCGATAGATTGAAGCGGCTGGTGAAATTTACCTAGTTGGCCGGCCGGCGAGCAGCATCAGAGACAAAACTGCACAGTGAGTCTGCTCCGGCAAACGCACTGATTCAACTCCCCCTTGTTCGGACTGGTCCGTTTGCGTCCGAGCAACTATCCGCAGTACGCCTGGACGCAACCATGACCTTGCTCCGCTTGTTCCAATCCGTTCCCCATGATCGAGCCGCAACACGGAAGCATCGATTCTCTGTGCTGTGGCTTGCTCTGGCTGCCTCGCTTCTCCCGAGCGCACTCACCGCACAGCAGGCCGACGGGAGCAGCAACCCGCTCCCCCCAATCGCGCCGGCTCTCGGCACCAACGACGTCCTCCCTTCGCAGGCTCTCGGCGCGGATGATCTGCTGCAGATCATGGTCCCGTACTGCCCGGAGATGTCGCGGTCCTTCCGCATCAGCTCGGACGGTACCCTAGCGCTGCCGCTCCTGAAAGGGCGCATCGCGGTTGCCGGCCTCCAGCCCTCGCAGGTCGAGAAAAAGATCGCGGACGCGCTGGTGGCGCAGCAGGTTTTGACTGAGCCCGTAGTCAGCGTCTCGGTGCTTGAATACCGGTCGAAACCGGTCAGCGTCGTCGGCGCGGTCAACCACCCGCTTACGTTTCAAGCTTCTGGCGACACCACGCTGCTCGACGCGCTGGCCAAGGCCGGCGGCCTTGCCGCAAACGTCGGGCCCACCATCTCGGTTACCCATCGCGAGCAGCTGCCCGACGGCACCATGCACATCACGGTGCAATCGATCCCGGTGCGCGGGCTGCTCGGTGCTTCCGACCCGAAGCTGAATGTGAAGCTGACCGGGGACGAAGAGGTGCGGGTGCCGGAAGCCGGGCGCATCTTTGTGGCCGGCAATGTAAAAAAGCCCGGCAGCTTCGCCATGCAGGACAACTCGGACACCACTGTCGTGAAAGCGCTCGCGATGAGCGAGGGCCTGGACGCCTACTCGGCGAAATGCGCCTACATCTACCGCGAACACGGGGTCGGCGTACCGCGCGAGGAGATCAGCGTGCCTTTAAAGGAGATCATGGCGCGCAAAGCACCCGACATGGTGCTGCAATCCGACGACATCCTCTACGTGCCTTTGAACAGCGGCGAGCGGATGACCGCCAAGGTGCTTGCGCAGTTGGCCGGTTTCGGCTCCACCACGGCGGCCGGGGTGTTGATCTATCACTAAGGATGCCGCCGGGTGATCCGGCAAACGTTCCGATCCAGGCCGGTACAGTGAAGCATTTCCGCTCTTGCTATCAACGCGCCGGCCGATATTGAAGCTTAAGCTGCTTCCTTTCGGGAGTGGGCTCTCCCGCCCTCTCCCCTGCTTTACCGGATACCCACCATCAGCGTCTACGCGAGGATCGTATGCCGACCCCCTACACCAGCAAGCCCCGAGTTCTGCCGGCCGCCCGGACTTCCCAACTGCTTACCTACTCTGCCCCGCCGCCGGCGCCCGAACCGGAGGAGCTGCTGCCGATGCAGCACTACCTTTGGCTGCTGCGCCGGGCCGGCTCCAAGATTGCGCTGGCCGTACTGGCCGCCACTGCCGTGACTGCAGGGCTCTGCTATGTGATCACGCCTGTGTATGAGGCGACTACGCGCATCACGGTCGATAACAAGGTGCCGTCGAGCGTACTGGGAGGGGAAGCCGGGGCGCAGAGCACGAGCGACGTGGAGGAGTTCCTGACCACCGAGATGGACCTGATGCAGTCCGACGCCGTGCTGCGCCCGGTCGCCGAGCAGTTCCACCTGCTGCCTGCGGGCCGGCACGGGGCGGCCCCGAACCCGAACGGCACGGTAGCGCTGAAGGGTTTGACTATCACGCACCCGACCAACAGCCTTCTGCTCCGGATCAGCTATCGCTCGAAAAACGCGCAGGAGGCCGCCGACGTCGCAAACGCGGTCGCGCACCGCTATATCGACCAGGTGTACGAGATGCGGGTGACCAACTCGATGAGCGTTTCGGGTTTTATGACGAAACAGCTCGATGACCTGAAAGGAAACATGACCAAGAGCGCCGCCGCGCTGGCCGACTACGAGCGGCAGCTTGGCGTGATCGACCCGGAACAGCAAACCACTATCCTCGCCGACCGGGTCCGGCAGCTGAACCAGGAGTACACGGAAGCGGAAAACGACCGGATCCGCAAGGAAACCGCCTACCGGGGTGTGCAGGCCGGCAATCCGGCGGCACTCGAAATCTCGACCCAGGCCGAGCAGCTCCAAAAGCTCGAAGAAAAAGTGCAGGAAGCGCAGCAGAAGATGGCTACGCTCAAGACCACCTACGGCGCCAACAACATGAACTACAAGCTCGGCGCCAATGAGCTCGCCGAGGTCACCCGCGAGTACGACGCCGCGCGCGCCGAAATCAGCCGCCGCATCCAGGCTGACTACACGCAGTCCTCAGGCCACGAAGCGCTGCTCAAGAGCGCGCTCGACTCGGCCAAAGGGGAGGCGGACAAGCTCAACGCGAGCTCGATCCAGTACGCGCAGCTGAAGCGCGACGCGGAGGCGAACAAGACGCTCTACAACGAGCTCTTCCAGAAGATCAAGGAAGCCGGCATCAACTCGGGCTTCCAGAACAGCGCCATTCGGATCGCCGACGAGGCGCGTCCGGAAAGCTCTCCGGTGTTCCCGAAAAAGAGCATCTTTATCCCGCTCGGCTTCTTTGTCTCCCTCATTGTCTCGATGGCGGTCGTGCTGATCAAGGACATGCTCGATAAGAGCGTGCGTGATCCGGAGCAGGCGCGCCGGATTCTCAACATCGAGGTGCTCGGGGTGCTGCCGGACGTGCATCAGCTGAAGCCGGCCGGCCGGCAGCTGCTGCTCGACGCGGGCGATGGGACGGCAGTGAGCGGCAAAGGCCGTCCAGCGTTGCCGCAAGGAGACTGGAGCCGCACGCAGGACGCCTACACCGAGGCCATTCGCACCATGCGCTCGCTCGTGCTGATGTCGCGCAACCGCGAACCGCTGCGCTCGCTGCTGGTCACGAGCGCGCTCGCCGGCGAAGGCAAAAGCACCTGTACGGCGCACCTTGCGATCGCGCACGCACTCCAGGGCCGCAAAACGCTGCTGATCGATGCCGACCTGCGACGCCCTTCGCAGCACAACCACTTCGCGCTCGGGCACGCGAGCGCCGGGCTGGCCGAGGTCATCCTCGAAGGCCGCGCCATCCACGATGTTTCGCAGCAGATTGAGGGCGTCGACGGGCTGCACGTAGTGAGCGCCGGGCAGATGTTCGCGAAGGCCGCGCACCTGGTCGGCACCCGCATGGGCGGCCTGCTGGAGCAAGCTACCGAGGGCTACGACCTGGTCATTATCGACGCGCCGCCGATGCTCGGGCTGGCCGAGCCGATCCAGATCGCCTGCGCCGCCGATGGGGTGCTCCTGATTGCGCAGGCCGGGGAGACCAATCAGGAAGCGGTCGCGGCGGCGCTCGGCACGCTCAACCGGCTCGACGTCAACGTGCTGGGCCTGGTGCTCAACAAGGTGCGACGCGAGATGAGCTCCACCTACCAGCACTACGGCGTGTACTCGCGCTACGACGACACGCACGTGCTGAGCGCGAGCTAGGCCGACCGATGACAGAGACCTTGTCCAATCCTTCACCCCAGACCGCGCGCTACGTCGTCAACGCGCGCTTTCTGGCGCATCGGGTCACGGGCGTCCAGCGCTACGCGCGTGAGATCACCTCCCGCCTGCCGGGTAAGCCCGAGCTGCTTGCGCCGGGTCGCCACGGCCGCTGGGGCCGGGGGGCACTCGGCCACCTGTGGGAGCAGACCGTGCTGCCGCGTCGCGCCGCAGGGCGGCTGCTATGGAGCCCCTGCGCCGCCGGGCCGGTCGGCTATCGGCGGCAGGTCGTCACCTTCCATGACCTGTTTGCGCTCGAGCACCCGGAGTGGTTTTCCCCTGGCTACGCGCGCTGGTACAGCGCGATGACCCGCCGGATCGCGCGCAACGCGGTGCACCTGATCGCCGTGTCCGAGTACACCAAGGAGCGCATCGTGAGCCTGCTTGGGCGCAGCCCGGACGAAATCACCGTGGTCCACAACGGAGCCTCGGACGCGATCCGGCTTACCTCGACGCTTGAGGCCGCGCGCGCCGCCTCCGCGCTTGCGCTGCCTTCGCGCCGGTACATCCTGTCCGTCAGCTCACTGG
>CAXTMW010000170.1:0-5195 GCA_964245455.1 uncultured Acidobacteriaceae bacterium
GCGCCGCCGGGCTGCGCCGAGGCGTACCAGAAGTACCTGGAGCTGGCGCCGGATGGGCAGTTCGCGGCGGATGCGAAAAACATCCTCGCCAGCATGGGGCAGACGGTCAAGACGACCTACAAGGCCGGCAAGAAGTCCTAACGAACGGCATGGAGACAAAAAGGCGCTCCGCTATGCGGGGCGCCTTTTGTTTGCGGGGCGGACCGCGGATCTAGAATTGAGGCATGAGCCAGCCCCATCATGCCCTGCCTTACAGTGAAGCCGCGGAGACGGTGCGGGCGGAGGCGGAGCGCCTGCTCGGACAGCAGCGGGACGAGGAAACGCTGCCGCTGCTGGAAGCCGCAGGGCGCGTGCTGCGAAATTCCATCTTGGCAGACCGGGATCAGCCGCCGTTTCCGCGCGCGACGCGAGACGGGTTTGCGGCGCGGGCTGAGGACTGGTTACGCGGAGCTTTGCCGGTGGCAGGCCTGCTGCGCGCGGGGGAGGTATGGAGCGGTGCGGTGCAGCCGGGCACCTGCCTTGAGATCATGACCGGCGCGCCGGTGCCGGCCGGCGCGGACTGCGTCGTCATGATCGAGCACACGATGCGGGAAGCGGGCGGCATTGGGCTTGCAGCAGGCCGCCGCATCGCAGCGGGCGAGAACGTTGTCGCGGCCGGGGCTGAGGCGCGGGCCGGCGCGGTGCTGTTGCCGGCGGGCACGCGCCTGAACGCGCACGGCATCGCGGTCGCGGCAGCGGTCGGGTACGCTGCGGTCCCGGTCTTCCGAAAGCCGCGCGTCGCGATTCTGTCCACCGGTGATGAGCTGGTCGATGTAGCGGAGACGCCCGCGCCGCACCAGATTCGCAATTCCAACTCGTACACGCTGGCCGCGCAGGTGCGCGCGCTGGGCGGCGAGGCACGGCTGTGTGCGCCAGTCGCCGACACGGCCGAGGCGCTTCAGGCGGCCATTACAACGGCCATGGCGGACACAGACCTGCTGCTGCTGTCGGGCGGCGTTTCTATGGGCAAGTACGACCTGGTGGAGCCGGCGCTGGCTGCGCTGGGCGGACGGTTTTACTTTACCGGCGTGCAAATCCAGCCGGGCAAACCGGTGGTGTTCGGCAGCCTGCATGAGGGTGGGCTGCCGTTCTTCGGCCTGCCCGGGAATCCGGTGTCGACCATCGTGTGTTTTGCTTTGTTTGTGGCGCCGATGCTGGCGGCGCTTGGGGGCGAGCGCGGGTATGTGCCCCGCTTCGTGCAGGCGCGGCTGCGCGGCCAAGTGCGGGGGAAACAGGGATTGATCCGGTTTTTGCCGGCATGGGTCTCGCACGACGTGGCCGGGGCGACGGTGGAGGTGGTGCCCTGGCAGGGTTCAGGCGACCTGGCGAGTACGGCGCGCGCGAACGGTTTTGCGGTTCTACCTGACAGCACGGACGCTCTGGCAGACGGCGCGACTGTGACGGTGCTGCCGGCGTAGGGGCCGTGCGATAGGCTGGGAAGATGGATGAGCCTTCGCCGAGCGGCAAGCTGTCGCACTACGACGACGCCGGCGCGGCGCGCATGGTGGACGTAAGCGAAAAGTCGGCGACCCGGCGCGAGGCGGAGGCCGAGGCGTTTGTTGCGTTGTCGGCTGAGGTGCTGCAGGCGCTGCCGCGCAATCCCAAAGGGAACCCGCTGGAGGTTGCGCGCTTTGCCGGCATACAGGCCGGCAAACGCACCAGCGAGCTGATCCCTATGTGTCACCCGCTGCCGCTCACGTTTCTCGATGTATCAGCCGATGTAGTCAAAGACGGCGTGCGGATTCGCACGGTCGCCGCGACCACGGCGAACACGGGCGTGGAAATGGAAGCGTTGACGGCTGCGGCGGTTGCCGCGCTGACGGTGTACGACATGTGCAAGGCGCTCGACAAAAGCATTGCCATCCGTCAGATACATCTGGTGCGCAAGCAGGGCGGCAAGGGCGGCGAGTACCGGCGCGTCGAGCCGGACACAGCACAGGAGGTTGGATGACGGAGACGACCCACGAAACGGTTCGGGAAACGACGCACGGGACAGGCCACGAAACGGGGCATGAGACGACGCGCACGACAACTGTGCAGCAGTCGGATACGCCCCCAGCCGTGCTGGCCTCGCGGCACATTCATGCGATTGTCGGCGGGACCATCCTGCTCTGCATCGCGCTCACACTAGGCTTCACGGTGCATGCCGTCATTTTCCGTCTGCTGGCCAGGCTGCGGCACAAGGATGTACAGGCTTCGCCCTTGATCCAGGCAGTCTCGAAGAGGGTGCGGCGCCCCGCGCTCTTTATCGTGCTGCTTGCGATGGTGAACATCGCGCTTGAGCTGCAGATCGTCGACATCGACGAACCCTTGTTCGGGATTCTCCAGAAGAGCTTCCTGGTTGCGCTGTTTCTGGCGATCGGCTGGCTTCTGGTGTCGGGCGTGTACCTGTTTGAGGATGTGGTGTTACTGCGCTACAACAAGGAGACAGAAAACAACCTGCAGGCGCGGCGCATCCGGACGCAAACGCAGCTGCTGCGGCGCATGGCGATTATCCTGGCCATGATTATCGACGCGGGCCTGATCCTGTCGTTGTTCCAGAACTCAGCAATCTGGCACTATGGCGCCGGTTTGCTGGCCTCGGCGGGTCTGGCCAGCCTGGTGCTGGCGACTGCGGCAAAGTCAACCGCGTCGAACCTGCTGGCCGGGCTGCAGATTGCCTTAACCGAACCGATTCGACTCGACGACGTGGTGGTTGTGGAAGGCGAGTGGGGCCGCATCGAGGAGATTACGACGACCTACGTCGTTGTCGCGATCTGGGATTACCGGCGGCTGATCGTTCCGCTGACGTACTTTATCGAGAATGCTTTCCAAAACTGGACGCGCGAGCACTCCGATCTGATGGGGACATCGTTTCTGTATGTGGACTACTCCGTACCGGTCGACGCGCTGCGCGAAGAATATTTCCGATTGCTGGAGGCTTCGCCTTTGTGGGACGGCAAGATCAAGGCGCTGCAGGTGACCAACCTCTCCGAACACACGATGGAGATTCGCTGCCTGCTGAGCGCTCGCAATTCGGGCGACCAGTTTGACCTGCGCTGCATCATTCGCGAGGGCATGATCGCATTTATCCAGAAGAACTATCCTGAGGCTTTTCCGAGAACGCGGTTTAGCGCGGTGGGCGGTGCGGGTGCGGCGCAGCCGCCCGCGTTTGCGAGCGCGGAAAGTGCCGGGCGCGGGGCGCTGCTGTCACGGTAGCGCCGGTCACGCTTTACAAGGCCGGTTGTCAGCAAAGGGTCTGGCTGACCCGCAGAAGCCAGGGCAAAAACAGGTCATTCGCTTCGCTCAAAGGATGTGCGAGAACTTCGGATAACCACTGGGATCATCCTGAGCGCAGGCGGGGTCCCCGGCGAGCTTGCTCGCTGGGGTGCAAGCGAAGGATCTGCTTTTTGCTTTATCCAAGCACGAAAAGCAGATCCTTCGTCGCTTCGCTCCTCAGGATGACCCCCTTTTGAAGCTTGAAATTGGACACAAGTGAACTTCCCACACCCCTGTCAGAATGATCCGCGTTCCACCTCAGACCGCCTCGGCAAGGTAAACCCCAAACCAGCCTCGGTCGTCCTTCCACTTGCTCCGTAACGCGAAACCGGCGTGCTCGAGCAAAGCGACCACGCCCGTGTCCGTGAATTTGTAACTGTTCTCGGTGTGAATCGTTTCGCCTGCGGCGCACTCGACCGCGAGATCGAGTTTGGGCAGCTGCACCAACTGCCTGGCGCGGCTGCACAGGTGCATTTCGATTCGCGACTCCGGAGCGTTCCAGCGTGCTTCGTGCTCCCACGCTTCCGGCGCGAAATCCGCGTCGAGCTCGCGGTTGATGCGCCGCAGCACATTGCGATTGAAGTCGGCCGTGACGCCCTGCGCGTCGTTGTAGGCGGCCAGCAGCAGGCTTTCGTCCTTCACCTGATCGGCCCCGAGCAGGAAGCGGTCGCCCTCTTTGAGCTCTCCGCGTACCGCTGCGAGCAGTGCGCGCGCGGCGTGCGGCTCAAAGTTGCCGATGGAGGAGCCGATATAGAGCACGAGCTTTCGCGGACCGGGAGCGTCGATCTGGCCGAGCCCTTCGGTATAGTCGGCAACGCGCGTGTGTACCTGAACGCCAGGGATTTCGCGCTCAAGATGGCGTTTGGCTTCTTCGAGCGCAGACTCGGAGACATCAATCGCGTAGTAGTCGACGACGCCCTGGTGGGCAGCGGCGGCGCTGAGCAGCAGGCCCGTTTTGGAAGCCGTGCCGGCACCGAGCTCAAGCAGCGCGAGACGCTCCGGACCTGCGGCCTCCTTGATGATTTCAGCCGCATGCTCAGCAAAAATGCCTCGTTCGGTGCGGGTGACGTAATACTCGGGCAGCTCCGTGATGCGCTCAAACAGGGCTGAGCCGCGATCGTCATAGAAGAGCCAGGGGCTCAGCGTCTTGGGCGTGGCTTGAAGACCCTGGAAGACCTCGGCGCCTAACGGAGACAAGCGGGCGGAGTCGACGGAGGATACGCTTGACAGAACAGGTGCTTTGGCGGTGACCATCCAGGTTCGGCTCGGCTCCTAGCGGCGCGCCAAACGTACGCCGGAGAACTGCCAGCGCGTGTGCGGCGGGAAAAAGTTGCGATAGCTTGCACGCATGTGGGAGGCCGGCGTGGCGACCGAGCCTCCGCGCAGCACCATCTGGTTCGACATGAATTTGCCGTTGTACTCGCCGAGAGCGCCCGGGACGGCCGCGTAGCCGGGGTAGCCCAGATAGGCGCTGCACGTCCACTCCCAGACGCCGCCATAAATCTTATTTAGCCCGGTCTTCTCAAGCCCGGTCTGCAGCGCCCGTGCCAGCGGGTGGAGCGCGCCGCCTTCCAGCAGGTCCTCGGGATCGGTCGACGCAGTACTTGCGGCATGCTCCCACTCGGCCTCTGACGGCAGCGACAGCCCGGCCCAACGTGCAAACGCGTCTGCCTCAAAGTAGCTGATGTGGCACACCGGGGTGGCCAGCAGAGCGGAAAGCGGCTGCTCACCGCGCAGAGTGAACACTGTCCAGTCTAGGCAATCTTCATCGCGGTGCCAGTAGAGCGGGGCCCGCCATGTTTCGCGCTGCACGGCCTCCCAGCCTTCGGCCAGCCACAGCTCCGACCGGGTGTAACCGTCATCCTCCATGAACTGGAGGTACTCGGCGCTGGAAACCG
>CAXTMW010000170.1:5205-7794 GCA_964245455.1 uncultured Acidobacteriaceae bacterium
CTGGAACGCTTCGGCGAAGACGCGATGGCGGGGCAGCTCGTTGTCGAAGCAGAACGCGTCGTTCAGCGAGTCTGGCGACTCCGGCTCATCGGCCTGCTCGGGCGGAGCCTCCCAGCCGATTTCAGTAAGGCCCTCCGGAAAGGAAACCCACTCCTGTGCGCGCAGCTGCCGCGTCATGGCTGCTGTGTCGCCCGGCAGTGGCTCCTCCAGATACGCAGGCCGCAGAGGATTGCTCCAGAGCGCGTGCTTGATGTCGGTCAGCAGCAGTTCACCATGCTGCTGCTCATGGTGGAGCCCCAGCACCAGCCGGCGTACGGCCTCCTCCGGCGCATCACCCGAAAACAAATGCTCAAGGTGCCGGTCGACGTAGGCACGGTAGTCAAGGATGGCCTGGAGGCCCGGGCGCGAAAACGATGCGCGAAGCTTCTTCTGCGGCTGGTCTGAAACCGAGTTGTAGTAGCTGTTGAACAGCCACAGGTAGTCGGGATGAAATGGCCGGTAGCCGGGCAGAAACTCGCGCAGAAGAAAGGTTTCAAAGAACCAGCTGGTGTGCGCCAGGTGCCACTTGGCGGGGCTTGCCTCCGGGCAGCTTTGCACCATCATGTCTTCCGGGGTAAGCGGCTTTGCGAGCCGGAGGCTCGCCTCGCGCACAGCGCGCAATCGCGCGAGCAGCGCTGTCGAGGGTGGCGCAAGGCTCACCGAAGCAATGGGTGTCATCTTGGTGTCTCCCTCGGGCCTGGTGAGTCGGCACTGCTTACGGTAGCAGCACTTCGGCGAGCTCTCCAAGCCGCCTCCCTGCCCAGCCAAGCAGCTTGCGTCTATTCGATCGCCTGTTCGATGCGGAAAGGCCGGCTTCCGACTGTGAAAAGCTGCCGGCCCGGCGGCCTGGCTCCTCCGTGGGTGAAATGCCGCAGGCCTGGCGTGCAACCCGGGCAGGCCCGGCAGGCAGGCGATGAGCAGCGGACCGGTAAACTATTCACGGCGTTCACGGCTCTTCCGCGTCTTTCACGGGTCCGTTACGTCTGAGCTATGAGCCCCGCTTTCTCCATAACTATGCGACAGTCTGCCCAAAGCGTACGCCGATTCCCGCCCAGCTATGCCGTACCCCGGCTGCTCTTCTGTCTCATGATCGCGACACAGGTCCTGCCTGCGTCCGCGCAGGATGACTCAGGTTTTGATATTGCCGGGCTGCAGGCGATCCGCGGCGTTGTGGATCGGGTCGCCAACGACTCGCTCTACATCAAGGTGCGCAACGGAACGGTGTACCAGGTGGAAACGGGAGCGAATACGCACTTTGTGAAAAAAGGGGCGGCTTCGATTGCGGACCCGGCGCACCCGGGGGACTCCGTGCTGGCCGGCGGCGAGCTGGATGCCAAAAAACACACGCTTGGGGCGGTATTCGTGGCGGTTGTGGATGCGGCGGAGCTGGCTGAGCTGGACCAGCGCAGGGCGCAGTGGGGCAAAACATGGCTTGCCGGGACGGTGACCGCGAAACGGGGGACAGAGCTCGTAATCCAGCGCCCGGATGGAGTCGTGAACACGGTGACGGTGGATGAGGATACTTCGTTTCGCAAGCAGCACCAGAGCATCACCTACCCGGATGTGCAGGTAGGCGACGGCATGACGGCGACCGGCGTACAGGACAAAAACAGCTTCATGGTGAAGGTGCTGACCGTGGTGGATGCGGCGCAAATCCGTGAGTGGTCGCGGATCAAGGATCAGTAGCGATGAAGCTTGGAGCCGCCTACTCTCGTCGAGCGCGCGCGCTCGGCCGTGCGGGGCTGCTGCGCAGGGTGCGTCTCAGAGTGCGTCACGGAGCGCTGGGCGTTTTACTTGTCTGCGCGACAGGGACGATGCTGGTTGCGCAAGGCATTCCGGCTCCGGCCTCGGCTCCCACGAGCGAGAATGTGCCGGGTGCGCCTCCAGCGGCCGAAAAAGGCGGCACCGTGCACGGCGTGGTCAAATCGGGCGCGACGCCGCTGCCCGGGGTGGCTATCACCGCGACCGACACGCTGACCGGCACGCGGTATGCCACCGCGACGGATACAGATGGCAGCTTTCGGCTGCATATCCCTCAAAACGGCCGCTACGTGCTTCGTACCGACTTTGCCGCGTTTGCCGCGAGCACGCAGGAAGTGCGCTTTGGCGGTGCCTCGGGCGGCCCGCGCGACGTGGCGCAAAGCTTTACGCTTGTGCTGCAGAGCCGCGTACCCGCGCAGGCGGAAGACCGGGGAGCGCTTGGCGGGGGCGAAACGGCGCGGCCGGGAGCGGGTACGCGGCAGTATGGAGGCGCGGGAGGGCATGGCGGCGGCTCCCAACTGCTGGGCCTGCTTGGGGCCGCAGGCGGAGCGCTTGACGCCGGCGATGCGGCGGGCGCGGCGCCAAGCACTCCGCTTGCCGGGAACAGCGACTTCGCTTCGGAGTCAGTCGCGGTGCAGGGCAACACCAGCGGCAACGCGTTTGCGGGCATCGACTTGAACGCCCTGCGCGAGCGTGCGGACAGCGATCCCTCGCTTGGCGGTGGGGGCGGTTTTGGCGGCCCCGGCGGAGGCGGCGGCACGGTCGCCGGCTGCAGGGCTTCTCCAGGGG
>CAXTMW010000171.1:0-3025 GCA_964245455.1 uncultured Acidobacteriaceae bacterium
GTCATACGCGGCTGCGCGCCCCCGCCCGCAGCGTGCCGTGCGGGCATCTGCAGCTGCACGCCGGCATCCTGCGCGATGAGCCCGGCCAGCTGCTCCGCGCCGAGCGTCACGCCTTCGTCGTTGCGGCTTACGCGAAGGTACTGCTGCATTTGTCGTGAAATGATGCCGGCTTTCTCGTCGGTGATGACGCCTTCCAGGCCGTACCCGGTCGAGATAAAGAGCTTGCGATCTTCAATGGCAACCAGCAGGATCACGCCGCGATCGGTGCCCTTCGCGCCCACTTTCCAAGCGTCTTCCAACTGGACCGCGTAGTCCGCGATGGGTTCGTCATCGGTGGTTTGCACGGTCACAACCGCGATCTGCGCGTGTGTCTGCCGCTCGACTACCCCGCAGAGCTGGTCAAGGTGCGCGATGGTCCCCTGGGAGAGCACGTGCGCGTCATCGCTGACGTAATCTGTCGGCCGCGGCAAATCCTTGACTGCCTGCCCGAGGGACGACAGCGTACCCAGAACGACAGTAAGCGTGACAGTGGTCCGTAAGAGGCGTGCACAGAGCATTCGGCTCTTATTGTACGGATAGTGTATGGAAAAGCCGTCGCGCACATGAGAAAAGCGCCCGCCGTAGCGGACGCTCTTCTTGAACAAACGCTGTGCGGGTTACTACAGACCGCTGGTCGACACGTTGTGCGCCTGCGCAATCTGCTGAATCTTCTGCATGTGATCGTCGATCACAGGCTGCCCCTGCGTGGCTGCACTCTTTTCGTCTGCCAGTTGACCGGAACTTTCCTCCGTCTTGAAGGCCTGCTCTGTTTGTTGGTGATCCATCAACTGCGCCTTGATGTAAGCCTGGTCAAAGGCATCGCCGCTCAAGCCCTGTAGCTTTTTATACTCGGCTTTGTGCATCTTGCTGACTAAGTCGGTCGGCGGTGTCACGCCGGCTTCCGCAGCTACCGGCTTCATCTGCTCCATCAGCTTGTTGTGGTCGTCGATCATCTGCTGGGCATACTGCTTTACATCGGCACTGTTGCTCTTCTGCAAAGCAAGCTGGCTGGTCTTGATTTCAAACAGGCTGCCGTCGCTCGCGGTCTTCAGAAACATCTTGTCCTGCGTGGACGCCTGCCCCGGCATGTTCATCCCGGACATCGAACCCGACATGCCGCCTCCTGGAGAATTCATGCTCCCCGAAGCAGTCGAGCCGGGGGTCGGCTGTGTTTGGCGTGCGGTGCCTGTTTGCGCAAGTGCAGTGCCCAGGCCCAGCACCAGAACCATACCCGCTGACGCAAATACCCGATTTCTTGTGTTTCGCATTTTCTGTGCTCCTTTTGAACGATTGGCGGCGCATGTATGCCCTAACTGCCACACTTAGTAAGGAGCAGGAATGGAAGGTAGTGTTGCCCACGGTCCGCAGAGGAAGTCCTGTACTTTTCGCTGCGTCATGCCTGCTTATTACCCTGTAACAGTGACCCCGCCTCCTTCAGGGGGCCAGAAGCAACCTCATCGAAGTATCCTGAGAGCATGAGCGCTTCAGCAAAGCTACTTCCCGCGCCGCCAGTCGCGCGCAAAGCCCCCACAACAACACAAGTGCATGGCTACTCGCTCCAGGACGATTACAGCTGGCTGCGACAGAAGGAAGACGCGGAGGTTCTTGAGTACCTGACGGCGGAAAATGCCTGCACGGACGCCGTGATGGCACCGACTCGGGAGCTGCAGGCGGCGCTCTATCGAGAAATGCTCTCGCACGTCAAGGAAACAGACGTAAGCGTGCCTGCGCAGGAAGGCGCGTACTGGTACTACGCGCGCACGACCGAAGGCTCGCAGTACCCGGTGTACTGCCGCAAGCCGGGTACGCGCGACACGTATGAGGTTTCACCCGAGCAGGTGCTGCTCGACGTGGAAGCCATGGCCGCCGGGCAGGCCTACATGGCGGTCGGCGCCATGACTGTGTCCGACGACGGCAGCCTGCTGGCGTACTCGACCGACACGACCGGATTTCGCCAGTACACGCTCGCGGTGAAGGATCTGCGTACAGGTGCGCTTCTGTCGGAACGCGTCGAGCGCGTCGGCTCTGTTGTGTGGGCGGCCGACAACCGGACGCTCTTCTACACACAGGAAGATGAGCAGCAGAAACGCCAGTACCGGCTGTATCGCCATATGCTGGGCTCGCTGCACAGCGAAGATGTGCTTGTCCTGGAGGAAGGAGACGAGCGCTTCAACCTGGGTGCAGGCCGCACACGCGACGGCGTGCTGATCATCATCGAGAGTGCAAGCCATACTGCGAGCGAAGCGCGGATGCTTGCCGCTGCCACGCCGGCTGCCGAGCCGATGCTGATTGCGCCGCGCCGCGATGAGATTGAATACTACCCCGACCATCGCAACGGCTTGCTCTACATTCGCGTAAACGATCGTGGGCGCAACTTCCGGTTGGTGACCGCGCCCGTCGATCTAAGTACAGACGCGCCCGGCGGCATGTGGGGTGACGACCACTGGATCGAACAAATCCCGCACCGGGACGACGTGATGCTGGAAGACGTGAGTCTCTTTGCGGGCTTCGCTGTCGCCTCAGAGCGCCACAGCGGCCTGGAGCACCTGCGCGTGCTGCACTTCGCCGGGTCCGGACCGGAGATCGCGCGCGAAGCCGAGATACGCTTTCCGGAACCGGCCTACAGCGTGCACTTGAGCAGCAATCGCGTGTGGGACACTGATCTGCTTCGCTACAGTTACCAATCGCTGGTCACACCCGCTTCGGTCTTCGACTACCACGTGCGAACGGGCGCGAGCGAGCTCCGGAAAGAGCAGGAAGTCCCCGGCGGCTTTGACCGCGGCCTATATGCCTCCGAGCGCATCGAGGCGACCGCGCCCGATGGCGTCAGGGTGCCCGTTTCGCTCGTGTACCGGCGCGATCGGCGCGTCGCGGACAAGGGGCCGCTGCACGTGTACGGCTACGGCTCCTACGGCTACGCGCTGCCGCTCGGATTCAGCTCGAACCGGCTCAGCCTGCTCGATCGTGGTTTCGTACTGGCCTACGC
>CAXTMW010000171.1:3035-7773 GCA_964245455.1 uncultured Acidobacteriaceae bacterium
CGGCAAGCCATGGCACGATGCCGGACGGCTCGCGCACAAGCAAAACACGTTTACGGACTTCATTGCTGTGACGGAGCACCTGCTTGCGCAGGGTTACGGCGAGCCAGGACGCGTCGCGATCCAGGGCGGCTCTGCCGGAGGGTTGCTGATGGGTGCGGTGATTAATCTCAGGCCGGACCTGTTCCGCGCTGTTGTTTCTCAGGTCCCATTTGTCGACGTGATGAACACCATGCTCGATGCGTCCCTACCGTTGACCGTGCCCGAATACGAGGAGTGGGGGAACCCGAATGAGCGCGAAGCCTTCGAGACGATGCTGAGTTACTCGCCCTATGACAACCTGCGCGCAGCAAGTTACCCTGCGATGCTGGTGAAGACTTCGCTTCATGACTCGCAGGTCATGTACTGGGAACCGGCAAAGTATGTCGCTAAGCTGCGCACCCTCAACACCGGGGGCAAGCCGATCCTGCTGCACATCAATATGACAGCGGGGCACGGCGGCGCCAGCGGGCGGTATGACTACTTGAAAGAGATCGCGTTTGATTACGCATTTGTGCTGCGGGAGCTTGACGCTATGTAGAAGTGATGGTGTCCAGCTTTTCCTGAAGTACAATCTGGATCTGAGATAGTTCGTTAAATCTCCGTCTACTTGTTACTAGGTAGATCAACAAGAACAAAGAGATTGCTGCAATAGAAAAGAGCACATACGCCGGCCGAAACAAACTCTTTTGGAGAATAACGTTGACTGAAGAAGAGGCACAAGCTACATAAGCGGCGGTAGCAGATGGAATCCAAAGCTTGAAAGCGCCCTCAATGAAATCCACATCCTTTTCTGCTTTTGGCAAGTCGATCTCAACAACTTTCGTCGTTTCGAAAAGCATCAACCTGCCGGCACCTTCCAGCATGCCAGAAAGCACGGCGCGCCCATGGCGATCTATGTCGGCTTTGTCTGGAATCCCAAACCGCCTACACCTACGCAGATCGTTAACTGCCGACTTAGCTATCCAAGTAAAATAGCAAAACGCTGTCCATATCAGGAAGAGTGCTGTGTCAAAAGCGTATACGGGCACGAGAGGCCCATGATACATGCGGTAAAGGGAGAGAGCCGCGACTTGAGCTGCCAGGACGGCGAAAGATCCGATGGCTAACAGGAGAAACGGCTCCTGCCAATCTGTCGGTTCGACTAGTCGACCGCGGCGATAAGTAGATCGGAGCCATTGAATGGATAGGCGGTCAGGTCCAAAGGCATAGTGCATACGATACCTCGAATCTTTTCACCGTAGAGAGTAAACTCCTCGCGCTCGTGCATGCAAGATGGCTGTTGAAAAGTCATTCTAATTCGCTTGACCGCCCAGCATGCCAGCCTGCAAGGTCACCAACCCCGACAGATCCTTCTTCTCCAGCCCATGCACTTCTTTATTAAACTCATCCACCTTGCTCGACCAGTTCATGGAGCAGAACTTCGGTCCGCACATGGAGCAGAAGGCTGCTTCCTTGTAGTAGTCGTCCGGCAGCGTTTCATCGTGCATCGCGCGTGCTGTTTCCGGGTCGAGCGACAGGGCGAACTGCTTGTCCCAGTCAAAGGTGTACCGCGCATAGCTGATCGCATCATCGCGATCCTGCGCGCCGGGCCGGTGCCGCGCGATGTCGGCCGCGTGCGCGGCGATCTTATACGCGATCATGCCATCTTTTACGTCCTTCTCGTTCGGCAAGCCTAAATGCTCTTTCGGGGTGACGTAGCAAAGCATGCTCGCGCCATGCCAGCCGATCATTGCAGCACCGATCGCGGAAGTAATGTGGTCGTAGCCGGGCGCGATGTCCGTGACCAGCGGCCCCAGTACGTAAAACGGTGCGCCGTCGCACAGCTCGACTTCCTTCTCGACCTGCTCTTTGATCTTGTCCATGGGCACATGGCCCGGACCTTCGATCATCACTTGCACATCCGACTCCCAGGCCTTGCGCGTGAGCTCGCCAAGCGTCTTCAGCTCGGCGAACTGCGCTTCGTCGGACGCGTCAGCAATCGAGCCCGGCCGCAAACCATCGCCAAGCGAGTAACTGACGTCGTATTTGGCCATGATCTTCGTGATGCGGTCGAAATGCTCATACAGAAAATTTTGCTTGTGGTGCGCGGTCATCCACTGCGCCATAATTGCGCCGCCGCGACTTACAATGCCGGTAATGCGCCGGGCGACCATGGGCACATACTGGATCAGCACGCCTGCGTGGATCGTAAAGTAATCGACCCCTTGCTGCGCCTGCTCTTCAATCACCTCGATGTACAGATCAATGTTTAGGTCCTCGACCCGCTTGACCCGCGTCAATGCCTCATACAGGGGCACAGTCCCAATCGGCACCGGCGAATGCCGCAGAATCCGGTCGCGGATTTCCGGGATCGCGCCGCCGGTCGAAAGATCCATCACCGTGTCCGCGCCATGCTGCACGGCCATATGTAACTTACGCAATTCCTCATCGATGTTCGAGGTTACGGCCGAGTTGCCTATATTGGCATTCACCTTGCAGCGACTCTCGATGCCGATCGCCATCGGCTCCAACTCAGGGTGGTTGATGTTGGCCGGGATAATCATGCGGCCGGCTGCAATTTCCGAGCGCACCAGCTCCGGCAAAATATTCTCGCGCGCCGCGACAAACTGCATCTCCTCCGTTACGCGACCGAGCCGGGCAAAGTGCATCTGGCTCATGTTGGTGTCGCCGGTCCGTGCGGCTTCCTCCCTGCGGGCAGCAATCCACTGGTTGCGCGGTTGAAGGATTTCGGTAGCACGGTCGGGCGTTTGCGCGATGCCTGGGTTGCTCATCTGTTCCCTCACACGGTGAGCCGCGTAGCCCGGACAGGGCGCGCTCACGTGAACCCATAATACGCGGGGACCGAATATGTGGCGCTACCGGAACGAGATAGCTTGCCGACACACTGTCGATGCCGCGTACAACGACGCCACGGCAGCCTATGCCTCGGTAGCTCCGTCCTACAACAGTTTTTAGAGCAGCGTTACGGCACGGTAGCGGATCGTTACAGCAGCTTGACGCCGCCCGAAGGCGCTCCTACGCTTGAGAGATGCCTGACCAGTTCACGAAGCGCCGCGCCCAGTCACTCCGCATCGCGTCTGCGGTTGCCATCGTGCTGGCTGCGATCGTGTACCTCGCCGTCACAGGCGTGCAGGCGAACAAGAGCTACTACGTCACCATCAACGAGCTGCAGGGCATGGGGCAGAAAGCCTACACGCGCCACCTTCGCGTTGCGGGTAACGTGCAGCCCGGCTCCATCGCTCACCGCGGTGCGGGCGCACACTTCGTGCTGGTCGAGAACGACAAGCGCTTGCCGGTCGAGTACGCCGGCATCGAGCCGCCGCCCGACACCTTCAAGGACAACTCGCAGGCGCTCGCGATCGGTACCTTCGGCCGCGATGGCGTGTTCCACGCAACCGAACTGCAGGCCAAGTGCGCGTCCAAATACGCGCCTGCGCCCGCCGGGCAGTCTACCGGGCAGTTCGGCACCCGCCCGCAAACCGCCGCTCCTTCAGGTGCAACGGCCGCACTTGCACCCGTGCGCTAAGGGGCACCCTGCTAGGCTTGAGCCAGCGATGCCCTACCTTTACATCGACAAACTTTTCAATGAGTTGCGCGAAGAACTGCTGTCGGCCATGCACGCCGCGGCAGACCGCGAAATCCGCACCGGGCAAAAGGTCGATGTGAACCGGCTGTATCGCGCCTTCACCCGGGCAGCCGTGGGTAAAATGGCAAATCCGGTCCGGGTCTCGGATCGCTGTTTGGAGATGGCGCCGCCGGGAACGAAAAAAGGCGTCGGCCGCGGCGAATGAACGCGGCTGTGTTTGCCCGTGAACCCCCTGCAGCGCAGCTATACTCACAGGCGAGCGATGCCGACCAATCCCGCAACCCGCACCGAGCCGCCTCCCATTGCGCTCCACGATGTGTCGCATGTGTACGGCGGCAGACCGGTGCTGCGGCACCTGGAGTGGACTTTCCAGCACGGAAGTTGTTCCCTTCTGATTGGTCCGAACGGCGCGGGTAAATCCACGCTGCTGCGCATTTCTGCCGGGCTGCTCCGGCCTTCCTTCGGGCGCGCCCTGGCCTGGGGCGGCGCACCCGATCATGCGCGCGAACGGATCGGCTACATGAGCCATGCACCCATGCTGTATGACGAGCTGAGCGGCACGGAGAACCTGTGCTACTTTGCTGAACTTTATGCGCCGCGCCCCTGCATGGCGCCTACAGAGGCATTGCGCGCGGTCGGTCTTGACCCGGCGCTTACCGAGCCGGTGCGCGCCTATTCGCAAGGCATGCGGCAGCGCGTCTCGCTTGCGCGGGTGCTGCAGTCCCGGCCTGCGCTGCTGCTGCTCGACGAGCCTTTCTCCAATCTTGACCTCAGCAGCTCGCGGGCGATGCTTGCGCTGCTGGCGCGTGAACGGGACCGCGGGTGCACAATTCTCCTCACCACGCATCAGCGCGAGCTGGCTGCGCCGATCGCGGACCAGGTGCTGGAGCTCACGCAGGGCGAGCTCCAGGCCTCTTCGGCGCACGCGTGAAAGCTGTTAAAACCAACGCGGCGCGCCTTCTGGACACGCTCCGGATACCGTACGAGATGCTCACCTACGAGGTTGATCCCGACGATCTGGCCGCGCCAAGCGTCGCGCGCAAACTCGGCCTCCCGCCGGAGCAGGTGTGGAAGACCCTGCTCTGCCGTTTGGCGCCCGAGACTGAGCATGTC
>CAXTMW010000172.1:0-7747 GCA_964245455.1 uncultured Acidobacteriaceae bacterium
CTCGAGATTGAGGCCAGGGTGCTGAACCTGCGCTCGCGCGCCGTGCGCCTTGAAGGCTCCATCCGCGTGGACGGCAACGTGGTGTGCGAGGCTGTGGTGACCTGTCAGCTGGTGAAGCGGGAAGGCGGCGGCGCACCGGTGCTCTCGCCCAAACCTATTTTGGTGCCCGACCCCGCGGCGCCGGATCTTGTCGGCGAGTCGACAGAAACCGGCACCGATGTCGTGACCGGTGCTGATATTGCGGACGCTCCGATCCCAGCCGACTCGCAAGCGGTGTCGACCGAGTGAACGAGGGCGTTCACCCGTCCGCCATCATCGCCCCCAGCGCGCAGATACCGGCGTCCTGCCGCATCGGCCCGTATTGCACCATCGGCCCCGAGGTCGTGCTGGGCGAAGGGTGTGAGCTGGTCTCGCACGTGGTGCTTGACGGACGGCTCCGTGCCGGCGATCGCAACCGCTTTGCCCCGTTTGCCGCAATCGGCGTGCCGCCGCAGGACCTGAAGTACCAAGGCGAACCCACTGGGCTCACGCTCGGCGACGACAACAGCATTCGCGAGTACGTCACGATCTCGCGCGGTACGCCGGGCGGCGGCGGCACCACGCGCGTTGGCTCCGGCTGCCTCATCATGGCGTATGTGCACATTGGGCACGACTCCGTGATCGGCGACGGCTGCATCCTGGCCAACGCGGCGACGCTCGCCGGCCATGTCACGGTCGAGGATTATGCCTCGGTCGGCGCATTGTGCCCGGTGCACCAGTTTTGTCGCATCGGCCGTTACAGTTATATCGGCGGCGGCACCACCATCACGCAGGACGTACTGCCCTACTCGCTGACCTCGGCCCGGCGCGAAACCCATGCCTTTTCAGTTAACAAAGTCGGCCTTGCCCGGCGCGGCTTCGGGTCCGAGCGCCTGCGCGCCCTACAGCATGCGTTCCGGCTGCTGCTTGCGGCCCGCATGAACACAACCCAGGCCGTCGCAAAACTCCGTGAAGAGCAGGCCCCAAGCGAAGATGTCGAGTACCTGCTCGCTTTTATTGAGAGCTCCAAACGCGGCGTTCTAAAGTGAATGGGTGCAGATAACCGGCAAGCTGGGCCTGATTGCAGGCAATGGGCGTTTCCCGTTTCTGCTGCTCGACGCGGCGCGCGCGCACGGCACTCCGGTGCTGGTCGCGGCGATCCGGGAAGAGACCGACCCCGAAATGAATGCGCGAGCAGCGGCCGACCCCGGGATAGAGGTGGTCTGGCTTTCGCTCGGCGAATTGTCGCGGCTCATCACCACCTTTCAGCAGGCGGGCGTGCAGCAGGCTGTGATGGCCGGCCAGGTGCGGCATAAGCAGATCTTTTCCAGCATCCGGCCTGACTGGCGGCTGGCAAAGCTGCTGCTTTCTTTGCGCACCCGCTCGACCGACATGCTGCTCGGCGCGATCGCGAAGGTGCTCGCAGACGAGGGCATTGAGCTTGTGCCCGCTACCGCGTTTCTTGAGCCGCTGCTGGCGCCGGACGGGCCGCTCACCGCGCGCCTGCCGTCTCCCGAGGAGCAGCTCGACATCGAGTACGGCCGTGCGGTCGCAGACGCCGTCGCCGGCTTTGACATTGGGCAGACCGTCGTGGTGGCAGGGGGTGCCTGCGTAGCGGTGGAAGCGATGGAAGGCACGGACGCGACGATCGCGCGCGCGGGTGCGCTGCTGGGTTCCCTTGAAGGCGAGGCGTCTACCTTCAACCGCTCCTTAACGGTGGTGAAAGTCGCCAAGCCGAAGCAGGACATGCGCTTTGACGTTCCAGTGGTCGGCGTGGCGACGATTGAAGCCATGATCGCTGCCGGCGCGCGCTGCTTGGCGCTCGAGGCGGGGCGCACGCTGCTTTTTGACCGCGAGGCAATTGTGGACCGGGCCAACGCGGCTTCGATTGCGATTGTGGCGTCGAGCGCACATAATCGGCGTGAAGTTCTGTAGAGCCTGCGACACCCGCAGCCTACCTGGAGATGATCTATGCCTAAGCTTTCACTTGCCGCCGTTTTCCTCGCTCTGCTGCTCGGTCTGGGTTGGGCCGGGACACGTGCCGTTGCCGCGGCCCCAGCCGCTGCTGCCGATGCTGACGCACTGCCCGCCGCCGGGCAGCCCGCGCCCACCTTTACACTGCCCTCGCAAACCGGGGAACCCACCAGTCTGTCCAGCTTCCACGGCAAATGGGTCGTGCTGTACTTCTATCCCAAGGACGGCACCAGCGGCTGTACGGTGGAGGCGCACAACTTTCAGCAGGACGCCGAGAAATACGACAAGATGCACGCCGTCATCGTAGGGGTGAGCGTAGACACGGTCGACAGCCACAAGGCTTTTTGCGCGAAAGAAGGATTGAACTTTCACCTGCTCGCCGACCCTGACAAGAAGGTAGTCGCAGAGTACGGCTCGCTCGGCAACTACCTGGGCATCAAGATCGCCAAACGCAATACCTTTCTCATCAATCCTGAAGGCAAAATCGTGAAGGTATGGACGAGCGTGGACCCGCAGCACCACAGCTCGGAAGTGCTTGCCGAACTGCAAACGGACCAGGAAAAGGGCTGATCGTACAGGCAGTTCCTCGCTGGAAAGGAATGTATAAAAGAACTTCGTCCACACTCTTCGAGGATGACCCTGTTGGTTTGGCGGATCATCGCACATCCCATCTCGGGACGCAAAAAAGCCCGGCACTGACCGGGCTTTTTTGCTTGCCTCCGCTTCCGACGATCCCGGAAGCGGCACCAACTACCTGCTCGACTTCCGTCCCGCTGCTTTCTTGGTTGCTGCTTTCGTAGTCGCGGTCTTCTTAGTTGCCGCCTTCTTTGCTGTTGGCGCTTTTTTCGTCGCCGTCTTGGTCGCGGCTTTCTTTGCCGTTGCCTTGGTGGTTGTTTTCTTAGCCGCCGTCGTTTTCTTAGCGGGCGTTTTGGTTGAGGTCGCCTTCACGGAGGCCGCTTTTGTCGCCGCTTTTTTAGTTGTTGTTTTCTTGGCTGCTGTTGTTTTCGCGGGTGTTTTTGCTGCTGACTTCGTCGTGGTCTTCTTTACGGCCAAGGATGTACCTCGCTCGCTGGATTTCGTACGGTTGGCGCCTTTTGTTTCGGCCTTTGCACCGGTTTTGGGCCGTCCCCCGGTCCGGGCGCTCGCAGCTCCGGCGGACTTCGTGTGTGTCTTCTTACTCGCTGCTTTACGGGGAGAAGCGCTGCCGCGAGTTCCCCCCGCGGCAGGGGAAGCACTCTTGCGCGAGCCAGCGCCCTGCTTTGGTTCGCCGTCATCATCCAGCGTGTCGCCTGCCGGCGTCAGCTCGACCTCATCTTCGTCGTCTTCGTCGAGCGTGTCCTCATCCTCGGCTTCTTCTTCGTCTTCGACACGCTCGTCATCATCCTCATCGTCGAGGTCTGCTTCGTCGTCATCCTCGTCGTCGTCCGCGGAGGAAGTGGCCGCCGCGGCGCCGCCCTTTTCCTCATCTTCGAAGGTTTCTTCCTGCTCGTCGTCTTCGTCGCGCTCTTCGGGTTCTGTGTCGTTGGTAGCGCTGGCGTACAGCTTGGCTTCGTCCCGCATGCGATCACTCCTCCAACTCGGCTGGCTGCGCTGCACTCTTTGTTCAAACTCGATGTGCGCTGCGCGTATCAGCTCGCGTATCAGTTTAGGATGCGCGCAATTCTAGCAACAGCATGCAACGAGCCGCTATCGGCGACAAGTAACTACAGAGGCTCGCCGCGTGATAGTCGACGCGGTGCAGCGCACGCTTCAGCGATGACGCCTGGAGGACGGTGTCGCGGACGCCGGATTCCTGTGCGGCGCGGCGCGCAGGGCAGTGTGGGCGAGATGAGCGCGTCCAACCCCGGCAACTGAGCCGCGCCGCCCGCGTGTTGCCCGCGCGGCTCGCTCACTGCCCGTGATGCGCGCCGGCTCTGACACGTAGAGTGTGCGGCCGGCGTTCACCGCGCGCCCATGGAGCCGGTTCCAGCGCTCCAGCGCATCGACAGACACGCTGAACTGGTCGGCGATGTTCACGAGCGTGTCGCCGCGCCGGACGCGGTAGGTTGCCGTGCGCGCAGGGCTGCCTACGGAGGAAACCGTAGCTGCCGGCGCTACAGGAATTACCAGCGCATTGACGCCGCTTAAGCTGCTCGTTGCATCCAGCTGGTTCGTGAAGGCAATCTCGGCCGCGGTCGTGTGGAACTGGCGCGCGACCTCGTCGAGCGACTCACCGCCGGTAAGCACGTGAAAACGCCAGCTCGCGCGCTTGTCCTCGGGGATCTCGGCAATACGCTGGTTGTAGACCGTGGCGGTGCCGGCCGGGATGTGGAGGTCAAAGGGCTCGTCGGGCGGCGTGCGCCCGCGCAGCAGGCTTGGATTCAGCTCCTCAATCGCGCTGACAGAGGTGCCGGTAATGTCGGCAATCAGCGGCAGCGACGCAGAGTAGTTCGTCGTTACGGTGTCGGGCAGCATCGCCGCATCGGGCACAATGCCTTCCAGCCCGTACTGTTTTGGGTTCTTCGCCATGATGGTCACGGCCAGGATGATGGGCACGTAGTTCTTGGTTTCCTGCGGCAGGTTGTTGCGCCGGTACAGCTCCCAGAAGTCGGGGTACCCGGTGCGCTGTACGGCACGCTGAATGTTGCCGGTGCCCCAGTCGTAAGCAGCAATGGCGAGATACCAGTCGCCCAGCTGCGAGTAGGTTTTCTTGATGTCGCGCGCATAGGCGCGGGTCGCCTTCACCGGGTCGAATCGCTCGTCGTACCAGCCGGTTTTCTCCAGGCCGTAGGTGCCATACGGCATAAACTGCCACATGCCGGCGGCGCCTGACTTTGGGTTCACCACCTGGGTGCGAAAGCCCGACTCCGCGACCGCTTGATACAGCAGATCCTGCGGCACGCCCTCCTCCCGCAGCACCTGCTGGATCATGGCCTTATACTTGCCCGCGCGCTGCAGCGAAGCGATGATGGTGCCGCGACCGCGGCCCGTGCTCGAAAAGAAATTGATGTAGCTCGCCACGTAGTCGTTGATGACCAGCGGCAGGTCGGACTGCGTCGTCTGGAGCTCGGAAATCGCCTGCGCCTTGACGTTCGGATCGACCGGAAAGGTCACGTCATTCGCGATATCGACCGGGGCGTCGCCTTTCGGAGCCTCTGCGGCATCCGGGCGCAGCGCATCGAGTTCCAGCGTGTTGATCGAGTCGACCACGCGATCAAGCTCGGCCGCCAGCGCGGGCGTGTTCTTCAGGTCAGTGCCGCTCTGGAGCAGCAGGTCCACCGCGCGGTCGAAGTCGGCGCGTGCTTCCTCTGCTCTGCCCGCCTGGTAGGCAGTCACCCCGGCCGTGTAGCTCTGCTCAACGGAGGTAATCAGCAGGGCGTCCTTGGCGTTGCCGGCCTGCAGCGCCTTGTTCACCTGCGGCGCTGGAGCGGCCTGGCTCTGCGGCTCACCGAAGGACGGTGCGCTGAGTGTGGCCGTTAGCAGAAAAGCAATGATCGTTCGAAAGCGCATACGTGGTTTGGACGATTCCGTGCTGTGTTTGTATGGCGTTTGCCTTACGGCCGCACTCAAAACAGTGTAGTGGGTAAGCAGGCCGGGTAAGCCTACGCCGGGTGGTAAACTCGGGCTTGCCGCACCCTCATGGACAACTCCCTCATCCGTAACTTCGCGATCATCGCGCACATCGACCATGGCAAATCGACGCTCTCCGACCGCCTGCTGGAGTTGACCGGCTCGCTGACCGCGCGCGAGATGCAGGCGCAGGTGCTCGACGCGATGGACCTGGAGCGCGAGCGGGGCATCACCATCAAGGCGCACTCGGTCCGCATGATGTACCCGGCTCAGGACGGCAAAACCTACCAGCTGAATTTAATCGATACGCCGGGCCACGTTGATTTCTCCTACGAGGTCTCACGCTCGCTCGCTTCCTGCGAGGGAGCGCTGCTGGTCGTCGACGCGTCGCAGGGCGTCGAAGCGCAAACGCTTGCCAACGCGTATCTCGCGATCTCAAATGGGCTTGAAATCATCCCGATCATCAACAAGATCGACCTGCCCTCCGCCGACGTCGCTCGCACGCAGGAGATGATCGAGAAAACCGTCGGGCTCGACGCGACCGATGCCATCCCGGTCAGCGCGAAAACCGGCCAGGGCGTGCCTGACATTCTGGAGGCGGTCGTACATCGGCTGCCGCCGCCGGTCGGCGACCCGGAAGCGCCGCTGCAGGCGCTCATTTTCGATTCCTGGTTCGACCCATACCGCGGCGTCATTGTGCTCGCGCGCGTCATCCACGGCAAGCTGCGCAAGGGCATGAAGATTCGCCTGATGTCGAACGGACGCACCTTCGACGTGGAATCGATGGGCGTGCTCACGCCGAAGCCGGTCGAGATACTTGAGCTTTCCGCGGGTGAGGTCGGCTTCTTTGTCGCGACCATTAAGAACGTCGCCGACACCAAGATCGGCGACACCATCACGGAAGTTGACCGTCCCGCGTCGGAAGCGCTGCCCGGCTTTGAAGACATCAAGTCAATGGTCTTTTCCGTGATCTACACGGTCGATTCGCACGAGCACACACTGCTGCGCGACGCGCTCGAAAAGCTGCGGCTCAACGATTCATCCTTTTCGATTGAGCCCGAAAGCTCGGCCGCGCTCGGCTTCGGTTTTCGCTGCGGCTTTTTAGGTCTGCTACACATGGAGATCATCCAGGAGCGGCTGGAGCGCGAGTTCGACCTGGACCTGATCACCACCGCGCCGAGCGTCCGCTATAAAATCACGCTCACCGACGGCAAGCTCATCGAGGTGGATAATCCCTCGCGCTGGCCGGACCCGAGCGAGATCCAGCAGATTGAGGAGCCGGTCATCACGGCGACCATCCTTACCAACGAGGAGTACGTCGGCGGCATCCTCAAGCTGGTGGAAGAAAAGCGCGGCCGCCAGCAGAACTTCGAATACGTCTCTGCAACGCGCGTCAAGCTTACCTATGAGCTGCCGTTGAACGAGATTGTGCTCGACTTCTACGACCGCCTGAAAAGTGTCAGCCGCGGTTACGCATCGCTCGATTACGTGCTGGCCGGCACCTGGAACTCGCCCATGTCGAAGCTCGACATCCTGGGTTGGGGCGAGCCGGTCGACGCGCTGTCGATCATCGTGCATCGCGATTTCGCCTATGATCGCGGCCGCGCGCTTGTGTCCAAGATGCGCGAGCTGATACCGCGGCAGATGTTCGAGGTCGCGATCCAGGCGGCAATCGGCTCCAAGATCGTCGCGCGCGAGACCGTTTCGGCCATCAAGAAAAACGTCATCGCCAAGTGTTATGGCGGCGATATCTCCCGCAAGCGCAAACTGCTCGACAAGCAAAAAGAAGGCAAAAAGCGCATGAAGCGGATCGGCAAGGTCGACATCCCGCAGGAAGCGTTTCTGGCTGTTTTGAAGGTCGGGGAAGACAACGCGCGATAGATTTTGGAACTTCCGGGAGAGCGCGCAAGATTACTTTGTGCAACCCCAATCTGTGTAAATCCCGCAGGGGACTTGCAAAACCACCCACGCCCGGTTTAAGGCATCCTCGCCTTTGGCGAAGCAGTCATTTCTTTGCAGAATCAATATCTTAGAGCAGATGTTCGGGAGGGGTATTGCACCATTCCGTCCAGCTTGTCCTCAGCTTCCCACAGCAAGACTCGAGATTCCAACAAAGTATTCCACAGCTGCGGTAACCGGAGTGATGGTATCCACTACGGAGAACGCCCCGGCGAAGCCGGGGCGTCTGTTTCCTACAGTACAGTCT
>CAXTMW010000173.1:0-2460 GCA_964245455.1 uncultured Acidobacteriaceae bacterium
CCCATAAGCGGCTGATCGACATTCTAGAGCCGACGCAGCAGACCGTGGACGCGCTGATGAAGCTCGACCTGCCGGCCGGCGTGGACGTCGAGATCAAGGCCTTCGAAAAGTAGACGCCGCCCGCGTCGGGCATACGCGCCTTCGGCGTCTATACTCCAGGTAGAAGCACCCGGCAGTGCGCGTCCCAGGCAAGCGCATGATGAGGAAGGAACAGATGGCAGTTACAGGCATTCTCGGTAAAAAAATCGGCATGACGCAAGTGTTTGACGATCAAGGCAACGTGCATCCGATCACGGTGCTGCAGGCTGGCCCGTGCGTGATTACGCAGCTGAAGACCCGCGGCAAAGACGGCTACGACGCAGCGCAGATCGGCCTGGTCGAGTTCGTCAAAGCGTCCAGGCTGACCAGGCCGCAGCAGGGTCACTTCGCAAAGAACAATGTTGCGCCGGTGCGCGTAATCAAGGAAGTAGGCGTGGAAGCGGTGAAGCCGGTAGCGGACGGCGAAGAAGCTGAGGTCGCGGTCAAGGCAGGAGACCGCGTACTGGTCGACATCTTCTCCGATGAGAAGTACGTGGACGTGGTCGGCACGAGCAAGGGCCGGGGATTTGCGGGTGTCGTGCGCCGGCATAACTTCGGCGGCGGACCGAAGTCGCACGGGCACATGTTTCAGGTGCAGGGTTCGATCGGCGCTTCCAGTTTTCCGTCACGTGTTTTCCCGGGCCAGCGCATGCCCGGGCACTACGGCACCGACCGTACAACCGTGCGCAACCTCCGCATTCGCGGCATCGACTTGGAAGAGAACTTGATCATGGTCGAGGGAGCAGTGCCTGGAGCCAAGGATGGGCTGGTTCTGATTTCAAAGCCGAAGGCTCCGCCGAGAGAGCGTCGCGGTTTTGCCGGTTCGGGCACGGTCGATCCGTTGAAGGCTTCGAAGAAGGCTTCCGCTAAAAAGAAGTAAGGACTCGCCGTCTAGGCAGTCGCGTCCTTCGGACGCAAGATCAAGAAATATGCGGTGTGCGTAGGCAGCCGCGAGAAGAGAAAACAATGGCAACCATTGATGTACACAACCTGCGCGGCGAGACAGTCGGCAGCTTCGAGCTCGCAGACGAGATCTTCTCGGACGCGGTGAACGAAGGCCTGGTCTGGGAGGCGGTCAAGCATTTCCGCGCCGCCATGCGCCAGGGCACGGCCGCGACCAAGAATCGCAAGCTGGTCTCCGGTTCCGGGAAAAAGCTCTGGAAGCAAAAGGGAACCGGCCGCGCACGCGTCGGCTCGGTCCGCTCACCGCTCTGGCGGCATGGCGGCACAGTGCACGGCCCGCAGCCGCGCTCCTACGATTACGCGTTTCCCCGCAAGAAAGTGTTGGGCGCGCTGCGCTCCGCACTCGCGGCCAAGCACGCCGAAGGCAAGCTGATCGTGGTCGATACGCTGCAGCTCGCAGAGCCGAAAACAAAGTTGTACCGGCAGGCGCTTGACACGCTCGACGCCAAGCGGACAGTGCTGCTGGTTGAGTCGGCAAGCGAACTTGCCCCGAACACAATCCTGGGAGCGCGCAATCTCGCCCAGGTCGAGTTGTTGCTCTCGACCGAGGTGCACCCCTATGACGTTCTGCGGCACGATCGGGCCATTTTCTCGCGGTCTGCCATCGAGACGCTGCAGGAGTCGCTGCGCAAGAGCGTATCCAAGCGCCGCCTGGCGCGGACCAGAAAGGCACAGGTAGCCTAGGATGCCGACACTTCACACCACTCTCCGCCGCCCCGTGATTACTGAAAAGGGCTTGCAGGTGAAGGAAGCCGAGGCGACGCTGGTTTTTGAGGTTGCCGTGAAGGCAACAAAAACCGAGGTCAAGCAGGCTGTAGAATCGCTGTTCAAGGTCAAGGTGGCTGCGGTGCGCACAGCCAACTACCTGGGCAAGGAACGGCGGCGCGGCAAATTCGCCGGCTATAAGCCCGACTGGAAAAAGGCGTATGTACGGCTCGAGGCCGGCGAGAAGATGCCGGAGTACGTCGACAGCCTTTAAATATATCTAGATGCATAGACACAGAACATAAGCAGAGCAGACGCGGTCGGACTGATTCCGGTCCGGTCGCGCGAAGAAGAGCAAACGATGCCGATCAAGACATACCGACCAATCACCCCGACGCTGCGTTTCAAGACGACGCTTGTCAATGACGACATCACGACCGACACGCCCTACAAGCCGCTCGTGGTGGTGAAGCAGCGAACCGGTGGGCGCCGCAACGCGGGCGACCTGACGATGCGTCACCAAGGCGGCGGCCACAAGAAGATGCTGCGCCTGATTGACTTCAAGCGTGAAAAATATGGCGTGCCGGGCAAGGTCGCTACGATTGAGTATGACCCGAACCGTTCCAGCCGCATCGCGCTGATCTCCTACGCAGACGGCGAGAAGCGCTACATCATCCAGCCGGTCGGCTTAAAGGTCGGGCAGACGATCATGAG
>CAXTMW010000173.1:2470-7703 GCA_964245455.1 uncultured Acidobacteriaceae bacterium
CGGGCCGGAGGCCGATATTCTGGTCGGCAACGCGCTGCCGCTCGTCAATATCCCGGCCGGCACCACGGTACACAACGTCGAGCTGCGCCCGGGCAAGGGCGCACAGATGGTGCGCTCGGCCGGAGCTTCGGCGCAGCTTGTCGCGAAGGAAGGCGAGTATGCGCTCTTGAAGCTGCCCTCGGGCGAGACCCGGCGTGTTTTGATCACCTGCATGGCAACGATCGGGCAGGTAGGCAATACAGATCATGAGAATGTCACCATCGGCAAGGCCGGCCGCAACCGCTGGAAAGGCATCCGCCCCGCGAACCGCGGTGTTTCCATGAACCCGGTCGATCATCCGCATGGCGGCGGCGAAGGCAAAACCTCCGGCGGTCGCCACCCGGTGACTCCATGGGGCCAGCCGACACGGGGTTACAAGACCCGCAATAACAAGCGTACCGACGTCTTTATCGTGAATCGCCGCAAGAAGTAGGCGCCGCGGTGCGGCCATTGCGCTTCGCGGGATGGCGCGCCGATGGCCCGCAACGAGATTTGTAAGGAACGGCGCCGAGAGCGCCAGTGAGGAACAGAGATGGCACGTTCGGCAAAGAAAGGCCCGTTCATCGACGGCCACCTGATGGTCAAGGTGGAAGCGATGAACACGGCCAATGAGAAGAAAGTCATCAAGACCTGGTCGCGGCGCTCGACGATCTTTCCCGAGTTTGTCGGGCACACGATCGCAGTGCATAACGGGAAGAAGTTCATCCCGGTCTATGTGACTGAAAACATGGTGGGGCACAAGCTGGGCGAGTTTTCCGCGACCCGGACCTTCAAGGGCCACACTGCGAAATCGAACGAGGCTTCGGCCAAGGCGCGGTAAGCGTGCCGCGTGTTGCTTGAACAAGTGCACGCAAGAAGGTGGGAACGATGCAGCTCGATACACGAGAGTTCCGTGCGGAAGCGCGCTTCCAGCGGGTGAGCCCGCAAAAAGCACGGCTGGTGCTGGACCTGATCAAGGGTCTACCGGTGGAGCAGGCGCTCAATACGATCATGTTCACCAAGAAGGGCGTGGCGCCGCTGGTTGAAAAAGTACTGCGGTCGGCACTCCAGAACGCCAATTACCTGAGCGGCGAGCAGGGCCTCGACGTGGACGTGGACAACCTGTACGTCAAGACGGCGATCGCAAACGACGGCCCGCGCATGAAGCGGATTCGTCCCGCGCCGATGGGCCGCGCGTTCCGCTATCAGCGCCGCATGGCGCACATCGCGATTTCGGTCGCGGAGCTTGGAGAGAACGCCGGGGTGGGCGGTGCGGAGGCGGGCGAGGAAAAACGTATCCGCGGCGGCAAATCGACGGCCAAGCGCTCCGCGAAAACGGTGGGCGTGACGGATACAACACCGGGACGCCGCAAGGCACTCGCGAAGGCTTAGCGCCGGGCCGGATAGACTGCCGGCCGCGACAGTTTGGCAGGACCGCCCGCGCCCTGGACGGCGCGGGCGGACAGGGCTTGAGACAGGGAAGAGGAAACGATGGGTCAGAAAGTTCATCCGTATGGATTTCGCCTCGGGGTCAATAAGCCCTGGCGCTCGCGCTGGTTTGTGGAGCGCGACTACGATAAGCTGCTGGTTGAGGACGTCAAGCTGAAGCGCGAGTTGAAGGAAAAGCTGAAGGCAGCAGGCGTGAGCTCGGTCGAGATCGAGCGCCCCGGCAACAAGCTTCGTTTGATCATCCGCACTGCGCGCCCAGGCATCATCATCGGGCGCAAGGGAACCGAGATCGACAAGCTGAAGCTCGAACTGCAGAAGCGTACCAACCGCGATGTATTCATCGACATTCTCGAGGTGAACAAGCCCGAACTCGATGCGCAGCTGGTGGCGGAAAACATCGCGCTCCAGCTCGAAAAGCGGGTCGGCTTTCGCCGCGCGATGCGCAAGGCGGTCGACTCGGCGCTACGGTTTGGGTGCAAAGGCATCAAGGTGCGGGTATCGGGCCGTTTGAACGGCAACGAAATCGCGCGGTCGGAGTGGTACCTGCAGGGGCGTCTGCCGCTGCACACGCTGCGCGCCGACATTGACTACGGCTTTGCCGAGGCGCACACGACCTACGGCATTATTGGGGTCAAGACCTGGGTGTATCGCGGCGACATCTACCAGCAGCGGCGGACGGTGCCGCAGGTGGCCGGGGCGAGCGCGCCGGTCTTCTAGGAAGCAGCTGGGAGTCCGGGGATAAATGGATGGCGGAAGAGTACGCAAGCAACGCTGACCTAGACAAGTTTTGATACGGCTCGATGGTTTGCGGGCCGGCATCCGAGAGGATCTGGACGAATTCAAGATCGCTATCCTGGATCGATTGGACGCGGTAAAGCTCGAGCTGATCGAGCGCGACGAAGCGGTTGAGACCAAGCTGCTCAAAGAATTCCGCAAATGGGCCGTCAGCTTCGAGTCGAAGTTCAAGGCGAATGAAGCTTTTGTGGTCGGTTTCAGCGAACGAATGGCCTCGCTTGAGGAACGTGTCAGCGACCTTGAGCGCGAAGACTAGCACGCCTGCTTTCAGTACGAGTGAGGCGAGTGCGGCAGCAGCGCCAGAACGAGAAGAGGATGAAAAGCTATGTTGAGTCCGAAGAGGGTAAAGTTCCGCAAGCAGCAGCGCGGGCGCATGAAGGGCAAAGCCTGGCGGGGCGCCGAGCTCGCGTTCGGCGAGTATGGTCTGAAAGCGATGGAGTGCGGGTACATCACGGATCGGCAGATTGAGGCAAGCCGTATCGCGATGACCCGCTTTATCAAGCGCGGCGGCAAGATCTGGCTGCGTTTGTTCCCGGACAAGCCCATCACGAAGAAGCCGGCCGAAACCCGTATGGGGAAAGGGAAAGGCGCACCGGATCACTGGTCTGCGGTGATCCGACCGGGCAAGATGCTCTTCGAGATGGAGGGTGTAACGCCCGAGATCGCCGAAGAAGCCATGCGGCTCGCGGCCAACAAGCTGCCTTTGCGGGTACGCTTTGTGCAGCGGCATGACGTGAAAGCACCGGCAGCAAAGTAGCACGCCGGCAACGCCCGGGGCTTGGCTGGCACGGGTGCGGCAAAGCATGTATGCTTAGTTGGTTGACCTTGGCGGCATAAAAAGCCTTTACCTGCGAAGCTGCCTGGAAGTGACGATCAGGAAGCGACGAACAGGAAGTGGCAAGCACGAAGTAAGCAGCGAGCACCAACGAACGGGAGACCCGCTCCTCGCCTGGCGACAGGTTCACGGGGGCGGCGTCCCGGGAAGACGAGAGATCCATGGAAGCAATCAAGGTACGACAGCTCGGCGAAGCTGAGCTGCAGGAAGAAGCGCGCAAAGCAACCGAACAGCTGTTCCGGATTCGCTTTCAGTTGAAGCTCGGCCAGACCGAAGGCGTCAAGAAGCTGCGCACACTCAAGAAGGACGTAGCGCGCATCAAGACCATTGAGCGCGAACGCGCACTGGGCATTCGCGGTGCGGCTGGCAGCGCCGCAACAGCAGGAACACAAGGGCGCAAGGCCAAGGCCGGCGCCGGGGAAGTGAGCTAAGGGATGCCAGAGAACCAGGCGGAGAACGAGATCGAGGCCGGCGCGGGGCAGGGTGCGGCAGCGATGCAGGCCCAGCCCGCGTCGCGTCGCAATGAGAAGGTAGGGGCGGTAGTTTCGACCAAGATGGAGAAGACCATTGTCGTCAAAGTCGAGATGGCCCGGGCGCATCCGAAATACAAACGCGTGATGCGAACGAGTAAGAAGTTCTATGCGCACGATGAGCAGAACTCGGCGCGGGTTGGAGATGTGGTGCGCATTCGGGAAACGCGCCCGCTCTCGAAGCTGAAGCGCTGGCAGCTCGAGGAGATTGTGCGCCGTTCGGCTTTGGCGCAGGCGGAAGAAGCGGGGCGTGTTTCCGCTCCGGTCATGCAGTAGGTAAACAGGCAGGCGCAGCAGGCGGAGGCAGCAGGTATGGCAGTACAGATGAGAACGATGCTTGAGGTGGCCGACAACTCGGGCGCCCGCAAGCTCCAGGTGATTTTGCCGCTTGGCGGGGGTACCGGCAAGATCGCCTCACTCGGCGACGTCGTCACGGCAGCCGTCAAGGAAAGCTCGCCGGATGGCCAGGTGAAGAAGGGCAAGGTTGTCAAGGCGGTTATCGTGCGGACGCGCAAGGAGGTTCGCCGCAAGGACGGTACCTACATTCGCTTTGATTCAAATGCGGGCGTGCTGATTAACGAAGCGGGCGAGCCGATCGGGACGCGCGTTTTCGGGCCGGTGGCTCGCGAGCTGCGCGATAAGAAGTTTCTGAAGATTGTTTCGCTCGCGCCCGAAGTGATCTAGGCAGGGTCGCGGAAGGGCGGCAGGGTAAGGGGGTCCGAACATGGCAGCATTGAAGATTCAGCGCAACGACACAGTTGAGGTTATTACCGGCTCCGCCAAGGACAAGGGGCGCCAGGGAAAGGTGCTCCGCGTTTTTCCGGAGGAGGGCAAGATTCTGGTGCAGGGCATTCGGGTCATCAAGAAAAATGTAAAGCCGAACCCGCAGAAGAACATCAAGGGCGGGGTAGCCGAGAAGGAAGCGCCGCTCCAGATCTCAAATGTGATGCTGGTATGTCCGGATTGCGGACCGTCTCGCGTGGGCTTCCGCTTTGAAGGCGCAGGCGAGCAGCGCACCAAGGTGCGCATCTGCCGCAAGTGTGACAAGGTGCTGCCGGTCCGCAAGTAGTGCGTCGGATTGGGTAGAACCACGAAAGCGTAAGACGCAAGTGTCCGCAACGGTACACGGCCCTGCCACTCCGAGACCGGGCAAGAAAGAGGAAGCGCATGGCAGCACGTTTGAAGCAGAAGTACCTGACAGAAATTAAGCCGGCTCTCCAGAAAGAGCTTGGCCTGAAAAACCCGATGGCGGTTCCGCGGCTTGAAAAGATCGTCTTGAACATGGGTCTTGGCGAAGCTACCCAGAATTCGAAGCTGCTCGACCCGCTGGTGGCCGACCTCGCCTCGATCGCCGGGCAAAAGCCCGTCACCACACGCGCCAAGAAGTCGATTGCGGCGTTCAAGGTGCGTGAGGGCATGCCGATCGGCGCCATGGTGACCCTCCGCGGCGAGGTGATGTATGAGTTTCTGGACCGGCTGATCCAGATCGGGCTGCCGCGGGTACGGGACTTTCGCGGCGTTTCGACCAAGAGCTTTGACGGGCGCGGCAACTATACGCTCGGCATGCGGGACCAGCTGATCTTCCCGGAGATTGACTATTCACGGG
>CAXTMW010000174.1:0-527 GCA_964245455.1 uncultured Acidobacteriaceae bacterium
GTGTGAAGGTTTTTCCGGAGTCCTTCGAAGTACCCGAGGTTTCTTTTGAGTTGTTCTTGGTCGAGCTTGCGTGGCCACACCCGGCCAGCAGCAATAGCCCCAGCAACCCGCCGCAAACGCCTTGTTTTCCGCTCATCATCAACTTCAATGCCCCATCGCCGCGCGGTCACTCAACACGCCGGCGGGCCGCCCACCCTGCCACTCCGGGTGAAAGTTCACATCGAGGCGGCCTAGATTTTGCGCGAAGTTCAGCTTGGCCTGGTTGTACTGGAAGCTCGCGTAGATCGACTCGACCTGCGCCTGCGCGAGGGTAGAGGCCGCGGTGATAGCCGGCAGGTTATCCTCAACGCCGGCCTGGAACTGCTCGACGGCTTGTCCAAGCGCCACTTGTGCCAGCTGCAGGTTGCTTGTTGCGAGCGCCAGGGTCGCGGCGGACGACTGGAGATCGATCAGGCTCCCGCGGACCTGCTGGCCGATCTGCGAGCGCAGGTTGCCCACCTGCGCCCGGGCGTTCTGCAGCCCGTAGT
>CAXTMW010000174.1:537-1664 GCA_964245455.1 uncultured Acidobacteriaceae bacterium
ATCGCGGTCCGAGCGAAACTTCGCTTCCTGAAAGACGGGAATTTGCAGGGTCCCGACCGCCGCGAGTGTGCCGTGGTACACGCCGCCGGAGATGCCGGTCACGCCGTAATTGCCGTTGAACAGCAGGGTCGGGTAGCGTTCGCGGATGGCTACCTTGCGCTCTTCCTGCGCTGCCTGTACCTGCTCAATCGCGCTCAGGTAATCCTGGCGCAGCGAGAGCGCTTCCCGCTCCGCGTCCTCCGGCGTCATGGCCTGGAGATCGGCAAAGGGCGAAGTGTCGGCGACGCTGATCTCCTGCTCGGGGGCCAGGCCGATCTCGCGGTTCAGGGCGATCTTCGCCTTGGCCAGCGTGTTTTGGTCCGCGATGAGCGACTGCTCCTCGGTTTGCTCCTGCACGCGCGCCCGCAGCTCGTCGAGGTTGGCGAGGATGCCCGCCTGGTGCTCCTGCTGGCTCTGGTACAGCACAGACTGGTCGGTCTTGAGCAGGCTCTGGTCAAAGGCGATCTGCCCCTCGGCCGCGATCACCCGGAGATAGGCAGTGCCCACATTCTGAACGACGGTGCCGCGCGACGAAGCCGAAGTTTCGGCGGTGGCTTTGAGGAGGTGCCCGAAGGCGCGCACCGCGTCAAGGCCGGATAGATTGAACAGATATTGCGACAGCACAGCCTGCCCCTGCGTGACGTCGACCTTGACGGTGAAGGGAAATCTGGTCGCGACCGAAGCCGGGAGCAGCTTGGAAAACTGCGTCAGCGCGTCCGGGCGGAAGCCTTCCGCTTCGAGGTTGAACTCGTGGTACGCGGTCGAGCCCTGCACATCGATATTCGGCAGCAGCACATTGAGCACCTGGAGGCGCTGCGAGTATTGCTGCTGCTCGGCCTGCTTCGAGTACACCAGGCCAAGATTGTTCGCGATCCCCATCCGGAAGACGTCGTCAAGAACGAGCGGGATCACCTGCGGCGTGGCTGGGGCCGCCTGGAGGCTGCCAAGGTAGGGATTGAAGAGCGAGCTTTGCGTCGGCACCTGGATGGGGTTGCCGCCGCAGGTGCTGCCGCCCACCGCGGAGCCCACGCCGGTGCTGCCCGAGGTTGCGCCAAGATTGAGCGTGCGCGAACTCGTGCTGGTCACAG
>CAXTMW010000174.1:1674-5703 GCA_964245455.1 uncultured Acidobacteriaceae bacterium
CACAGGTGCCGGCGCGGCCGGCAGCTCGGGCGTGGTCTGTGCCGCGGGCAGCCCGGAGGTAGTCGCCTGTGCCAACGCGGCTGGGCTCGCCCCGATCGAGACGCTAACGAGCGCCGCTGCCGCCACCGGCAGAAATCGGTAAGCTGCCTGCCGTTTCCAGCTCTTTTCGAAGCGAGGACGCGACTGCAGACCCCTGCCCGTTCCTCGCTCCTCTGCCATGCGCGCTGTCTCCTGTGCCCTTCTCGGGCATTTCCAACCATTAGAGTCCATTTTGGGACGAGAGTTGCCGAAAGTGGCGCTCACGCTGCCGGTTCCTCCGGAAGCGCCTCCAGTCCCGCGTAAAATCGAGCGCGATGCCCCCCGCCCAGGAGTCCGTCCCGCGCTCGTCTTTGAGCCGCGTCCTCGAAACTCTGCGCCCCAGCCACGCCCACACCGCGTTTACGGCGACGCTGCTGCTGGGCGTCGCGGCGCTTGGCTCCAAGGTCATCTCGCTGGTACGCGTCAAGTACATCCTGTACCTGCTGGGCAAAACACCGGCTGCCGATGCCTTCAACGCCATGTTTCAGCTGCCCGACACGATCTCCTACTTCCTGATCGGCGGCGCTACCTCCATCACCTTTGTCACCATGCTGACGCGTTACCGGGAGGGCGGGCGCGAGCAGGAAGGCGAGGAAGCGCTTTCGGTCATTTTCACGACCATGATGCTGGTGCTCGGGCTGGCCATTGTTGCGGCCGAGTTTCTTGCACCCGCCTACGTCCGCTACGCTTTCCCCGGCTTTGTGAAAGATCCCGCCGAGTTTGCGCTGTGCGTCCATCTGACCCGCATTATCCTGCCGGGGCAGCTGTTCTTTTTCGGCGGCGGTATCTTCGGGGCCGTGCTGCTGGCGCGCAAGCAGTTCACCCTCCAGGCGTTTGCGCCGCTTATCTACAACATCGGCATGATTCTCGGGGGTGTGCTGCTGTTCCGTCGGCTCGGGGTTTCCTCGATCGCCTGGGGCGGCCTTGCCGGGGTCATCCTGGGGCCATTCGCGGTCAACGGCCTGGGCGCGCGCGCTTCCGGCATGCGCCTCCGTTTGCGGCTTGACTTCCGCAACGCGGGCCTGCGTGAGTGGTTCCGCAAAACGCTGCCGCTGATTCTGGGCTTTTCGCTGGTCACGGTCGATGCGTGGATCATCGCCCATTTCGCATCGCGCATTCCGGGCGCAGTGACGCTGTTTTTGAACGCGAAGCAGCTGTTCAGCGTGCCGCAGACCCTGGGCCAGGCGGCCGGGGCGGCATCGCTGCCGTTTTTGGCCTCGCTGTTCGGCAAGGAAGCAAACCGGCCGTTTGCCAGCTCAGTCAACGAGTCCGTGTCGCGGCTGGCGGCATTTTCGCTGCTACTTTCGGCGTTCATGGTTGCAATGGGGCCGCCCGCGGTCGACTTTTTCTTCCGCGGCGGCTTGTTCGGGCGCTCGGACGCCGGCACGGTCGCGCTCTACTTCACCATCTTCTCGGGGTCGCTGTGCTTCTGGTCCGCGCAGGCCATTTATGCGCGCGCCTTCTACGCCGCCGGCGACACGCTTACGCCCATGCTTGCTTCCACCGCGATCGTGGTCGGGTCGCTGCCAGTGTATGCGCTGCTGTTTCGTACGCTGGGCGCGCCGGGGCTGGCCTGGGCGTCGGATCTTGGGATCGCCGTCCAGGCCGGTGTCTTCGCGCTGCTGCTGCATCGGCGAGCCATGGTGCCGCTCGTGGGGCTTGACGGCCGCGAGCTCGCGCGTTCGCTGGGTGCTGCCGTGGTGAGTGGGGGGGCGCTGGCTCTGGTGCGCGCGGCGCTGCCCGCCGGGCTGTCGCGGGCGGAGGAAGCTGTGCTTATCGCCGGGGGCGCCGTGCTGTGGCTTGTACTGTGCTGCGCGGTGCTGGCGCTGACGGGTTCGGATTTGCCAGGACAACTGGCGGCGCGGCTGCGGAAGCGAGCGCGCGGATAGATGCGGGCGGAAGATACTTGGCGCGAAGCGCTGCGGTTAGGCCCCTGCGGGGCTCCGCTCAGGACGACCTTTCCAAAGGCATAAGCAGCTAGGCGGCAGGCTTGGTACTGCGCTCGCCTTCCATGCGGGCCATGCGTTCCTTGAGCACCTGAACGTCGTTGTAGGTGTCGAGCTGACGGCGAAGAGCGTCAAAAGACGCCATCATCATCTGCTCAAGACGATCAAACCGGCTATCCATGTGATCCATTCGCTGGTCCATGCGGTCCAGCCGTTCCTTGATATTCCTGACATCTGCTTTCAGCTCGCGCAGATCGGGTGTAATCAGGTCTTGAATGACCTGGCGCAGACCTTTCGCCGTTCCTTCCGCGGTCTCCAGTGTCGCCATCGTTGCCTCCAAAACCACAATACTCGATTGCGCAGCACGAACCACGTGGCCTGTTTCACTACACCCGCTTAGGCCTGCTGCTGCCCGGCCTCGCCCAGGCTCAGCTTCGCGGTCATGCGCCGTTTGCCTCGGTAAAAAGTCACCGTGATTGCATCGCCCACTTGGTGCTTGTCCATCACGTCGGAAATGTCCTCGCTCGAGCTCACCGACTGGCCGTCGATCGCAATCAGCAAGTCGCCGCCGAGCAGGATCTCCATATTGCCCAGGTAGGCGCGCTCTGAGCCGCCGCGCAGCCCGGCCTGCTGGGCCGCGCCGCCCGACACAGTCTTGATGACCAGCATGCCCGAGTCCGAGGCGAGGCCCATCTGCTGCGCCAGCTCCGGGCCAATCGCAATGGATGCGATGCCGAGCGACGGGCGGCGTGAGTGGCCGTACCGCTGAAAGTCCGCGAGCACCGCACGCGCCGTATCGATCGGAATAGCAAAGCCGATACCTGCGCTCTGGTCACTCGGCTGGTTCGGGTTGGTAGCAATCATCGTATTGATCCCGATGACCTCGCCGCGCGAGTTGAGCAGCGGCCCGCCCGAGTTGCCGGGGTTGATCGCGGCGTCAGTCTGGATGGCATTATCAATGTTGCCGCCGAGCGGGTCGCGCACCGACCGGATGGCCGAGATAATGCCGGTCGTCATGGTCCCGTTCAGCCCGAAGGGGTTGCCGATTGCGTAGACCTTCTGCCCCGGAACCAGGTCGTGGGACTGCGAGAGCAGCACCGGCTGCAGGTTGGGCGCGTCAATTTGCAGCAGCGCGATATCGTGGCGCTGGTCGCCGCCGACCAGGTGGGCCTTGTAGCGGTGCTTGTCGGAGGTTTGGACCTCGATGTTCTGTGCGTCTGCGATGACGTGGTAGTTGGTCGCGATGTGGCCCTGCCGGTCAAGGATAAAGCCCGACCCCTGGCCCTGCGACGGCACCGGGCCGTAGAAAAAATCCATCTGCACCGTGGTCGAGGTCACGTTGACAACCGATGGCAGCAACCGCTTGTAAACCAAGATATTGTTGACCTCCTCGGTGTCGTACTCGGGCGCGGCCCGGACCTCTTCGAGTACGAGCGGTGCGGTGGAGCGGCTGACGGGCAGCTTGTCGCTCAGGGCGGGCAGCAGGTGCTCGACCGCGGGCAGGTGCGACACAAACAGGCGGCCGGAAGCGGCGTACCAGACGCCGGACACCAGCAGGGCAGTAAACAGAAGTCGTCGCGCGATCATCGTGCGTCCTCTTTCCCCTTAGACCGCAAATTCGCAGTCTTGTTTGCATGCGGCGGTTGCCTCCTGCTTCCACGCGCCGCAACCCGCCGCACTCGCCATTCTAAAGCGCAGGGGCGCTCGATCCATGCCGCGCGGCACGCTCGCGCAGTGCCGCAAGTACCCGGAGCGCTTCCCGCCGCAGCAGCACCAGCGTGCGGTCGTTTTCAATGACGTAGTCGCAGCGGGCGCGCTTCCAGTCTTCCGGCAGCTGCGCCGCCATGCGCCGGCGCGCGTCCTCGCGCAGACGGCCGCCGCGCCGGGAACCCACTATGTCGCCCTGGGAGACTCCTACTCCGCCGGCGACGGCGCCGGCCGCTACAGCGGTGGCAGCTGTGACCGCAGCGCCTACGCCTACCCCCAGCAGTGGGCCAACGCCAAC
>CAXTMW010000174.1:5713-7695 GCA_964245455.1 uncultured Acidobacteriaceae bacterium
GCTTCGCTGGCCTCCGGCCCGCCCACGCGCAGCACAAAGCGTTCTACCCGCAGATCTTCCGGCGCCGCGACCAGCACGAACGCGCCGAAGCGGCGGCGCCAGCCGGGCGCGCTCGCCGGTGCCTGGCCGTGCTGCTCCGGCACCTCTTCGAAAGCCGCTCCGGAAGCTTCCACGAATGCTTCCCCGGAAGCCTCGAAGATCAGCGCCGACTCGACCGCCGCGAGGGGCTGCCCCTCGGCTTCCAGACGGTCCAGCTCGCGGTCCTGCGCCGCGATTACCGACGGGTGCACAATTGCATTCAGCTCAGGGAGGCGCCCGCCCGCAAACGCTTCCCGCGCCAGCGCCGCCCGGTCCAGCTGCCCATCGGGCTGCACCACCCCAGGCCCGAACTGCTCCACGATGGCAAGGTAAACCGGCTCCCCCGGCTCCATCATGGCGCGCCCGAGCGCGTCGGCCTGCAGCACCGGCACCCCGGCCTCGGCCCACAGCAGCGCTACGGCGCTCTTCCCGCTGCCTACCCCGCCTGTCAGCCCTACCCGCAGCATCGCGCTCCTCTCAAGGGGTCGCCGCCCTGTACAAAGCAGACCATAGAATCCAGAGATGCCGCCCGACTCTCCTTCCATACCGCCCGCCGCGCTGGCGCTGCTCGCCTGCCCGGTGTGCCACGGGCCGCTCCAGGCGCTCGCGAACGCCATTGCGTGCCCCGGCTGCGGCCGCCGGTACCCCTTGCGGGACGGCATTCCCGTGCTGATCGCAACTGAAGCGGTACCAGATGGAGACACGGATCGCTAGCTGTTTCACATTGGGGCACACAAAAGATGGTCACTTTACAACACTCCACGCATTTTTCTGCTCCTATCGCTTAGCCGGACTGCAGCAAGCAACTTCGGAGAAGGACAGGAGGCTGCCATGAAGGATTCCAAGTGCGTTGAGAAGTTTGACAGCAATGACCTGGGTGCCTTGCGCGCGGTGCTGATGCAGACCGACATCGATATGTTTCAGGCTTCGGAGCTGCTGGCGGCTTTTCTGAATGGACGCGGCTACGGTGCCAACGCGCGCCTGATTCAGGACGCGGTGATCCGCATGGACGGCGGCCAGTGTGAACCGGACTGCATGCAGGCCGAGCTGGAGCGGGTTGCGCTGGTGATGTAGTTCGGCGGCGGTTTCCGGCAGGTTGAGCGCCTGCCGGTCTTCACGGAAATGCAAAAGAGCAGCTATCGGCGCCCTCGCTCCAGCACCACTGAATTCTCCGGCCCCACGCCCCCGTGGTCTTGCAGCACCTGCTCCAGCGCCGATCGCAACGGCGAGCTTCGCCGCACAAACCAGCACTCCCGGTCGCCTGCCTGCATGCCTCCATAGCCGCTCCAGTGCTTGCTGCGCCGGTAAAACTCCGAGCCGTACGGCGTCAGCCATAGTGCGTACCCGGCTGCTTCGGCCCCTGCGACCAGGTTCGCGGTCATGTGCGGCCAGGATCGATCGGGGAAACTTCCGCGCGTGCCCGGCGGGGCCATACAGCGGTCTCCCAGGTCGGGATGGGTCACGATCAAGTCCGCCCCGATCCGCCCGACATCGCTGGCCTGGAAGAAGCGGTGGGCAAACTCCGGCGTGTTCAGTCCCCAGGAGTCCACCGCCGGCCACCCGGAGTAGAACGGCACGAAACCCGCCTCCGAGGCCAGCATCGTCCCCTTGTGCGGCAAGCTTGCGAGCGCTTCGGCAATGCTGCGCACGCTGCTGAACTGCATGTACCGGAAGGTCAGCGACTCGCGATAGAGCGGCGCGGCCAGCAGCACGAGCCACGCCCCGAACGCCACGCGGAAAGCCAGAGCTCGCCGCATGCCCAGCTCAGGCCAGGTTCGCGCCAGCAGGATCGCGACCGCGACCGGAAGGTAGTAGAAGAAGCGCGAGCCCACGTTCTGGTCCAGGCGGACGCACCAGAAAAACAGGGTCGGGACACCGATGAGCGCGGCCGCGAGCGCCAGGTT
>CAXTMW010000175.1:0-1505 GCA_964245455.1 uncultured Acidobacteriaceae bacterium
AGGCATCGCGCTCGGGTGAAAAAACGATCGGCGGGCAGGTCGGCCAGGGTGGACCGCACCTCGCGCTGTCAACCGACCACGGCGACCTCACTGTCCACCGTAGGCAGGACGGGCAGGCCAGTCAGGCCGGCCCGGCGGCCCCGGCCGATCCAGCCCCGGGTGCGCCGAAGGAGCGGCCTCGTCATCTGCGCACGCCGGAGGATCTGCCGACGCCCACCGTGCAATAGAGTGTTCAGGCGCCCGGCAGGCGCCAGCGTTCCCGCACCAGCACCTCGATGCGCGCCGTGACCTGATCCAGGGTGAGTGCGGTCGAGTCGATCTGGACGGCATCGTCGGCGGCCCGCAGCGGGCTTTCGGCGCGGGACCGATCACGCGCGTCCCGCTTCTCCATGGCCGCAAGCAAGGCAGCTCGATCGAGCGTCTCGGGGGCACCGCCATGCTCCTGGGCAAGCCGACGCTCCGTGCGCGCCTCCGGCGTGGCCGAAAGAAAAATCTTCAGGCTGGCCTCGGGGAACACGACCGTGCCGATGTCGCGGCCTTCCATCACAATGCCGCGGGTACCGGCCGGCAGCGCGCGCGAGCCAAGCTCCTGCTGCAGCCGAACCATCCACCCGCGCACCGGCCCGTGCACGCTGACCCGGGAGGCCCCATCCGAGATAGAGCGGGTTCTGAGGCGCGCGGTCACATCGTCTCCGTCCAGCAGAACCCGGTTTCCGGCTGCATCCGGCAGCAGCTCGATGGTCGTTTGCTCGCTCAGGTGGGCAAGCGCGGCCGCGTCGTCGAGCGCGATCCCGAGGGTGACCGCTTTGAGTGCAAAGGCCCGGTACATGGCCCCGGTCTCGATGTTTAGCAGGCTGAAACGCTCGGCCATGCGGGCCGCGAGGGTGCTTTTGCCCGCTCCGGCCGGGCCGTCAATAGCCAGAATGTGATTGGTGCTTCCCGGGCTTTGTCGCGGGGCGGGGAAGCTCATCCGTCACGCCTCGGACCCTTTCCGGGCTCCTTTGTGCCGGGTCCTTTCGCGCCGGGCTTGCGCGGCGGCGCGCCGGGTTTGCGGCCCGACGCGGGCTTTCCCGGCCGTCCGGCGCGTCCTCCAGGGCCCGCTCCGGAACCTGATCCGGAACGGGGCCCGGGGCGGCCGGTCGCCCCCACGCCCGCTCGCGCCTTGCCTGAGGAGGTAAACGGGGAGGTGCGTGGGCGCTTTCCGCCGGGACGCGCTGGGCGGGCAGGCGCTCCAGGGCGTGAAGGCCGCCCTTCTGCAGCGGCGAAACGCCTGGGCGGCGCCGTCCCTGCGGCGCCGGTGCGCTGCGGGCTTTCCTCGCTATCTCGTGGGACAAACGGGCGGCGCTCGCTTTCTCCGCTGGGTGCGCCTGCTCGCGGAGCGAACGTCCGCCGGCCGGGAGCTCCGCCTTCGCGAGGAGCAAATGGTTTGCGGTCGCCGCGCGGCGCAAACGGCCGGGCACCTTCCCGCTGAGCAAACGACTTGCCCTTCTGGGGAGCAAACGGCT
>CAXTMW010000175.1:1515-7688 GCA_964245455.1 uncultured Acidobacteriaceae bacterium
GCGCTCCCCCGTACCGCTGTCACGCGGCGCGAACGGCTTCCGGTCCCCTCGCGGCGCGAAAGGCCGACCGCTGTCCCGCGGAGAAAACGGTTGACGATCGCCTCCCGGCGGAAAGGGCCGGCTCCCTTCGCGCGAAGGGAAGGGTTTGCGATTGCCCGGGGTTGGGCGGCTCCCGTCCCGGGCAGCCAAGGGCTTGCGGTCGCCGCCAGAGGAAAATGGACGGCTGCCCCCCCGCGGCGGGAACGGCTTGCGATCCCCGTCATTTGGCGGCGCAAAGGGTTGGCGGGGTGGACGAGCGCCGCCCTCCTGCTCTGCAGGTCCTGCTGCGCGCGGGCCGCGTTGCTCCCCGCGCGGCGAAAACGGCTTCCGGTCTTCGTCCTTGCGGAAGGTCGGGGCGCGAGACGACGAGGCCGGTGCACCGTAAAATGGTCGGCGTTCACCGGCCGAAGCCGCCGAGCGGCCCGTACCGGGCCGTTCGGGACGGGCATTCTCCCGCCCGCCGTCAGAGCCGCCCTGCTCTGCGACAGGCCGCGCCGGTCTTCCCGGGCCAGAGCTTTCTTTCCGGTTTTCTTTCCAGGGCTCCCGCGCGAAGAACGGCTTCCCGGCGCCGTCCTCTTTGCCCGGACGCGTGCCCGAACCACTGCCCGAGCCGGCGCTTGCACCGGGGCCTGAACGAGCGCCCTCCCGAGGGCCTGCCGCGGGGCGCGACGGTCCGCGTTCGCCAAAACTCTTCCCCGGCGCGCCAAAGTTCCGGCGCGCCCCTTCCCCTTGGCCGCCAAAGGTCTTGCGCGGCCCACCCGGGCCTTTACCGCCCGGGCGCGCCGGCCCAAAGCTCCGGCGATCCTCTGCGCCCGCAGCGCGCCCGGCCACAAAGCGCTTCCGGCCTTCACCGACCGTGCGCTCGCGCTCGGTTTCCGCGTCCGACAGGGCGTCGATCCGGAGCCCGCCCTCAAAATCTCCCGCAGAATCGCCGACCACCAGGTCGGCCGGAGCCGGCGTTTCCGGCAGCATGTCGGCTAGCTCGCGCGGCAGGGCCTCGCTGGAGTCGACCCTGAAGTCGGGCAGGCTGCCGTCCACAAAAAAGTGCTAGTTTGCGCCCAGGTGGCGCACACCCAGCTGCCGTGTGGCGTGAAGGCCGCGCACCGCGTCCCGCACACGCGAACGCGAGGCGAGCGGCGACAGAAACGCTTCGATCTCGTCCCCGGTCGCGGCAACGGCGGACTGGAGGTAGACCGAGACCAGCGCGGAAAGCGCCATACCCTGGGCCATGGCGCTGCCGGCGGTCATGGCTGGCTCATGGGTTGTTTCGAGCAGCTGCCAGAGGGTTCCCTCGCTGATCGTACCGCTGTCCGCCTGACCCGGTGAGTACACCGGCTCGATGCGCAGCGTCGTCCACAGCTCGGTGAGCGCGCGCAGCGCGGCGCTTTCGGTCAGGTGCCGGCCCAGCTTGTTCTTGATTTCGTCGGCGGTTTGCGCGCCGTCGCGAAGCAGCAGCTTCCACACCTCCACCACCAGCGGCGAACTTTTGCCGCGCGGCCCGCGGGTCCACTCGCGGTCGCCGCGCAGGGCGAACAGAAAGGGCAGGGTTTCCTCGGTGATGAGGAAGTCCGGCTGGTCGCCGGGCGCTCCCAGCAAATTCAGCGCCGCCGGTGCCTGGCCTGAGGAGGAGGCCAGCATGCGGTGGAGCAGCTCGGTCGCGGTTTCGATCGCGCGCGGCGACGGCGTCGGGTTCGCTCGGCCAAGCGTCGCTTCCACAAAGGAGCCGGCCGGGGCAGCGATCTGCGCGGGACGGGGAAGAAACAAGGCAAGGCCGGTCGAGCGGAGCCATGCCGCGGCATCGTCGCCGGTCAGGAGGCCGCGGCCGTCATGGCGCCAGGCGGCAGCGCGCGCGTGTTGGAGCTGTTCTGCTGTCAAAAGGGTACGTCCTTACTGGGAGAGCGGGTCGGAACTCACGATCGAGCTCGGAGCCTGTAGGTCTGCCTGGGCAGACTGCCTGGGTCAATTGGAAGGTCGATGAGAGCTTGCTTCGCTGAACTGAATACCAGACGGCGAGGCTCGCCTAGATGCGCCCGAAAGCCCGCTGGATATCTTTCCAAGAATACCGCAGTGCGATGGGACGCCCATGCGGACAGCTGGTCGGGTGCTCGGTTCGCCCCAGCTCCTCGAGGAGCCAGCGCATGCGCTCCGGGTCGAGGGCCGTGTTGACCTTGATGGCCGCGTGGCAGGCAATCGAGGCGGCGATGCGCGTGCGCGCCCCTTCGAGGGGCTCAGACTGCTCGTGCTCCACCTGTTCGAGCACCTCGGCCAGCATGCGCTCGAGCGCCCGGCCTTCGAGGCCGACGGGCGCGGCCTTGATCGCGACCGTGCGCGGGCCGAACGGTGCGGCCTCAAAGCCGTTGTGCTCGAGCTCGCGCGCGATACGGGCAAACAGCACCATCTGGTGCGGGGCGAGGTCGATCAGCAGCGGCATCAGCAGGCGCTGGCGCCCGACTCGCTCCACCGCCCGCTCACGGAGGATTTTTTCAAAAAGAACGCGCTCGTGCGCGACGTGCTGGTCGATCAGCCACAGGCCGTCGTCGTTGGTGGCGAGAATGAACGACTCGCGCAGCTGGCCGAGCGGGGTGAGCGAGGCGAGCGCGTTGAGGCTTGGGGCAGCGTCAGCGGAATGCGCGGGCTCGCCGGCCCGGTCGCGCGGCACGTTCTGCGGCAGCGCCGGCTGCCCCGGAGCTGCGCCGGCAAACGGCAGGTGGGCCGCGACGGGTGCGGGCATGGGCGCTTCCAGCGCAAAAGCCTCCGCGTTCGAGGCCGTAAGCGCGCCCGGAGCTTCGGAGTCAACAAGCTCGGCATGGAGCAGCTCTGGGAGCGGCGTTTGCCCGGTCGAGTAGTCACCCCATGCCGAAGGCGACGAGGTGCCGGAGGGTGTGCTTGCCGCTGCGCTGGGATGTAGGGACGCGTCTTTCCCGTTCGGCGAGGACGCCAGCGCATCGAGAAACGATGCCGCAGGCCGCGCCTTCATCAGCGTGAACCGGATCGAGTCGCGCACAAAATCGTGGATCAGGGACGGCTGCCGGAAGCGCACCTCGGTCTTGGACGGGTGGACGTTGACGTCGACCTCGGCCGGCGGCATCTCGAGGAAGAGCAGCAGGACCGGGAACGAGGTCGGAGGGATGACATTGCGGTAGGCTTCTCCGATTGCGTGGAGGATCAGCCGGTCGCGGATGAGCCGCTGGTTGACAAAAATATAGATGGAGTTGCGGTTGAGCTTCTGCAGCTCCGGCTTCGAGGTGAAGCCAGATAGCCGCAGGCGCCCGGGCTCGGGGCGGGCATAGTCCTCGTCGCGGCGCCAGGGCGGCGGCTCCGGCAGCCCGCCGTGGTCAAACGGGCGCTCGGCCGCGAGCGGCAGCAGTGCGTCGAGCGTGTCGCGGCCGAAAATCTGGTAGACCCGCTCCTCGGATTGGGCAACCGGCGGCGCGTTTAGCAGCGTGTGCGTGCTCGAAACTAGCTCAAAATGTCGCCCCGGGTGCGCGAGCGCGTAGTGGGTCACCAGCGCAGTGACGTGCGCGGTCTCGGTCTGCTCGGATTTGAGGAACTTGCGCCGCGCGGGTGTATTGAAGAACAAGTCCTGAACGGTGAAGGTCGTGCCCGGGGGCCCGCCCGCGTCCTCGACCCGAGCAAGCTTACCGCCGTGGATCTCGATCCGCGTTCCGGCGTCCTCGTCGGCCGCCCGGGTCGCGAGCTCTAACCGCGAAATGGACGCGATCGAGGGCAGCGCTTCGCCGCGAAAGCCGAGCGTCGCGATCCCGAGCAGGTCGTCGGAGGAGCGGATCTTCGACGTCGCGTGCCGCTCAAAGGCCAGCAGCGCGTCATCGCGGCCCATGCCGTGCCCGTTGTCGGTAATGCGGATCAGCTTGCGCCCGCCGCCCTCGATCTCGATGCGGATGCGCGTCGCGTGCGCGTCGAGCGCGTTTTCGAGCAGCTCCTTGACCACCGAGGCCGGACGGTCGACCACCTCGCCGGCCGCGATCTGGTTGGCGACCTGGTCGGTAAGGATGCGGATGCGGCCCATGGGGCGAGTCTACCGGACAAGCCTGCCGATCGTGTCCAGGAACAGCTCCTTGTCGCTCCGGATGACGCGATATGGGGCAGGATTACTCCGGGTGGGCACTTGCGAAGTGTTGGAACGCGCGAAAGGTCAGATGATCCACAATGCCACCATCGGCAGCGCGGACGATGTAGGCCTCGCTATACCCCAGGTCCGCACCGCAGTCGCCTGTCGGATACACCGACGTGACGACAGCGAGCTCGTCCCGTCCTACCCAGGTGTAGGCCCGCGTGTTGTTTCCTCTCGCGTAGCAGAAATGACGCTGTCGAAAGTCGAGTTCCGCTGTTCTTGCTCCGGCGAGCTCATCGACGCGGCTTCCTCTAACAGCGAACACGCGAACATGGAAGTTGCCGATTGCTCCACCATCGCTCCAAGTGATCGCAAAGTGATCGTCTTTGCGGTTCCAAACTATCGACACACTCGCGTCCAGATCTTTGAGATCTGTGTGAAGAAGCTCGAGGCCATCCTTCTGAAGGATGAATGCTCCTCCGCGATCTCCTGAAACGGATACCCAGTATGTGAGAGAACCTCTTCGGAACGTATGCGGCGCGTCGTCTGAGGGGACCCAGACGCAGGTGTTGTGTTTGCAATCTTCGTCGCTACTGAGAGCGCCCGGGGCGGAAGCTGGCGCGCCGAGGAGGAAAGCGCATGAAGGAAAAGAAGGACCGTCGCGGCGGAACCGAGATGCCTCCGCATTGCTTTCACGCGCTGACTTCTTCCCGCTTCGCCTTGACCGGCCCAGGCTCCTCCACCAGGTCCCCCAGCACGTGCATGCGCATAAAGTTGGTCGACCCGGTGTTCGTTCGCGTCCCCGCCACGATGCCCACGATGTCGCCCCGGCGGGCGAAGCTGCTCTGCTCAAGCGCGTGCTCGACCGTCTCAATCATGCGCTCGGTGGTGGCGGCTTTGCCGCAGGCCAGAGGAAACACCCCGCGCAGCAGGCTCATGCGGCGCAGCACCGCCGGGGAGCTGGACAGCGCGCAGACCGGCGGCTTGGGCGCACGCTTTGAGAGCAGGCGCGCGGTCGAGCCGGTTTCGGTAAACACGGCGATCGCGCGGATATCGAGGTCGTTCGCGGCGTGCGCCATCGACTCGCAGATCGATTCGGGCACGGTGGTCGCGTGGCGGCTGGGGCGAACGGGGTAGCTCGACGAGAGGCCGAGCGGCAGCTCGCGCATCTCGCGCTCGGTTTCGAGCACGATCTTCGCCATCATCTTGACCGCCTCGACCGGGTACTTGCCGGCGGCGGACTCGGCCGAGAGCATCACGGCATCGGTGCCGTCGTAGACCGCGTTCGCGACGTCGGAGGCCTCGGCACGGGTCGGGCGCGGGTTGTCGATCATCGACTCGAGCATCTGCGTGGCCGTGATGACCGGCTTGCGGTACTCGGCGGCCCGGCGAATGATGAGCTTCTGCATGGCGGGCACTTTTTCGGGCGGAACTTCTACGCCAAGATCACCTCTAGCGACCATGACGCCGTCCGCGATCTCCAGGATCTCGTCGACATTATCGATGGCCTGCGGCTTTTCAAGCTTGGCGATGATCCAGGTATCGGCCCCGGCGGCCTGGATGCGGTCCTTGACCTGCCGCACATCCTCAGCGTTGCGCACAAACGAGAGCGCAATCGCGTCCACGCCCGCGCCGATGACGAACTCGAGGTCGACCGCGTCTTTCTCGGTCAAGGACGGCACCTTGGCCGCGATCCCGGGCAGGTTGATGCCTTTGTTTTCCCCGAGCAGCCCGCCGTTGATCACCGCGCACTCGATCTCGTCGCCGAGGATGCGCGTGACGTGGAGCTCGATCAGCCCGTCCGAGAGCAGGATGCGCGCGCCCGGCTCCAGGTTCTCGGCCAGCGTTACGAAGGTCGTCGCGATCCGGTCCCGGGTGCCCGGGATGTCCTGAGGCGTAATCAGGAGCGTTTGCCCGGCTTCGAGCAGCACCGGAGTGCGGTTTTCGAGCTTGCCGGTGCGGATCTTCGGCCCCTGCAGGTCGGCCAGGATGCCGATCGGCTTCCCTTCCTCCTCAGAGACGCGGCGGACCAGCTCAATCAGCCGCAGCTTGTCCGCGTGAT
>CAXTMW010000176.1:0-7594 GCA_964245455.1 uncultured Acidobacteriaceae bacterium
GCGCACGCTCGGCTTCGCTCGCGCCTCTCAAGGAAGTCCAGCCGCTCACGGGCTACATCCGCGGCGGCGTTACGGTACTGGAGGCAAAAAAGCCGTTTCGCGCCTGGGCCGACGAAACCATTGAGCTCCACGAGCGCATCAGCGTATCCGCCGGGCAGCGCGGCCTGCAGCTCTTGCTTGCGCCGGCTGACTACCTGCGCGCGACCGGGGCAGCGCCCGCCGACCTCACATTACCCGGGAGCGCGTAATGCCGGACACCCTCCGGCGCTACTGTCAAGCCACGCTCGCGCAGCTTCGCAAGGACCTGCAGCTGGAGTGGCGCTCCAAGGACGCGCTCAATGCCATGCTGTTTCTGGCGCTGCTGGTCGTGGTTCTCTTTTCGCTTGCCTTCGACCCCACCCGGGCGGAGGCGCGCCAAATTGCCGGCGGCGTGCTGTGTGTCGCGATCCTGTTCGCCGCGACCGGAGCGCTCAACCAAACGTGGGCGCGCGAGCTGCGCGGCGGCGTCCTCGATGCACAGCGCATGAGCCCGTCACCGCCATCCACGCTGCTGCTGGGGAAGGTGCTGGCCGGCTTTCTTTTTGTGTCTGTTGTGGAGCTGCTGCTTGCCCCGCTCTTCGTCATCTTCTACAACCTGGACCCGCAGGGGAACCCATGGATGCTGCTGCTGATTCTGCCCTTCGGCACCTGGGCGCTGGTCGGCAACGGGGTATTTTTTGCCGCGCTTTCGCTCCGCACCCGTTCGCGGGAGCTGCTGCTGCCGCTGCTGCTGTTTCCTATCTTCATCCCGGCGCTGCTGGCAATGACCTCCGGCGCGGCGGCGGTATTTACCGGGGACAACGACCCGATGCTGTGGGTAAAGCTGCTCGCCGGCTATGACGTCATCTTTACCGCCGCCGCAGTGCTGCTCTTTGGCCTTGTGCTGAATAGTGAGGGCTGAGGCGAAGAATTAACGAGCCGCTGCGGGATCACTGCCGCCCGGGTTGGCCGGGGTACGGTGCGAGTTGGCGTGCAAAATGCCGGCAGCAGACGCAATGATGAGCCAAAGCCCGATCACGATAGAGCCGAGCGTCAGCACAATCCGAGCACCGGCACGGTCCTGCGTGTGGGCGATGCCTTGCCGCCTGCGCTTGCCCAGCACAAACTGCCCTGCGATGCCCACAACAAATAACGCGCTCCCGATCACCAACACAGCAATAGCTAAAGCCGTACTCATAGTGTGCTCGCCCTTTCCTTACCGCGACGTTGAAGTGCATTGACTCACACTGGGATGCACGGCTCGGGCGGCCTGCCACCGCCCGGACATTTACACTTAAGCGAAGCGCACATGCGGCTCGGAGGGGTGCCCGGAAGTATGAAGATTGCTCGTTCCATCTGGCTGCTGCTCACGCTGCTCGTGCTTGCGAACGGATTGCGGGTCGCGTTTTTCGTGGTACCTGCCGATGTTGCGCAGGGCGACCTGAGCCGCATCTTCTACTACCACCTTCCGGCCTGGATCGGCACCTCCGTCTTTTTCGCCCTCAATCTTGCAGCGTCAGTCAGCTACCTCCTGCTGCGCAATCGCAACAGCGGCCTTGCGATGAGGGCCGACGCGCTTGCCCTGGCAGCGGCCGAGATGGGCGTTGTCTTCTGCACGGTCGGCCTGGTCACCGGCTCGCTGTGGGGCCGCGCCGCCTGGGGCATCTGGTGGACCTGGGACGAGCGGCTCACCTCTACCCTGATCCTGTGGCTTATCTACCTGGCGTACCTGCTGCTGCGGAGCTTTGCCGAAGGCGCCTCCATGCGGACACTTGCGGCCGTTATGGCGATCTTCGGCTACCTCGACGTGCCGCTCGTCTATATGAGCACTCGCTGGTGGCGCACGCAGCACCCGGGGCCGGTCTTTCTTGGGGGCCCAGGGTCGGGCGTTGACGCTTCCATGCTCCCCGCCCTTCGCTGGAACATCGCGGGCTGGCTCATGTGGGGGTTGTTTGTTGCTGCGCTGCGTTACAGCAGTGTGCTGCGCAGGGAGCGCGCGTCCGATGCCGCAACCAAAGCGCTGCTGGGGCCAGTCGCGCGGAGAACGGCGATCCTGCCCGACGGGGAACGCGCATGACCGGCTTCTGGGCCACCTACACCAGTGACATGCCGCACCGGCACGTACTGCTCGGCTATGGCTTCGCGTGGGCGGTGCAGCTCGGCTACCTTGTTTCTGTTCTGCGGCGGGCTACACCCTCATCAAAAGAAAACTCCGGTCTAGATTAGCCTCGAAAGCCCGTCGCTTACAGAACCAGTCGAGCCAGCAACACGCCAAGCCAGACGGCCACGAGTCCACCGGCGAGGCTCGCTGCTGCGTACCCTGCTGCTATGAGGGCCGCGCCCACTTCGATGTTGAAGAAGAGCTCCCACTCCAGCGTGGAAAATGTGCTGTACGCGCCGATAAAGCCGACCGGCACGAGGAATCGCCAGACCGGGTCAAGCTGGGGCCGGCGCGCAAACAGGGTGAGCACAAAGCCGATCAAGACGCAGGCCGACATATTGACGACAAAGGTTCCCGCGGGAAACCTGGTTCCCACACGAGCCGCGACATAGTTCGCGACGCCGTAGCGCGCCAGCGCCCCCAGGGCGCCTCCAAAGGCGATGGCAAGAAATCGAGACACCGCAAGCCCTCCTTCCCTGCTAGGGTATGCCATGCCGCTCCGCACGAAAGTACCGGCAAAGGCGCGGCGCGCGATGCGAAGATAATTCATGCCGTCGGGCCCAAACCCGCGCGGCGGCTGCAAGGGTGCAGTACGGATCGGAAGGAGACGAGCGTTGGACGAAACACAAAGAATCGGCGACAACACGGCAAGCGCGGCGGCTCATCCCCGTCCGCAGCTGCGGCGGGAAAAATGGACGTCGCTCGACGGCGTCTGGCAGTTCTCGAAAGGCAGAACCGCCCCCTGCTCGCTGCCCCGCGAAGTGGAGTGGGAGACGGAGATCCTGGTCCCGTTCAGCCCGGAGACCGAGGCAAGCGGGGTCCACGATACCGGCTTCTACACGAGCGTGTGGTATCGCCGCACCTGGGAGCAGGAGCCGCTCGAACGCGGCGCACGGTTGTGGCTCCGCTTTGAGGCGGTCGACTGGAGCGCGACCGTATGGGTCAACGGCCACCGGGTCTGCTCGCACGAGGGCGGCTATTCCCCTTTCAGCGCTGACATCTCAGACGCGCTCACCGAGGGCTCCATCCAGGAGGTGGTCGTCGAGGCAAACGACGACCCCGCGGACCTGGCCAAACCCCGCGGCAAGCAGGACTGGAAGCTTGAGCCGCACTCCATATGGTATCCGCGCACCACCGGCATCTGGCAAAGTGTGTGGCTGGAGACCGTGCCGCAAACCCATCTGCACACCCTGCACTGGACCAGCAGCCTGGACCGTTGGGAGATCGGCATTGAAGCGCTTGTTGTGGAACATGGATGCGGTCCGCAAATAGGTCCGGAAATGAGCCCTGACGAGCCCGCTGACGAGCCGATGGAGCTTGCCGTACGGCTCACGATCGGCAACCAGATCCTGGCCAATGACTCCTACGCCGTCATCTCCGGCGAAGTACACCGGCGCATCGCGCTGTCAGACCCCGGCATCGACGATTACCGCAACGAGCTGCTCTGGTCGCCCGCTTCCCCGACGCTGATTGAGGCGCAGGTGACCTTGCGGACCCATAACGGCAAGGTGCTGGATCAGGTCCGCAGCTACACGGCCCTGCGCTCGGTTGCCACGCAGGGTGACCGCTTCCTGCTGAATGGGCGGCCCCTGCAGCTGCGGCTGGTGCTGGACCAGGGCTACTGGCTCGAAACCGGCCTGACCGCGCCCGACGACGCGGCACTCATCCGCGATATTGAACTCGTCAAGCAACTCGGCTTCAACGGCGTCCGCAAGCACCAGAAGATTGAGTGCGCCCGCTTTCTATACTGGGCCGATCGCATGGGGCTGCTGGTGTGGGAGGAGATGCCGAGCGCGTACCGCTACACCACCAAATCCATCCAACGGCTCACGCGCGAGTGGTTTGAGGTTCTGCAGCGCGACCGGAGCCACCCGTGCATCGTCGCCTGGGTGCCCTTCAACGAGAGCTGGGGCGTCCCGGACCTGCCCGAGAGCCCGGCGCAGCGGCACTATGTGCAGGCGCTTTACCACATGACCAAAGCGCTCGACCCGAGCCGGCCCATCATCGGCAACGACGGCTGGGAAAGTGTCGCGACCGACATCATCGGCATCCACGACTACGACGACCAGCCGGAGCGCATGGGCCAGCGTTACGGCATCAACGACATCGAGGCAAAGCTGCTCAAACGCGAGCGTCCGGGCGGCCGCGTGCTTACCATCGGCGGCGAAAACGTCGCCTGCACGCTGCCGATCGTGCTCACTGAGTTCGGCGGCATTGCCTTCGGTGGCGAACACGAGAACATCTGGGGCTATTCGCGCACGCGCAGCGCGGAGCAGCTGCTCGACCGCTACCGCACCCTACTGGAAGTCGTCCGCAACCTGCCTGCGCTCGCCGGCTTCTGCTACACGCAGTTCACCGACACGTACCAGGAAGCGAATGGTCTACTGTATGTCGATCGCACCCCGAAAGCCTCGCTCACCCTGTTTGCCGAGGCCACCAGCGGCATGCTGCCGGACCATACCCAGCTTGCCGATTCAGTCTGGCGCGACGGTCTGATGCGGAGCTGAAGACTCAGGCGACGAGCTCTGCCTCTGCTTCTTCGCTGTGCGCTTGGTGGATGCGGACCGCGCGCGTCCACCAGCCGGGCTCGGCAAGCGCGGGGTGCTGGATCGGCTCGCCCCGCACGCACTGGCGCACCAGCTCGGCCAGCTCCGTCGGCTCCGGCCGACCCGACCTCAGTGCAAACACACCCGGCTCGTAGTAGCCATTGTCGTGGGTCACCAGTGCGTTCCAGAAGTAGGCGCCGAGCAGAGACCAGAAGGTAAACGCCTTCACAGGAACGCCTGACGCCTGTGCGCGCAGGGTGCCGTGCCAAGCGTCGGCGACCCAGCGAATCTGCTCAGTCAGCTCATCGCCGAGATGTACCTCGGTCACGGCTACCGGCAGGCGGTAGCGGTTGTGCGCTTCATGCAGAATCGCCTCAAAACCCTGGATACCCTCGCGGCGTACCCGGACGGCTTCGATGTCAATGAAGTGCCCTTCCGCGGACCGGCCGTGCTCCGGGTATAGCTGCAGCCGGTGATCGAGGAAGCGATCACTGGTGACGTAGTAGTTGACGCCGAGGATGTCCGGGGGATACGGATTGTCGCGGGACCAAAGGACGTCGGCATCCGGGATGCCTGCTTCCGCAAAGCACGTAAACAGCGGGTGCGCACGGTCGACACGTCCGCACAAGAGATCAAAGCCGAGCCAGCGCCGCTCATTGAAAAGGTCGCGCGTCGAAGTCAGGGCGGCAGTCGACCAGGTGCGCCCGAGGTCATCGGTCTGGATGAGCTGCGCGTCTGAACGCACCGCGCGGATCGCCCGCATGCTGAGCACCGTTGCTTTTACCTGGTTCAGCAAGGCTCGCAGATAGGTGGATTGCTGTTGATGGTGCGGATACCAGACCCCATAGCGCCCTGAAAAGCGCGCCGTTGTGTGGGGCTCATTCACCGGCGTATACGCGCCCACCCATGGGTAGCGTGCCGCGCAGGCACCTGCATAAGCCGCAAGTTTGGGCGCGAACTCCGGATCGTCCAGCCGGGTGTGCGCCGGACCGCTGCCGTGGTGCACAAGGCCGACAATAGGCCGCAGCCCGGTGGCGCGAATCGCCTCGAGATAGCCGTCGGCCCAGCGCCAGGAAGGGTCGCGCTCGTGACGCTCCCATAGAATGCCGCAGCGCAGGGCATGCAGCCCGAGCTCGGCGAACCGCTCGAGATCACTCAGGCGCTCTGCGTGGCCGGACAACGTCATCTGGTCGAAATATCTGTCACCGACACGGTTACAGGTGTATTCGGGACCGCCCCATATTTCGGGCGGACCCTCTATCTCAGCGGCGACGGGCGAAGGTTCCGGTGCGCCTTCATGCGCCACGGCTCAGGCCACCCTGTCTTCGCCGGCACTTGACAAGCACTGCACGGCCTCGATCGAGGCCGGCTCTGCCGGCAGCGCGAGCAGCCGTTTGCTCTCCTGCGCGCCGCGCAGACTGCTCCGCTCGCTCAGCTTGCCGAACAGCGCCAGTGCCTGCGCGACCACCTGGTCCATGTTGTAGTACTTGTAGGTGCCGAGCCTGCCTGCGAAATGCACGCCGGGCAGCGCGTCGCCCATCGCCTTGTACTTCGCGTAAAGCGCCGCGTTCTGCGGCTGCGGCACCGGGTAGTACGGGTCGCCCTCGCCGGTCGGATACTCGTACACAATGCTCGTCTTTGCGTGCTCCTGCCCAGTCAGGTATTTAAATTCGGTCACGCGCGTATACGCGTGTTCGTTCGGATAGTTAATGACCGCCGCGCTCTGGAACGTCCGCGTGTCATGCGTCTGGTGCTCGAAGCGCAGCGACCGGTACGGCAGCTTGCCGTAACAGTAGTCGAAGTACTCATCGATCGGCCCGGTAAAGATCAGCTCGCGAAAGGAAATTTCCTCGCGGATGTCTTCGTATTCCGTGTTGAGCATGATGCTAATGCCCGGGTTTGCCAGCATGCGCTCAAACATGCGCGTGTAGCCGTGGAGCGGCATCGCCTGGTATTGGTCCGTGAAGTAGCGGTCGTCGCGCGTGGTGCGAATTGGCACTCTCGCGGTTACAGATGCATCCAGCTCCGAAGGGTCGAGGTCCCACTGTTTGCGCGTGTAGTTGCGGAAGAACTTGGTGTACAGCTCCCGGCCGACGCGGCTGACGACGACGTCCTCTGAGGTGCGGATCACGTCGCGCGGCTCTGCCACGGAAGCGAGGAACTCCTCGACCTGCGTACAGTTCAGGTTCAGCCCGTACAGCGCATTGAGCGTATCAACGTTGATCGGCATGGGCACAAGCTGCCCGTCCACACTGGTTTTGACGCGATGCTCATACGGACGCCATTCGGTGAAGCGCGACAGGTACTCAAAAACTTTTGCGGAGTTGGTGTGGAAGATGTGCGGACCGTAGCGGTGAATCAGAACGCCGGCGTCGTCGTGAAAGTCGTAGGCATTGCCGCCGATATGCGGGCGCTTGTCGATAATCAAAACCCGCGAGCCATGCGAGGAAAGCCGTTCCGCCAACACGCTGCCGGCAAACCCGGCACCGACGATCAGGTAATCAAACATCCTTGCTCCTTTTCTTCGCGCGACGAAAAGCGCGCTGACCGCATCCATCGAAACTGCGTATCCATTCAAACGGAACGATGTTTGCAGAGCACATCGCTGCCGCTTGCCGAGTGACAGGATGCGCATCGCGGTCCGCGACTCTCTGTTGCGGCGCGAATCCCACTTCTTGCGAAGAGTGGTAAACAACAATTTGCGTACGCTAGCCCTAGGATGCGGCTGACTCACAATCTGTCAGCCATGCCGTCGCAACACTCCGCAAGATCTTTTCCATCGAGCAAGTGTTCGCTGCCGATCGGAAACGTCTGCAAGGGTAAACCCATCCGCGCTTCAAGTGAAAAGCATGCTGCGCTTTCACGGCTG
>CAXTMW010000177.1:0-609 GCA_964245455.1 uncultured Acidobacteriaceae bacterium
AACGCAGAACAAGGAAGTCTCGTCAGGCAAGTTGCCGGGGCGCGCCGGCGCGCCTCGGCAAAGTCGCCTATCGGTTGACGTGCACTTCCCGGCCGGCGCAGGGGATCGGCATCAGACTTTAATAGTGCGCTGGTGAAGGGAGGCGGGCCAGGGCAAGTGTGTCGCTCCAGCCCCTGTAAACAGGACGGCTCTGATGAAAATGTGCTCATCTCGGAGCGGCAGCTCCGCCGGCTTCGTCCAAGCACAAGGCTGAGGGGTCGAACCATGGCGCTCCTGAACGCGACAATCTTCGAGGCAAGCTGATGCTTTGGATCGCTCTGTTGATCGCTCTGGCAGCGGGTGCGGCCAACCCGCTTCAGGCCGGGGCCAACGCCGAACTCAACAAGCAGCTCGGCGAGCCGCTGCTTGCCGGCGTCTGGGTGTACTTAAGCGGCTTGCTGGGGCTTGTTTTCGTGGCCCTGCTATGGCGGCAGTTCGGGGGCGCGGCGCTCGGGCGCGCGGCTTCGGGGCTGCCGCAGGTGCCCTGGTGGGCGTGGCTGGGCGGCATCATCAGCATCGCGTCCACGCTTGCGGGCACTCTCTTGGCGCAGCGGCTCGGCTCCGGGCTGT
>CAXTMW010000177.1:619-4932 GCA_964245455.1 uncultured Acidobacteriaceae bacterium
GTTTACGGGGCTAAGCCTGACGGCATCGCTGGTCATCTCGGTGCTGCTCGACCAATTCGGGGTTTTTGGTTTCCGGCAGCACAGCGCGTCTCCGGGCCGGCTTGTGGGGTGCACTCTGCTGGTTGCGGGCGTGTGGCTGGTTGCCCGCTTTTAAGCTGCGAGTTGCGCCGCGCGGATTGCCAGGGCAAGCGAATTGCGAGCCGGATTTGCTTTGCTATACTACGGATGTTGTCCGCGCCGCGGCGCGTTGACGCGTCAATGCCAGTCGCCTTTCAACGACCGGCATGGGCACTCTTGGGACTCCCAAGGCCAGATAGCTCAGTGGTAGAGCGCGGCCCTGAAAAGGCCGGCGTCGGCGGTTCAATCCCGTCTCTGGCCACCACATTCTAAAAACTTAGTGGAAGTCAAGTTTGTCTTGGATTACGGCAAGATACATAGAAGACACATCCTCAATATCACGTGGAACCTCTCCGTAGCACGCGGTCAGGCTAGGTGTCCTGTCTATTTTCGCAACCTCACTGTCTCCCTTTTCCGACGGTGACGTTCAAGAACGCATATCTACGCCATCGACATCGAGAAAATGGCCTTTGTCGGCGATGGGCAAACCCCGTCGCCAATTGCGCGCGAGTCCATGGCAGAGCAGGCGCGGGCTTTGCTGGAACCATACGAACGGAAGCTGGGATATCGGACCGGAGATCGGAGGTCTGCTTGAGTCCCTTTAACGTATGCTGCTGTCAGCGGACGTTCCGTCGAGGGAAGCAGAATGCAGATGCATACACCCACTGCAATACAGCCGGCCAGAACTCCTCTTCGTCCACTCGGTTCTTTTGAGCGTTGGTTCTGGGTCATGAACGAAGCCAAATCCATTCACTTTTCCTTAGTGACCAACTTTTCCGGCATCAGGAAGGTGGAGGTTTGGGAGAACGCCTTTGCTCAATTGCAGAAGAAACACCCCCTCTTAACCGCAAGCATCGTTCAGGATCGAGGAGGGGAGCCTGGCTTCATGCGGGAGCATACGTCTCCAATCCCATTGCGCACCCTCTCGCGCGAGAATGCTTCACAATGGCAGCATGAGTTAGAGCGAGAAATGGCAGTTCCTTTCCAGCCTGCATCAGGCCCGCTGCTGCGTGCGGTGCTGCTCCAGGGAGACAATGTTTGCGACCTGATACTTACTGCCCATCACAGCATTATCGACGCCGTGGCAATGCTTGAACTCTTTCGAGAGTTGCTTAGCGTCCCTGAAAGCGACCGGACGACGCCGTTAGCCGTTCCCGCGTGCATGGAAGAACGAATTGCCTCGATAGCATCGCCTATACCGGACGCCCAACCGGCGCAAACACCAGTCTTCCCCCTGAAGCACCTCACGTTTGTGAGTGCGGCTGGACTGCCGCGATTTCAGTGCCTTCGTATTTCAAAAGAACGAACTTCATTTCTTCTGGACCTCGTACATCGGGAACACACAACCTTGCACGCTGCGTTCTCGGCGGCCGTTGCCATTGCCTTACGGAAACTTTCTCCGGATCTGCAAGAAGCCGGTATACGAATCTTCTCGCCCATCGATGCGCGCAAGATACTCGGCGGTGAAATTGACTGCGTTCTGGCAACGAGCGGAGGAACGGCAATGGCGGACCCGCAAACGAATGACTTCTGGGCGTTAGCGCGTTCACTTCAACAGCAACTCACTCCTTTCCAAACCGCCGAGGCCATGGCAACGACATTCGCCGGCATCGGTTCACTTCTGGCCGCGAACCCGGATTCGCAATCGCTTGCGCATGCCTTTGCGGAGAAGTATGGCTACGAAGTCATGCTGAGTAACCTCAAAACCGTCGAGTTTCCAGCCTCCACTGACGGCCTAATAGTTGAGGCTATTTGGGGTCCCACGCTTACCTACGGAATTGAAGGTGAACAGACTATTGGCGTGGTGACGTTCAATGGAGCTCTGCATCTATCACATATAAGCTCCACACCTGTTATCGGTTTGCTCGCAGCCATTGAGGCAACTGTTGTCGCTCTCCGCTCTGAATGAACCTTTAAGAGCCCTGTCGCGCCAGATATCCTATGCAACTTGTTGGATTCCGATTCTCACGATGAGCCTAAGTGCTGATCGCGATGGTAGCGCAACCTATCACCATCAATTGGGCGGACCCGAGGATGTGAAGCTCACTTCCTTGTTCTGGCCACCACCCTTAAATATCAAACAAACCCAGGGAGCTGCAGCTAAGCCGCAGCTCCCTTTTGGCACCTATTGGGCCGGCTTGAACACGGAAAAGGTGTAGAAGCCGAACAGTCCGGTCGCATACACACCATTGCCCTGGTAGCTGCTCACGTAGTTGGTCACCGGCAGCGTGAAGTCGTACTGCGGGTCGATGAATCCCACCATTTTGTACCCGGGCAAGGACACATACTGCGTGGTCGGCACCACGTCGGTCTCGGTCGCGGTCTGCACGCTCCAGAACGGCAGCTCGTGGTTCATCGCCAGGTACACGGTGCCGTCTGACCCTGTGAGCGCGAACACGTGCGTGTTTGCGTCAAGCGGTGGGTAGAAAGCGGCCGTGACTTTCTTCGGCGCGCTTGCCTTGTCGGCCGGCATCTGGTCGCCGAGGTTGTGCAGTGCTTCGGCGCCGGGCTTGGGCGAGTTGTCCTCGTAGCGGAAGACGCCGTAATCCGTGTCGTTGTTCGAGAAGAAGTTCGGATAGGCCTCGAGCATCTGGTACATGTAGGTGCGCTGCACGCCCTGCATCGCGGCATCGCCGTAAATGTTCACCATGCCCTCGCCCTGCACGTTGCCATTGACGCCATCGCCGCTGGGGAGCAGTGTGGAGTACCCGCTTTCCGTAATCTGCTTCGGCACGAGCGAACTCGCGCCCGGGTAGTCGACAGCGAAATCCTGCTGGAGCCGCGCGAACGGCTGTACGCCGGCCGCGGGGTAGGGGTGCGTGTTCATCACGTCGGCCTGGCCGGAAAGGCTGGTCTCATTCAGGCCGCCCGTAAAATCCAGAACCGGCACGCCCTTGAGCAGCGGGTCGGCATGCACCGCGGCGTAGAACTGGCGCTGGAAGACCACGGCGGCCGGCTGCGACATGCCCGAGTTGTTGATTTCATTCGGCCCTTCAACGCTGGCGATCATGCCCGGATACGCGCGTTCCAGAAGGTCAAGCTGCTGCAGGTTGGTCGCTACCGACTGCGCAGGGTCGGCGATCAGGTCGAAGTGGATGCCGTGCGCCATGAGGTACTGCACCTCCGGGGCGCCGCCGGAAGCCCAGACAAAACCGTTGCTGTCAGGCGTGGGGACCGGGATGCCGTCCCGCACGTAGGAAACGTGCATGTACTGGAGATCGGCCAGGACGTTCGGGCCGTTGTTGTAGAGGCCATCCTGATATTCCACATGGGCGTTGAAGCCCAGGGAGTTCTGCCACGTCGCCAGCGGCAAAGACGGGATCGGTGTGTAGGTTTGGGCGAGCGCCGCTGTAGAGACGCAAAGAAGGGATGCTGCGGTGAACGCCTTGAACTGCGACATGGTGTGAAGTTCTCCTGATGGATTGCGCTGACGGGTCGGTTTATCGGCTGCATGCAGCGGGGAGAACATTGCACGAACGGGGCATACGGTTCCGAAAGTCACGAAGCTGCCTACTTGTCGACGAAGCGCTTTCGCGCCCTCAGGCTTCCGCGCTCGATGGACATGCAGCGTCCGCAGGCAAGCGGGAGCCAGGTTTGGCACAGAGTTCGGCCATGACCCGATTCAATGGAAAGAGAGCCCTGCGTGGGCTCGCAGGCGCCCGCTGCACATGGTGCAGCGGCACCTGAAAGGGAGGACCCATGAAAGGGAGGACCCATGGCCGACTTTGCTGCCGCGCTGCGGATCACGCTGGAGTTCGAGGGCGGCTACTGCGATGACCCGAAGGACCCGGGCGGAGAAACCAATTACGGCATCACCATGCGCGTGTTTCGCTTCGCTGCGCATCCGCTGCTGGGCCTCGCGCCTACCAGCGCGAATCTCCGGGCGATGACGCCCGCGCAGGCCGGCATCCTCTACCGCGCCCATTTCTGGAATCCCGTCTACGGCGACCAGATCGCTCACCAGGAGTTGGCCGAGATCCTCTTTGACTTCTACGTCAACAGCGGAACCCACGCGAGCAGTCTGCTGCAGTCGGTGCTAAACGAGATGGGAGCGAGGCCGCCGTTGGTTGTGGATGGAACGCTCGGGATGGCAACGCTGCGAGTGCTGGAGTCGCTGCCGCTCGATGAGGTGTACCAGCGATACAAGCAGGGGCGCATTGCTTATTACACCTCGCTCGGCAAGCGGTTTCCTGCTT
>CAXTMW010000177.1:4967-7551 GCA_964245455.1 uncultured Acidobacteriaceae bacterium
GGACCGCAAGCCCGTCGCGGCAGCGCCCGCTAGTTATGGTCATGCCGTGGGGCCTGCGGTTTGAGAGGCAGAGGAGCTCCCCAGGCGGCAAGTGATGCGTTCCGCCGCTAAGATGTGGAGGAACGCGCGACACACGCGCGCCAGGGGGAGCGACCCGATGCTTGCAGCGGATGAAACCAAGCGCCAGGCGGCAGAGCGCAGCATGATCTACGTGAAGGACGGCATGCGTGTGGGGCTGGGTACCGGCACCACATCTCGATTTGTGCTGGAACTGCTGGGGGAGCGTGTGCGCGCCGGCCTGCGGATTGTGGGCGTGCCGACCTCCAGCGGCGCGGAAGCACTGGCGCGGGCGCAGGGCATTCCGCTCGCGACCTTTGCCGAGGTGGGCGAGCGGGACATAGCCATCGACGGCGCGGACGAAGTGGGGCCTGACCTGGCGCTGATCAAAGGCGGCGGCGGCGCGCTGCTGCACGAGAAGGTTGTCGCGACCGCGGCCCGGGAGTTCATCGTCGTGGTAGGCGAAGGCAAGGTGGTCCCGATGCTGGGCCGCTTCCCCCTGCCGGTTGAGGCGATCTCGTTTGCCGGTCCGCTGGTTGAGCGCAGGTTGGAGCAGCTGGGCGCCTCCCCCGTGCTGCGCATGAGGGGCGAAGCGCCCTTCGTGACCGACGAAGGCAACTGGATCTATGACTGCCATTTCGGCACGATCCCGAACCCCGCGCAAACCGCGGCTGCGCTGCGCGCCATTATCGGCGTAGTGGAGCATGGGCTCTTTCTCGACACCGCGACCCGCGTCATTGTGGCCGATGCGCAGGGAATCAGCGTCCTGGAGCGCTGACGCGCCCGCACCCACATCGAAGCCCCCATCGAATACGATGAGCAGGCGTCGCCCGTTCAATTTGCGGCGCGCGTGGAGAAAAGGAGAACAAGTATGCAGATCGGTTTGGTAGGCCTGGGGCGCATGGGCGCGAATATGTCAAAGCGCCTGATGAAGGGCGGCCATGATGTGGTGGTGTCGGACCTGAGCGAGAAAGCTGTCAAGGACCTTACGGACGCGGGCGCGCAGGGTTCCACCTCGCTGGAGGATTTTCTCGGCAAGCTCCAGAAGCCGCGCGTGGTGTGGCTGATGGTGCCGGCCGGGGCGGTCGACGGCATGATTGCGAAGATCGAGCCGCACCTCGAGAAGGACGACATCCTGATCGATGGTGGCAACTCGTACTACATCGACGATATCCGCCGCTCGAAGGATCTGGAGCCGAAGGGTATCCGCTACATCGACGTGGGCGTGTCGGGCGGTGTGTGGGGCCTGGAGCGCGGCTACTGCATGATGATCGGCGGGCAGGCCGAAGCCGTGCAGTACCTGGACCCAATCTTCAAGACGCTGGCGCCGGGCCGCGGCGATGTGCCGCGCACCATGGGCCGCGAAAAGGGCGAGCCGTCGACCTCGGAAGAGGGCTACCTGCGCTGCGGTGAGGTGGGCGGCGGCCACTTCGTCAAGATGGTGCACAATGGCATCGAGTATGGCATCATGGCCGCCTATGCCGAGGGTTTCAACATCCTCAAGAACGCGAACATTGGTAAGCAGAAGCAGGAAGAGCACTCGGCCGAGCTGACGCCGCTGCGTACGCCGGAACACTACCAGTACGACTTTGAGCTGGAGAACGTGGCCGAAGTATGGCGGCGCGGTTCGGTCATTTCCTCGTGGCTGCTCGACCTGACAGCGTCGGCGTTGCTGCAGCAGCCGGACCTGAGCAACTACGGCGGCGAAGTCGCGGACTCGGGCGAAGGCCGCTGGACGACCATCGCGGCGATCGACGAAGGCGTACCGGTGGATGTGCTGAGCGCGGCGCTGTTCTCGCGCTTTTCCTCGCGCGGCAATGACGAGTTTGCGAACAAAATTCTGTCGGCGATGCGGTTTGGATTCGGCGGCCATCTGGAGATGAAGCCCGCCGGCAAGGCACCCGCCATCGAACGCATGGCTTAGTCGCGCGGCATGCGTCTATCCGGCCCTTGCAGTGCTCCGGTTCGGGGCCTGCGAGGGCCGTTTTCGTTTGCCTGGCCTGTGTTCAAGACCCGGGCCGCAAAGGCAGCCATTCCAACGATCGCAGCTTTTCCAACGCAGCTTTCGAATAGGATGAGTGGGATGACGCTCCTTCGCCTCGCGCCCCTTGCCGTTGCTTCTGTCCTTGCGTGCGTGGCGCACGCTCAGCAGATTGCTTTCATGCCGATGCCGGCCTCGGCGCAGCGAGCTGACGGCGTGCTCGTTGTAACGCCGGCGCAGGGTCTGTCGCCCTTCACTTTCCGCTATGGCGCTTCACACGATCCGCGCCTGGAAGCTGGGACCGCGCGCACAGTGGAGCGTCTGGATGACATGTGCGGTGGAGATCTTCGCCGCTCTGCGTACAGTGCGCAAGCCGGCACAAGCGCAATGCTGGAGATCAACGTGGCGGGCCCGGGCGCGGCGGTGCAGGGCCCGGACGAGGACGAGAGTTACACGCTCAAAGTCACGCCGGAGCGCGCGACGCTGACCGCCGTGACCGATGTAGGCGCGATGCACGGCATGGAGACGCTGCTGCAACTGGCGAGC
>CAXTMW010000178.1:0-7442 GCA_964245455.1 uncultured Acidobacteriaceae bacterium
CTTTGGAGCGGCGGCCTGCTCATCCGTGGCGCTTTCCCCATTTGCGTAGCGCACGTTGCTCGCTACGTTGCTGCCGGAGTTTGTGTTTCCGGGAGCGTTGCCAGGCGCTGTGTTGTCGGCAAGCGCGGCGGTCTCGGCGTTCGAGCTGTTGCCGTTCGCAGACGACGCACCGGCATCCTGGGTGCGCGTGTCGGCCGCGGGCAGCGACTCACGGGGTGCCTGGCCAAAGCGGACCTTTTCCCGCTTGCCGGGCTTCGCGATCGCGACCTGCGCTTGCTTCTTGCTGGGCGTCGCGGCCGCAGGTGCTGCCGGCGGGGCGCTTGCGGCCGTTGTTTGCGCGCCGGTCTGGGTTCCAGTCGCGGCCGCAGTCTGGGCGGCATCCGCACTGCCGCTCGGTACGTCCGCCAGCGAAGGCACGCCGACCGGGGGCGCGGGCACAGGCGTCGCGGCGGCTACGCTCTTCGGGGCAGCCTTCGCGCCGTTGCGGGTGCGGGCGCTGCCGCTGAAGCGCGTGCGCTGTAGCGTTTTCTTCTTTTTCGGCACCGGCGGCTGGTAGGCGCTGAAGATCGGCCGGGTTTCGTTGGAACTGGCCGCGGAGTCGACATAACCGGGCTTGATGTCGATATACGCTTCTTCGCGCAGGCGGGTCAGGTAGGCGCGCAGCGCGGGCTGCATCTTTTGCGTGCCGATGGCGTCCTCCACCTGGGCCTGAGCCTGCTCAAATGGCTCAAGGCCGGCTGGGGTATGCGAATCAACCTTCAGGATGACAAAACCCTGCTTGGTTTGGATCGGGGCCGTGTACTCGCCGGGCTTCAGCGAGAATGTGTCGTCCTCCAGCACCTTGGCCAGCTGCCCGCGTTTGAACTCGCCCAGCGCACCGCCGTCGGCCGCGGTCGAGCCCCCGGAGTTCGCCTTGGCCAGCGCAGCAAAGTCCTTGCCGGCTTTTAGGTCCCCTTCGAGCGCATCGGCTTTGCTCTGCGCCTTGGCCACGTCCGCCGGCCCTTCGCCGGTCGGGATCAGGATCTCCGACAGTTTGACCTGTTCGGGCGTGGTGAACTGGTCCGGGTGCTGCTGGTAGTAGGCCCGCTCGTCGCCGGGCAGGATGGTGATGCGGCGACCGACCTCATCGCGAATGACCTGCGACGTAATAACACGGTTGGCGATGCTGGCCTTGAAGTCCGCAAAGGAAACGCCCTGCTGCTCAGCCGCCTTTTCCAGCGCTTCCATCGAGTCAAGGTTGTTTTGCTTGCGCAGCTCGTCAAGCTGGCGAATGGTTTCAGCCTCGCCGGTGATGCCGAGCTGTTTCCCTTTGGAGAGTAGCAGCTGGTTATCGATCAGGTCGCGCAGCAGCTGGCGTTTCTGCTCTTCCACGTCGACCGCGCTGATGTTGCGCTGCTGCGACTGGCTGGTCAGCTCGGCTTCGGCACGGTTGTAGTCGGAGGTGCTGATGACCTGGTCGTTGACCCGCGCGATGATGTCCTCAATGACCTCACCATGGTAGGGCGAGACCGGCGCCGCGGCAGCCGCGTTCTTGCTGGTAGCCGAGACCGTTTGCGCGCCAAGGCCCTGCAGGGATAAGGCAAAGGTGGCAGCGGCCAGAAGGCCGGCGCGTCCGGCGGAGCGAAGCGAGCGGCGAAGCGGAGCAGCGGAAAGAGTCATCAGTCGTGTGGGTCCTGTATCGCAAACTTATGTCTGTACCGGCGAAGGCACGCAGGCACAGCCCGGGCGCGAGCCGGGCCGCAGACCGGGCCGCCGACGTTCGGAGGGCTTCGGTGCCGCTGCCTTATTGTACGCAGGTTCACGCAGCGGCTGAGCCGAACCCGGATGAAAGCTAGAACCGCTTTGTTGCCCGACATGCCGGATCTCAGGCCATGTTCTTCGGACTGGATCAAAGCGAGCAGGACCGTGCCCGACAACGCGGTGCAAGCAGACAACACCTTAGTGGGAGTGATCTGTTTGCCTGCTCGGGATTGGGCTTAAAAGGCAGACAGAACGAATGATCGAATTAGAAAAGGCGACTTCCCCATGAAAATGCAAAGCATTGACGACCTGCTCTTTACCGGGCTCACGTACGTTCACGATTTCGAGCAGCAGATTGCGAAGGCGGCTCCGAAGATGGCTGAGGCTGCGTCCAACCCCGAGCTGAAGGAAATGTTCAGCAAAACGGCGACCAAGAGCCAGCAGTATGCCGAACGCGTCCAGCAGGCATTTACCAAGATTGGCAAGCAGCCCGATCAGAACGAGAACCACATTGCCAAGGCGATGATTAGTGAAGTTGAGAACATGATTCAGAACACAGACGCCTCACCGGTACGGGACGCAGCACTGATCACAGCAGCCAACCAGCAGCAGCTGTACCGCGTGGCCTCCTACGGTTCGCTGCGGGACTACGCAGGCCTGATCGGCAAGGAAGATGCTGTGAAGGACCTGCAGCAGAATCTTGAAGACAGCAAGAACGGCGATGAGAAGATGACCAGAATCGGGCAGGAGCAGGTAAACCCGCAGGCGGCGGGTGTGGCGGCGTAACTTGGGACAAGAAAGTAAAGCGGCCGGTCACCCGGCCGCTTTTTGCTGGAGCAAAACTCTGGAAGGCGGGCCTCAGGGCATTGCATAGAGCTTCAGCTCCGCCTGCGGAAAGTCTTTGCGGTTGTCGGTCATCAGGGTAAGGCTGTGCTCCAGAGCAGTGGCAGCCACGATTGTGTCTGCAAGTGAAATGGTGAGGCCTTCCCGCGCATACGCACGTTTCAAAGTACCGGCGCGCCGAGCGATGGACTCGTCCAGTGGATAGCACCTCAAGCTCGACAGCAGCTTCTCTGTACTCGCCTTCTGCTCCGAACGCATCCCGGCATATACCTCGGCAACATTGATAGCGGCAGTTGCGAGTAGATGACCTGCCCCCACTAATTCAGCCAGCAGAGCACGGCGGTCCTGTCGCGCCCGAAGCATGTCAATCAACACCGTGGTGTCGAGCAGCAAGGTCACTTTGCTATCTCGCCATCGCCGTCCACCCCGGGCATCCGCTGTTCACCCTCCTGGCGCAACGACCTGACCCATGCCGATGTACCATCGGCGAGCTCGGGATGATCTGCATCCAGCCAGGCCGGGACATCGCTCCTCAAAAACTCGAGCAGCCGACGGCGCTGCAACTCTGCTTGCGTAATGTTGACCAGAAAAGCGCTACGCCCCCGGGGACCGACCAGAGCGTCGATTTCTCTTACAAGCTCCTGAGGCAAAACAATGTGTGCTCTTTGCAGGCTCATACAGATCTCCCACTACTATTGTGCCATAGCTCACGCAAACGCTGTGTGTCAGTACAAGGCAATCTGCGCGGAATGGGCGAATGTCAAAACATGAGCCGGGCGGCTTGCACCCAGATCGCTATGAATGGCCACACGCAAGCACGAGTCAGTCCGCCGACGGCCCTTGATATACTCGGGTTTACGCCAGAGGTCCGCGTCCACCCATGCCACCACTCGCTCCGCTCGGCATTCGCCGTACAGCGTTTTCCCTCGCTCTTTTCTTTACAGCCTGCGGCTTTGCGGGCGTGGTTGCCAGCCAGAAGGTACGCGCGCAGGCCGGCGACTCGGACTCGGACTTCCGCGACTCCCTGCGGCAGTTTTCCTCGGTATATGCGACGGTGGCCGAGAACTACGCGGAGCCTTTGAACGGCGATAAGCCGAACGACAGCATCTACGACGGAGCAATCCCGGCGATGCTGCGCACGCTCGACCCTCACTCCAACTTCTTCGATCCGAAATCCTACGGCAAGCTGCAAGAAGAGCAGCGCGGGCGCTACTACGGCGTTGGCATGCTGATTCAGCCGCAGCTGATCGGCGACAAGCAGCGCACGGTGGTGCTGAAGCCGTTTGCCGGCACACCCTCGTACAAGGCCGGCATCCACCCAGGCGACATCATCACGGCGGTCGACGGCAAAACGACCGAGGGCTTGAACTCGGACGATGTGGTGGCCATGCTGAAAGGCGACAAGGGCACGCACGTGAAGGTGACGGTCGCGCGTGCGGGCACAACCCCGGGCAGCGCGCAGGATCTGAGCTTTGATCTGACCCGCGCAGAGATCCCGAACAACTCGGTCGACCTCTCCTATCAAATTCAGCCGGGCATCGGCTATATCCACATCAAGGCCGTGCAGGAAACCACCGGCAAGGAAGTGCAGGACGCTCTCGCGAGCTTTGGCGACATGAAGGGGCTGGTACTGGACTTGCGCGACAACCCGGGCGGGCTGCTCAACCAGGCCGTCGCGGTCTGCGACCAGTTCCTGAAGCGCGGGCAGATCATTGTGTCGCAGCGCGGCCGCGCCTACCCGGAGCAGGTATACCGCGCCAACCACGGCAGCGACGGCAAGAACTACCCCATCGTGATCCTGACCAATCGCGGTACCGCCTCAGCGGCTGAAATCATTTCGGGCGCGCTGCAGGACCATGACCGCGCGCTGATCCTGGGTACGACAACCTTCGGCAAGGGCCTGGTGCAGACCGTGTATCAGCTGTCGGAAAACACCGGGCTGACCTTGACGACCTATCACTACTACACGCCGAGCGGACGACTGATCCAGCGAAACTATGAAGGCGTCTCCCTCTACGACTACTACTCGAACCACGGCAAGCCGCAGGCGGACAAGGACCGCGAAGTCAAGCTGACCGACTCGGGACGGACCGAGTACGGCGGCGACGGCATCGCGCCCGACGTGCCGTTTGAGGAGCCGAAACCGGTCCACATCCAGCGGGTGCTGATTGCGCATTACACGTTCTTCGACTTCGCGCAGCAGTGGTTGGCTAAGCACCAGGTAGCCAAGGACGCAACGGTCACGCCCGAGATGCTGGACGCCTACAAGCAGTTCCTGCACGGGCAAAACATCGCCTTTACAGATGCGGAGATGGCGCCGGTTTTGGACTGGGTGAAGGCCAATATTCTGGCGGAGCTGCTTTCCACCGCGTACACCGAGGAAGACGGTGCGCGCGCCCGGGCCGGCTGGGATCCGGAGATCAAGAAAGCGGTTTCGGTCATGGCGCAGGCCACGCAGCTGGAGCAGGCCGCGGAGCAGGCGGACGCAGCCAAGCAGGCGGTGCACAGCAACTTGCCCTCAACGATGTAGCGTGTTGAGGCAGACAAAGGCCGGGCGATGCCCGGCCTTTTGCTTTGGAGTATCAGCCAGACGATGGGCGCGCGCGTCGTCGATATCGCGGTGGTGAACGTCCGGACAGAACTGCAGCCGATCTATGAGCGCTATGGCTATCACGCCACCGGCGGGCACTCTGCACGTACGAGCGCAAGGCGGTCAGGATGCCATGCCACTTCGTGCTGATGTCGAAACGGATCGCGGGCGAGATGGAAGCGTTTTTGCCCGCGAATCATTGCGGCCACATTAGCGGTTGCTGGGCGAGTTGTTGCCGTTGAAGATATGAAAGCCCGGCGACTTAGTGGAGGCGTTCGCAATATTAACAATGCCGCACGAATCACGGGAGCCCGCATTGCCGGAAGGGTCAGTCTTCATGTCGTCTTCCTTGCCGTGCACCATGATCGAGGTCCCGCCATTGGCAAACACCGAGTTGGGAGCTTTCGGGTCGAGCGTGATGTCCTTGGTCGTGAAGTCCTTCTTGACCATGCCGTCATCCCCGACGACCAGGTTCAACGGCATGTCGCCGGCATGGTGGCCCTGCGGGTTCTGAAAGCCGTGCTGCTTGCCGGTGGGATTGAAGTGGCCGCCGGCGGTTTTGAAGTCAGGCGCGTCGCACTTTGGATTTTGATGGATATGAATGGCGTGGTTGCCGGGATTGAGGTTCTTGAATGTGACTTCCACCTTGACGTCACTCTTTTCCTGAATGAGTACAGCCTTGCCGCCGTCCCGGCCGTCGGAGGTTTCCATCTGCACCGTCACGCTTTTGGGTGGCCCTTGCGGCGCGTTCTGCGCCCACATGCAAGTGCCGACTGCCAATGCCGCCGCCAGACACGCTGTTGCCCCTTTTTTGCTCCCCCATGCCCCAACTATCATCGTCATGCTGTCTCCTTGTGCCGCGGCTTTCGCTCACCCGCGCAAACACTTCACATGCTACTCCGTCATCATCCCGGGCCTGCGGCAACTCCGCGACCAGGGTGGAGGCGAAACTGTTTGCTTTTCATCGCCGCCAAACACGCTGGAACTTACAAAGGTTCTGTTTGCGGATAGCGCGCCATTTCAAGCAGATCAATCAGCGTGCGTATCTGGTCATCGGAAAGATGGGCAAGCTGCTGTTCGGCCATGGATGGGGCAATCTGGTCCAGTTCGCTCAATACGGCGAGCCCTTCCCGGGTAATGCAGGCCTTGACCATGCGACGGTCGGCGATGCCGCGCGTCCGGGTTACCAGGCTCGCGCGCACCATGCGGTCCAACAGCCGGGATACATCAGGAACAGGCGTGACGAGGCGGCTCGCGATCTCATGGCGACACATGCCGTCCTCCCCTGCTCCACGCAGGATGCGAAGGACATTGAATTGAGTCAGGGTGATGCCGAAGGAGCGAAGGTGCTGTTCCCACGCATGGGTAAGCACCGCGGTTGTTCGAGCAAGCTGGGGGTAGAGTTCCAGGCGCAGACTGGTGAATGGCCGGGACTGCTTGATCTCGAGGTGCAGGCGGCTTGGCATGGAGGGGTTGGTGGAGCTAAGCGGGATCGAACCGCTGACCTCCTCGTTGCGAACGAGGCGCTCTCCCAGCTGAGCTATAGCCCCAGAACAAGGTCACGACTACACACGTAGCCGCGGGTGCGGCTTAAACCGTTGTGGAATGAGGTCGATCATAGCAGGTGAGTGACGGGCGGGCAACGAGAGTCCCTGGCCTAGGGACTTTAGCTCGGGCATGCTGCCGCAGAGCTTCCTGTTTTCTGTACCGTTTACGACGTGAACTATGAAAAAAGGTGTTGACCTGTCGCGAGAGGGGGCGTTACCTTCAGTTTGCGGTCGCGGAACTTCGCGGAACAATGCCCTTCCCTGACCGAAGTCCATTCCATCAGCTTCATGTTCATGGATGGATTGCACGTCGGCCCCTTGCCTGAGGGAGTTCCGATGGGCGGAATGCCGGAAAAGGAAGCGAATCCAACGCCGAGTCCATGCGTCTAAGTTGAGGGGAATGAAAATTTCCTATCCCTACACTAATTCCTGGGCAAAATGGCAGCACCCTCGCTACTTTGTTCATCCCAATCTGTATTCCCGCAGATGCGGACGATTTCATCAAGGAGCTTTTATCGAAATGCGTTCTGATCTAATTTTTGGGGCATTAGCCCACCTTGAAAACCGCTACCAGCTTTGCCAGCTTGCGTCCAAGGCGACGCGCAAGCTGCACAAGCCCAACACCCGCTTGCAGGATACGACCAATGAAGTACTCGACCGCTTTAAGGACACAGTTCCGATGAACGAGCCCGCGAAGCCGGTTCAGGAGCGAGTGGTTGTGC
>CAXTMW010000179.1:0-7286 GCA_964245455.1 uncultured Acidobacteriaceae bacterium
GCAAACTACCGACGGCGGCGCAAACCAGCGCCGCCTTTGTTACGCCCGCTTTAATCGCCGCACCATGCGGGCAATCTCTTCCGCGGCGTTCTCCCGAGCCAGGGTTCTCGCGGCAGCGCCCATGCTCCGCAGTCGCTCGGGCGCTGCGAGCAGCCCTTGAAGTTGTTCCAGCAGACGAACCGGTGTCAGCGCAGCTTCCAGCAGGAGCTCTGCCGCGTCCGCCGCGGCAAGCACCTCGGCGTTCTTTCGCTGGTGGTCATCGGCGGCGAGTGGAAACGGTACCAGCAGAGAGGGTTTACCGGCCGCGCACAACTCCGCCACGGTACTAGCGCCTGAGCGAGCCAGCACGAGATCGGCCGCTCCGAAGCGGGCCGGCATGTCATCGAGAAAAGCCGCAACTTGCCAGCGTGCCGGGTCAGCTCCGGTCGCCGCAAATGCAGCTCGGGTTGATTCCGCAGCGCGAGCGCCTGCCTGGTGGAGCACAGACAGGCCTGGAACAGCATCCAGCAGCGGCACCAGGATCTGAGGCATCGACTGGTTGAGGGCGCGCGCCCCTTGGCTGCCGCCGAACACCAGCAGGTGTGGAGCCACGCCGACCGGCCGCGCTGGCAGGGAGAAGAACGGCCGCCGCACCGGGATGCCGGTGACCCGGGCATTGCGAAAAAAGCGGGCCGCCGGCGCAAAGTTGACTGCGGCCGCGTTGACCCGCTTGCCGACGAGGCGGTTCGCCAGACCCGGGACGGCGTTCGGCTCAAACGCCAGAGTGGGAACGCCCGCAAGCACAGCCGCGGCCATCGCCGGACCTGAAGCGTAGCCGCCGACCCCGACTACGACATCCGGATGGAAGCTGTCGAGCAGAACGCGCGCGTTGAGCAGGGACCTTGGGAGGTCGAGCAGGGTGCGCGCCCGGGTGGCGAAGCTTACGTTTTTCAACTGGCCGACTTCGATCAGCTCCAAACGATACCCTGCGGCCGGCACCATGGTCGACTCGAGCCCACGAGAGGTGCCAAGAAAAAGAATCTCTGCCCCGCCCGGCTCACGCCGCAGCGCATCCGCGATCGCCAAGGCCGGGATGATGTGCCCGCCGGTGCCGCCGCCGGCGATCAGGACCCGTATGCTCACTCGAGCTCCCGCGTGATGTTCAGCAAAACCCCCACGGACGCCAGCGTGATGAACAGCGAGGTTCCGCCGTAGGAGACGAAGGGCAGCGTGATGCCCTTGGTGGGCAGCAGCGCGATCACCACGCTGATGTTGAAGAACGCCTGGATCAGCACGGTCGCCGTGATGCCGAATGCGAGAAATCGCGCGAACGGGTCAGTGGAAAGAATCGCCGCGCGGATGCCGCGGTAGCCGAAAGCGGCGAACAGCCCCAGGATGAAGACCGCGCCGAGCAGCCCGAGCTCCTCGGCAATGTTGGCGTAGATGTAATCGGTGTGCGGCTCCGGCAGGTAGAAGAGCTTTTGGCGGCCCTCCATGTAGCCGACCCCGTGGAAGCCGCCCGTCCCGACCGCGATCAAAGACTGGATGATGTGGAAGCCCTTGCCGAGTGGGTCGGCGTCCGGGTTGAGAAAAGCGAAGATACGATCGCGGCGAAACTTGACCCGGAACAGCAGGAAATAGAGGGGTATGACCGAGGCGAGCGCTGCATACCAGAGATATTTAAAGTTCATCCCGGCCAGGTAAAGCAGCAGAGCCGTCACTGCGGCGCAGACCATGGCCGTACCCAGGTCGGGCTCTTTGACGATGAGCAGGATAAACAGCAGCGAAGGCACGGCGGCAGGGAGAATGGTGCCGCGAAGGTCTTCAATGCGGCTCATGCGGTCCTGCAGCCACCAAGCCAGAAACAGCACCAGCACCGGCTTGGCCAGCTCGGACGGTTGAAATTGCATGGGCCCCAGCTTGATCCAGCGGTGGGCACCGTGCGAGTCGTGGCCAAAAAACGCGCCGACCAAGAGAAGAATCGTGACCGCAATCGCTGGGAACACCACGGAAGGATTGTTAAGGCGGCGATAGTCGACGTGCATCAGCGCCCACATGGCCGATAGGCCCGCCACGGCCCACACTGCCTGGCGCACCACAAAGCTGTACGCCGAACCATAGCGTGCGCTCGCCATCACGGCCGAGGCCGAAAAAATCATCAGCAGGCCCGCGACGACCAGCAGCAGGGTTATGCAGAAGATCCATTTGTCGACGCCGACACGTTTCGCCATGGGCTACCGTGGCTGCCCGGCGCTCTCGGGCTGGGTGTCCTGTGCCGACGCGTGTGCCAGGGCGTGCACCAGCGTCTTGAACTGCTCGCCTCGGTCCTCATAATCGCGAAACTGGTCAAAGGAGGAGCATGCGGGGGCGAGCAGCACCGTGTCGCCCGGCTCAGCCGCCGCGGCGGCCAGCTCAACCGCGCGCGCGAGTGTGCCGGCCCGGCGGATTGGCGGGCTGGGCTTTCCGGAGCGCAGGTGCGACTCGATCTTGTCAGCCGCCGCGCCAATCAAATACACCGCCCGCACCCGTTCGGCGAGCAGAGGGCTAAGCAGACGGTAGTCGGAGTCCTTGTCCTTGCCGCCGAGGATCAGGTGGATGCCGCGCTCAAAGGAGGCAATCGCTTTTGCCGCCGCATCGACGTTTGTAGCCTTTGAGTCGTTGTAGTAGCGGACGCCCCCAGTCTCGGCCACAAACTCCAAACGGTGCGCGACCGCGCGGAAGCCGCTCACCGTCTCGTGGATTACCTCGGCCGCGACTCCGGCCAAGCGCGTCGCTGTAACCGCAGCCAGCACATTTTCCAGGTTGTGGACGCCCTTGAGCGGGATCGCCGCCACAGGCAGCACGGGCTCGGCTTTCGCCTGCTCGGACGCACGGAACATCACGATGCCGTTCAGCACAAAAGCACCCTGCCGCACAATCCGCGTCCGGCTGAACCAGAACACCTGCGAGCGGGCCCGGGCCGCAGCGCCTTGCGCGACCTCATCGTCCGCGTTCAGCACCAGGAAGTCGTCAGCGCCTTGATTTTGGAAGATGCGCTCCTTCGCTTCGCGGTAGTTCTCAAACGAGCCGTGCCGGTCCAGGTGATCGGGCGTGACATTGAGCAAGACGGCGATCTTCGGGCGAAACGTCTCGATCGTTTCCAGCTGAAACGACGACATCTCCAGAATATTCCAGCCGTCGGCGCGAGACTGCTCGGTCAAGGCCACGACCGGTACGCCGATATTGCCGCCGACAAAGGTCGGCAGCGCGGCGGCCTTCAGGATGTCCCCGCAAAGCGTGGTCGTGGTGGTTTAGCCGTTCGAGCCGGTAATCGCCAGGGTCTGCCCTTCGAGAAAGCGGGACGCGAGCTCCACCTCACCTAACACGGTCTGCCCAAAGGCGCGCACCTGACGAATCTCCGGCGTGTCAAGTGGGACGCCGGGACTGACCACCAGCAGGTCCTGCCGGCGAAAAGTCAGCAGCCCATGCCCGCCGGCCTCAACCGCAATGCCTTCCTCCAGCAGCATCGGGATCTCCTTGCCCAGCGCCTCGGCGCTGCGTACGTCGGACACCGTAACCTGCGCGCCGCGCCGGCGCAGAAACAGCGCCGCCGCCAGCCCCGACCGGCCTAGGCCCACCACCAGCACGCGCTTGCCTCTCAACTCCATTGCGGTCATTCTCCCACGGCGGCGGAGCAGTCCGGTAGTTACCGATCAAGACCCCCCTACGCGGGAAGCGGCCACTTCGTGGGGTGTTTTCTTTGAGAGGCAAGGCGGGGTACTTCTCCGCCTTGCCTCTCAAACGAGTACCCGCCCTGAAAGGGCCGCCTCCCGCGTAGGCGGTTTTATCGTAGCTTCAGCGTTGTCAGCGCGAAGAGTGCAAACACCAGCGAGCCGATCCAGAAACGCGCGATGACCTTGGACTCGGACCAGCCCTGCAGCTCGAAATGGTGGTGCAGCGGCGCCATCTTAAAAATGCGCTTTTTGCGCAACTTGTAGGAACCGACCTGCAGGATCACCGACGCGGCTTCGAGCACGAAGATGCCGCCGATAAAGGGGAGCAGCAGCTCCTGCTTGAGCGCCACCGCGACCGTGCCGATCGCACCGCCGAGCGCAAGCGAGCCGACGTCGCCCATGAAGACCTCAGCCGGGTGGGCGTTGTACCAAAGGAAGCCGATGCTGGCGCCGACCATGGACCCGCAGAAGACGGTGAGCTCTGAGACCAGGGAGTTGCGCTGGAGTTCGAGGTAGTCGGCAAAGACAACATGACCGCTGACGTAGGTCAGCACGGTAAGCGCGGCGGCGGCGATGATGGTGCAGCCGATGGCGAGCCCGTCGAGGCCGTCGGTGAGGTTGACGGCATTGCTCGAAAAGACGATCACCAGCACCGTAAAGATGATGAACGGCAGAAATGCCAGCAGAAGCAGGTGTGGCACTGCGACCAGCGAAGGGATGGAAAGCGCCGGGTGAAAGCGTTTCAGAAACGGCACCACCAGTTCGGTCGAGTAAGTGCCCTGCGTCTGCATGGAGACCAGCGCGACCGCAACGCCGGTGGAGACCAGGATCTGGTAGCCCATTTTTGCGCGGGCCGTGAGGCCGAGATTGCGCCGGTGTACCACCTTGATGTAGTCGTCGGCAAAGCCGATCGCGCCGAAGCCGAGCGTGGACAGCATCACGAGCCAGATGAAAGGGTTCGACAGGTCGGCCCAGAGCAGCGTGGGCAGCAAAATGGAGATGCAGATGAGCACACCGCCCATGGTGGGGGTACCAGCTTTTTTCTGGTGCGCCTGCGGGCCGTCTTCGCGGATGTACTGGCCAATCTGGAACTCGCGCAGCTTCTCAATCACGTAGGGACCGATAAACAGCCCGATCAGGAGCGCGGTGAGCGACGCAAACGCGGTGCGAAAGGTGAGATAGCGAAAGATGCGGAAGGGGGAAACGTACGGGAAAAGCTTCTGGTACAGCAGCCAGTAAAGCAAAGGGGGTCTCCAGCGAGCGGGGCAGGTGCGGCTTCATCTTACAGGCGGCCGGCATGGGGAGCCGCGCTGAAAAAGCGGGGGGCGCATCACGGAAGTGCTGGAGCGACACGAGCGCTCAGGCTCACCCCCGCCTGTAAGGAACGAGGCAGAAGCGCTGCGCGGGCAGCACTCTGCAGGTTCGGTGAGGCGGGTTCGCACTAGAATGAGCGCGTGAGCCGCACTCGTCTTGTCGCGATATCCCTGGTGGCCGCCCTGCTCGGTCTGGAGCTGGGCCGGCTGCTCTTTCACAGCGGCGGCTCAGGCGCACAGTCGCAGAGCACCGCGGCCGGGCCGGCGAGCACGGCAGTCCCGACGCTCACGGGAGATCGCGAGCCGACCGAGGTTCGCGCGCATAACCTGCTGCTACGCAAGGGGCCGCAGTTCCGCATCTATGTACGCTTCATCCACGGCGAGATGCGACGGACGCAGGCAAACGTGAACCCTTCGTTTGACGACCCGGACTCGTTCATCCTCGAGGTCAGCAAGGGCGTGATCCGCGCCAACATCGGCGACCTGAGCACGTTTTTAAGCAACGCGACCGGCAAAAATGCCTCACTCCAATCGATCTCGATTGCCCCCGACGGCGACCAGATTGTGCTGCACGGCACGGTGCATAAAATCATTCCGCTGCCGGTTGCGGTACACGGCACTCTTACGCCGACGCCCGATGGTCGCGTGCGGTTCCACCTGACAAAGCTCGACGTGCTGAAGCTGCCGGTCAAGTGGCTGCTGGGCGGGCTGCACGTGGAGCTGGCCGACCTGATGAAGGGTATCCAGCTGCCGGGGGTGGAGGCGGTCGGCAATGACGTTTTCTTCGATACCGAGAAGCTGCTTCCGCCGCCGCACATCCACGGCCGCATCACACTGGTGCGCGTCAGCGTGCCCGACATTGAGGTCGTATACGGCGACTCGGTGGTCGATGAAGCGAAGCTCTCGGAGTGGCACAACTTTCTTCGTCTGAGCGGCGGTACGCTCGACTTCGGCAAGCTGACCATGCACCACGTCGACCTGACCATGATCGATGCTTCCAAGGACGCGTGGTTTGATCTGGACCTGGTGAACTACCAGGCGCAGCTTGTGAACGGGTATACGCGCATGACCGCGCAGGCCGGGCTGGAGATCTTCATGCCCGACCTGGATGACGGCGCGGTCAAGAAGACCGCCAACCAGGCCATCTCGATGGAGTGGCTCCGGGACCGGACACAATCGCTGCCGCCGGATGTGCCGGTGCACTGACGGCGGAGCGGGCACGAGCATTTAAAGCTGCCGGAGAGCGCGTTCGAGACCGACGCCGCGCGAGCCTTTCAGCAGTACCGCGTCGCCGGGGCGCAGCTCGCGCCGGAGCCATGCGCCGGCTTCTTCCGCGGTGCCGAAGAAGAGCGCGGGCGTTTGCAGCTTGGCCGCGGCTTCGGCCAGCGCGAGCGCGGCGCCCTGTACACCGATGACCCAGTCCGCACCGGCTTTGGCGGCTTGCTCGCCGCAGCCGGCGTGCAGGGCGCCTGTTTCCGGCCCAAGCTCGAGCATTTCGCCGGCGACCACAATGTGCCGCTCGGCCGGGATCTGCATCAGCGCGCGAATCATCGCGGACAGGGCCGCGGGGTTTGAGTTGTAACAGTCGTTGAGGATGCGCGCGCCGTTTACGGAAAGCAGTTCACCGCGTTTGTCGCCGGGCTGCAGCTGCGCGAGCGCCGCGGCTCCGTCGGCGAGCGGGATGCCCGCTTCGCGGCCGACCGCGAGCGCAAGCAGCGCGTTGGTCACGTTGTGGCTGCCCAGCAGGTTAAGCCCGACGGTTGCGGTGTCCCCGCCGGTCCTTACCTGACCTGCCTGTACCTGACCTGCCTGTACCTGGAACGAGATGCCCTCGGCTCCGCGCTCCTCCAAGGCTAAGGCCCGCACCTCGATGTGCTCGTCATGTTCGCCATGGCCCACCAGCACAGATCGCCCGCTGCGGCTCGCGGCAAAGGCTCGCACGCGCGGGTCGTCGCCGTTGAGAAAGGCAATGCCCTCCGGCCGCAGCGCATCCACCAGCTCGCGCTTTGCGCGCGCGATGCCTTCGATCCCATCCGTGAAATTCCCCGCGTGCGCCAAGCCGACGTTGGTGACCACGGCCCAGTCCGGCGCGGCGAGCCGGGCCAGCAGAGCGATCTCGCCCGCTGCCGACATACCCATCTCGATCACGGCAAAACGGTGCTCCGGCTCCAGCCGCAACAGCTGTAAGGGCACGCCGAAATGATTGTTGAGGTTCCCGGCGGACTTGAGCGTCGGGTATTTCGCGCCAAGCACTGCGGCGACCATCTCTTTGGTGGTGGTT
>CAXTMW010000180.1:0-7194 GCA_964245455.1 uncultured Acidobacteriaceae bacterium
CTTCTACACCACCGTCAGCACCATTCGCACCATGGAGTCGCTGCTGGGCCTGCCGCCAATGAACAATAACGACGCATTTGCTCCGCTGATGGCGCCGCTGTTCGCCGGTGAGGGCGATCAGCCGCCGTACTCTGCCGATACCAGCAATCGCGACAACGGCCTCATCTACGAAACGAACAGCGAGGACGCGCCCGGCGCCCGTGCCTCGGCGCGCATGGACTTTGACCATGCCGACCAGGCGCCTGCCGGTGAGCTGAATGCGATCCTGTGGCGCGAGGCAAAAGGAGACGCGCCGCTGCCCGCGCAGCTGCAGCACCCGGCAAAGCACGCCGTGAAGAAAGACAGCGATGACGATTAATCCGCAGATTCGCGATCGGCATCTATCCCTGAGACAAACATCGATGAATTTTGATGAACGAGGAGACACACTATGGCAGATACATCCGTGACAAAGGTCGAAGCGGCGAGCGCGCCGAAAGGCTCGCAGGGGCAGCGCTATCTCGCGAGCGGACGCGCGCTGTCGATGCGGCTCTGGGAAAACGAAGCGCCCGGCACCCCGTCGACCCCGGTGCGGCGCGCCTATGAGACGGTAGGCTATGTCATTTCCGGACGTGCCGAGCTGACGCTTGAAGGGCAGACCGTCAAACTCGAGCCGGGCAGCTCGTGGATCGTGCCGAAGGACAGCGAGCACAGCTACAACTTTCTCGAAAGCTTCACCGCTGTGGAAGCGACGCACCCACCGGCCGAGATGTACGACCGCGACGCTCCGGCGAAGTAAGCGCGCGCGAAAGGTTCCGCGCTTTCAAGCACCATCTCGCGCAGTCTCTCGCTATGATGGCAGCGATGCTTTCACCCTTGCTTCGTGCCTTCCGCCTTGCCGTGCTGCTGTTTGGTTCTAGTTTCGCGCTGCCGCTTTTAGCTGTAACGCCCATGACGCTGTACCCCATCCCGCAGGAAGTCCGCTCGACCCATTACACCGTCACAATAAGTGAGCAGAAAGGCAGGGGACAGAAAACCCCTGTCGTGCACGCGGCTTCCAGCTACTATCTGCTCAACTTCGACGCTGATTTCAGCAGGACCGGCCCCCTTACGGTGTCGGTCACGGCGGACGACCCGTACTTCTGGGACGCAGGCGTCGAAGTCCAGCCCATGCGCCTCGGCATCCGCCCTGTCCGCCGCGGCGCAACCATCACGTTCCCGCTCGCAAGCCCTGAGAAACTGACGATCAGCCGCCCCGGCGACCACTTCGCCGAAGCCGACATGCTGTTCCTGTTTGCGAACCCGCCGGAAACCTCCGGCATCACCGGCCACACGCCCGGCGTGCGGTATTACGGGCCCGGAGTGCACCAGGGCTCGATCGATGCGCAGTCCGGCGACACGATTTACCTCGCCGGCGGCGCGGTTGTGTTCGGAGCGCTTAACCTCTGGCAGGTACACGATGTGCGCGTGCTGGGCCGCGGCATGATCGTGTATAACGGCCCGCAAAACCCGGGCGACGACGACGGCTGGATGCACAAGCGCGACTGGCACGCGATCGTGATGGACGCGGCACAGAATATCGAGATCTCGGGCATCACGACCGTGGTGCGCAGCCGCACCTGGCAGATCCAGATGAAGGACTCGCGCCATGTCGGCTTCTACAACGTCAAGGTTGTCGCCGGCACCGCCGGGGATGCGAACCAGGACGGCATGGACTGGCTCGGCGGCGGTGACACCACCGTGCGTGACAGCTTTTTTCGTGCCTCCGACGATGTGTTTGCGCTGCAAAGCAACTGGGAAGGCTACGACAAGCTGCGCCTGCCCGGGCACGATGTGACCAACATCACGATTGAAAACACGACTGCTTCGACCAGCATTTCCAACACGGTGCGCGTCGCGTGGCCGACGAAAACCTTTTCCAGCGCGCACTTCCACATCCGCAACATGGACGTGATCCATACGGGCTTCGGCGACTGCAAGGTGCCGTTCGCTTTTTTCGAGTTGTGGGACGACCCCGAAGGCACGGGCACCCACACGGACTACAGCTTTGAGGACATACGCCTGGACGACTGGTACTCGTTGTTCCAGATCCGCCACCCCTCGCCGAGCGTGCGCGATGTGCGCTTCCGAGGCGTGTGGGCGATGGACGGTCCCGGCATGGTGCCTTCAGTGCTGCAGGGCGATGTCCGCGATGTGACGATGGAGGACGTGCCCGCGATGCCGGGTCGCTCGGTTGAGGTGGAGAATGGCGCCGCGGCTCCCACGCTGGCGCCGGCAGCAATCGACGCGACCTATACCTATACGCCGGGCCTGCTGCATCCCGGGCAGCCTGTGAGCTTTGCCGCGCTCGCGCCCGACAGCCCGGGTCGCCGGTTTACGTGGCTCTTCGGGGATGGCGCAAGCGCGGAAGGCCGCGAGGTTCGGCACCGCTTCCCGGACGCGGAAGGCACGCTGCTCGACGGCTCCGGCCGCTTTCGCGTGCTGCTCCACGTGACGGATGCGAACGGCGCGCAGTCGTGGTCGAGCCAGTCGGTGGTGCTCGCTGGCCGGGAAGCCCTGCCTGCCACCGCCATCACTGCGATAACTGGACCGGCAAACATCACGGTATCCTTCCAGGTGCCTGCAGATGGCGGGTACACCTTTACGATCTTAACCGACAATGAGGCTACGATCACGCTCGACGATGACAAAGGGCCACCACTGCATAGCCCCACCCCCCGCGCCCGCGCCTGCGGCTCGACAGAGAGCGCGGTGCAGCCCGTGCGCTTCAGTGCTCCGCTGCGCGCTGGGCGCCATGGCCTTTACATCATGACCCAGAGCAAGCCGGTCGTGCTGTGGGAAGGTCCCGGACTGCTGCGCCAACCCCTGCCGTGACCGCTCCGTTGACCGGGCCGGAGCTCGCGGCGTGGCGGACCGCAACGCGTGAGAGACTGCTGGCGGCTCGTGCTGCGATGTCGGATGAAGAGCATCGCAGCGCCAGCCTTGCCGTCAACGGCAGATTCGCAAACCTGCAGCCGGTCTCAGAGGCGCGCTGCGTGGGTTTTTTCTGGCCGGTTCGGCGGGAGGTCAGCGTGCTGCCCACCATTGAACGTCTGCTGCATGCCGGCAAGCGGGCAGCGCTTCCGGTCGTCATAGGGAAGGGCAAGCCGCTCGAGTTCCGCGCATGGACTCTACAAAGCACGATGACCGAAGGAGTGTACGGCATCCCGTATCCTTCCAGCGGAGAGCCAGTGCAGCCGGACCTTCTGCTGATTGCGCTGCTCGGCTTTGACGCGGCAAGCTACCGCTTAGGCTACGGCGGCGGCTATTACGACCGCACCCTCGCGGCCATGGCGGTAAAGCCGCTGACCATCGGCGTCGGCTTTGAGCTGGGGCGCTTGCTCTCAATCCATCCACAGCCCTTCGACATCCCGATGGACAGGATTGTCACTGAATCTGTGACAGAAGAGCGCTCGAGCTAAGCTGTTCCCGTCGCGCTCAAGCGCAGCCTGCGAAGCAGCGGCGCAATCGTGAGCCCCTGCACCACCACCGAGAACACAACCACAACATAGGTGACCAGCAGCAGCTGCCGCTCCAGCCCATGCCGCGCCGGCAGGGACAAAGCAAGCGCGACCGCGAGCCCGCCGCGCAACCCGCCCCAGGTAAGCACCGCCACCGAGCCCGGCAGCCGTTTGCGCACGGGCGCAAGCGCCAGCACGGTAAACCCGACGCTGGCCCACCGGGCCAGCAGCACCACGGGGATTGCGAGAAGGCCGGCGAACAGAAAGCGCTTCTCCAGCGGTACCACCAGCAGCTCCAGGCCGAGCATCAGGTACAGCACCACGTTCAGGATGTCATCAACCAGCTCCCAGAAGCGATCGACGTTTTCGCGCGTCTCCTCTGACATGGCAAAGCGGCGCGCGCGCCCGCTCACCAGCAGCCCCGCTGCCACTACTTCGAGCGGCGCCGACAGGTGCAGCGCATCGGCCAGCGCGTAGCCGCCCATGGCGAGCGCGAGCGTCAGCAGGATCTCAATGCGATACTCATCGACCAGGCGCAGCAGGCGATACGTGACGTACCCAAGCGCGCCGCCGAGCGCGACCGCGCCGCCGGCCTTGAGCAGCAGCAGTGCGGCGAAGTGCCCCGGCGCCGGCAGTGCGCCCGAAGCCGATGCGTCGAGCAGCGCGAGAAAGATCACCGCGCCCACCCCGTCGTTGAACAGCGACTCGCCCGCAAGCTGCGCCTCCAGCGAGGCGGGCGCGCCCACGCGCCGCAGCATACCCAGCACCGCGGTCGGGTCAGTCGGCGAGATGAGCGCGCCGAACAGCAGCGCGCCGATGCCGCTCAGCGGAATACCAAACCACCCGAGCGTATACCGGAAGAGCCCCGCGACACACAACGTGGACAGAGCCGTAGCCGCGAGCGCCAGGCTCAGCACCGGCAGCTTCTGGCGACCGAGCTCTTCGAGGTTCAGCTGCAGCGCGCCCGCAAACAGCAGAAAGGCAAGCATGCCGTGCAGCACCACCTGGTTGAAGTCGATACCGCTCATCATGCGCCCGACCGCGTCGCGCAGCGGCGGTAGCGCATTGCCGCCGGCGATGAGCGCGGTTGCGGCGCAGAGCGAAAGAATGGTGGTGCCGATGGAGGTGGGCAGCCGCAGCACGCGGTGGCTCACCAGGCCGAAAACTGCGGCCAGCGTCACCAGCGTACTGAGCAGGGCGAAAATCGTCATCGGCGTTGGGCAAGTAAAGCGAACTACGACGACTAGGATGTGCAGGGAGCGCAAGCCTGTACTGGCCCGCTCACGATTGCTACTCCTGAACTGCTATTCCTGATCGAGCGGCAGCGCCGGCGGCATCGGCAGGCCGGCCTTGCTGTACAGCAGCGGCCGCCAGCGATCCCAGTGTTCGCGGCGCACGTGGTCCGCCGAGCGGTCGTAGTAGTTCCACGGCAGGTGCCGCGGGTTGAGCCCAACAAAGTGCGCGCCGCAGCTTCCCGGCTCCGGGTCGCGCGGCCAGAACGGCGAGCAGATGCTCACCTCCTGCCGTGAAACCGTCAGGCATGTGCGCTCGCGATGAAGCGCTGCGGCCTGCAAGCCCTGCTCGTCGAGCTCAGAGCGTAACAGCAGCGGCGTGCCCAGGCTGCGCTCCGCATCGCGCAGAGCAGCAGCAAGCGCCTCGTCGTACCGGTAGCCGGGTGGCAACCCACGAATGCCGGAGTTGAACGCGCCGTCCGGCGCGAACGCGCTGAACTGCCCAAGGCACCGCTCTACATCTTCGGCCATCAGCGTCGCGTGGTCTCCGGCGAGAAACTCGCGTACTGCCCGCGGCAGGTCGAACAGAATGCAGTCGTTGTCGATGGCAAGCTCGTGCCGATCGTCATCCATCCCCTCGCAGATGCGCGGCGGTACCAGCTTCCAGCCCACGCCTTCGGCCATCTCCGGGTCAAGATGCGGCCTCAGGAACTCCGGGATCCGCGCCGGTGTAAGCGCCTGCCATTCCACGCAGTCGGGCATGGCGCCCGCTCGTGCCTGCGCGCTTGCAAGGGTAGTCGAATTGACGCAAACGACGTAGCGGGTACCGGCGCCGAACAGCTGCAGTGCGCAGTGGGCCGACAGCCGCAGCGCTTCCCATCCGCGCGAGGACGCATCGCCGATCGTCCAGCGGACACAAAGTTCGTTCATCGGCGCACGCGCGGCTGCGCGCATCGAGCCAGGTAGCAGCTCACGCAGCCTGCTTTCTTCCAAGCAGACGGCCATACAGCTTCATGTACCCGTCCACCATGCGCGAGAGTGCAAAGCGCTCACGCACGGCCGCTCGACACGCGGCGGGGTCGATGACATCGACCCGGTGGATCGCCTCGGTCATCTCCTTGACGGTGTCGACCAGGAAACCGGTCCGGCCATCATCGATGATGGACGGCAGGGCGCCTGAGCGATATGCCACTACGGCAGTGCCGGAAGCCAGGGCTTCCATCGCGGTCAGGGAGCTGGTTTCGGGCGCCAGGCTGGGCAGCAGCAGGCAGCGCGCGGAGCGAAGCAGCCGCTGTTTTCGCTCGCCTGTGACCGGGCCCAGCAGCCGGGCGCGGCTTCCCGGGAGCGATCCCGGACATGATCGCAGCAGCGGACGGATCTCCTGCTCGAAGTAGCGCTGGTGCTCGGGGTAGGGAAAGGTCTGGCCCGCAAGCAGCGCCGGTACGCCTGCGCCGCGCGCCGCTGTAAGCGCAGCGTGCAGATTCTTTTCCGGGCAAATGCGCGACAGCAGCAGCGCGTAGTTGCGTTTCTTCGCAGCTGGCGCAACGGGTGGAATGGGCACGCCGTTGGCAACTACGGCCAGGCTCCCGCGCACGCTCGCCGGGCAGCTCAGCCGTTGCGACTCGGAAACGCACTGCAGCTGGTAGTGCGGCGGCAGACTCCAGATCTCGTTCGGATACCAGGATGGTGGCATATGTAAGGTCACCAGCACAGGCACATGCGCGGGGACCCGGTATTCGTGAAAGTCAATGCCGTGCATGTGGACCAGATCGACGCCGCCCGCAAGCGCGCGATCAAGCGCCTGCTGGTGGTCGCGGGTGACCTCCACCCGCGTTTCCGCTGTGATCAGGCCGCCGGGCAGCGCCGTCGAGAAGAGCGTGCCGGCCGGCAGAGAACCTTCGCACGCCACGGTCGACGAGCGCACCCCGCGCGCGACCAGGCGTTCTTCCAGCATCGTCAGAATCTGCTCGGCCCCGCCGACTGCATGCGGCCCGACCGGCGCAAATGGGTAAGCGACACTCAGCACGTGCAGGCTCACGCGTCAGCCTCCGTGCCCGGCGCAAGACCGAGCGCGTGGAGCGCCTCCCGCGCTCGCTCGCGAAACTGCTGCCCGGTGATGCCCCATCCAAAGCCCTCGTAGAGCAGCGAGCCCGCGTGGGGAGGCACGGTGAAGTCGTAGGTCGGCGCGATACGGAAGAGCTCGCGCTCCGTGCCGAAGTTGGCCAGTATCGACTGCTGCGAGCGGAAGCACGCGAGCCGCGCCTGCTTGCGCGCCTGCTCCTCAGGCGACAGCTCGCACATGATGGCCTGCGGGGAAGTAGTGCCGGGCAGGAAGCTGCCGGTCACCATGCCGTGCTCGCCGTTGAAGTACGAAGGAGCTTCCACAATCACTGGCAATCGCGGACCTTGGGCAAGCCGCACCGCAGTGTGCACTGCGAATGCGCAGCTGTCGTGATCCGGGTGCCCGCCCTCATAGGGATGCG
>CAXTMW010000181.1:0-5353 GCA_964245455.1 uncultured Acidobacteriaceae bacterium
TCCTAGGAGGGTGATCCAACAGCCGAATGGACTCTCTTGGACCAGCTCGTACTCCCTCTCGACGCCTTTGTACGGTCGGTCGCCATCAATCGAGGGACGCCGCATGCCGTCTTTCTGGGGGCAGGCGCGTCGATCAGCTCCGGCATGCCATCGGCGGAGATGTGCACTTGGGAATGGAAGCAGGCCATTTTCCTCACGCGCAACCCAGCGCTTCTCGACCAATTCAAGGAGATGTCGCTGTCGAGCGTCCGCCAGCGGCTGCAACGCTGGCTTGACGGGCATGGCGGGCAGTTTCCGGCCTTCGGAACCCCGGACGAGTACGGCTACTATGTCCAGGCGTGCTTTCCCCTCCCGGCAGATCGTCGGCGCTACTTCGCCGAGAAGACCCGGGCGGCGCGCCCGCAGGCGGGCTATCGCCTGCTCTGCTGCCTCGCCGAGGCCGGCATCGTCGACTCTGTCTGGTCCACCAACTTCGATGGCCTCCCCGCACGGGCCGCCGCTGGTTTCACGCTGACGCCGGTCGAGATCGGCATCGACACGCAGCACCGAGCGGTCCGGGTAGTGCACCAGGGTGAGCTGCTCTGCGTGTCGCTTCACGGCGATTATCGATACGATCACCTGAAGAACACGGAGGCCGAACTTCAGGCGCAAGAGGCCGCTCTGCGCCAGGCGCTGGTTGAGCGCTTCCGTGACCGCCCGACGATTGTCTCCGGCTATAGCGGGAGGGACGCTTCCATCATGGCGGCCTTGACCGACGCCTATGCCCGGCCAGGCTCGGGATCGCTGTTTTGGTGCGGCTTCGGCGACGCCATCCCGGATCCGGTGGCGGAGCTGATTGCTCGCGCGCGGGCCGCCGGGCGAACCGCGTTCTACGTGCCGACCCAGGGCTTCGACGACGTGATGAGCCGTTTGGCGCAGCATGCGCTCGAAGGGCAAGCGCAGGAACGGGCACGGGCGATCGCGGCCGACGGCGCCCAGAACGGCGAGATGGCCGCGGCTGATTTTGAGGTGCCCGATGGGGCCCTAGGCAGCGTGATCAAGAGCAATGCCTTCGCCGTTCGGTGCCCGCCGGAGCTCTATCAATTTACGGCGGAGGGCATGCCGGAACGCGGTGCGTGGGAGTGGTTGCGCGCAATTGTCGGCGATCGGGACCTTCTCGCCGCGCCGCTCAAGAACAAGGTGCTCGCGATAGGCACGCTCACCGACATTCAAGCGGCTTTCGGTAACCGCATTACCGGCTCTGTGGAGCGAGCGCCGATTGGTGAAGATGACCTGCGGATCGAGGATGGTGTCGTCGTCTCGCTTTTCCGGTCAGCGCTGGTTCGCTCGGCTGCGCGAGCCAACAATCTGGGCACCGACGGAGAGCGGCTGCTCTGGTCGCGCGACGTGCAGGAGCGCAAGGCCTTCGAAGGGGTGTCCTACGCCGTCCACGAGGCAGCGCTCGTGTTTCTCCGCCGCATCGGCGGCGAGTCCTTTATAATCGTCAAGCCGACGCTCCGTGTCGTCGGCCCGGACGGGATGCCCGCCCCCGAGGAGGCGACGCGTGACCTGAAAGCGAGGATCCTCGGCTGGCAGCATAACGACAAGTTCAACGAGGCGGTCGATCGCTGGCGCACGACGCTGTTTCCGACGGCTCCGACGCATTACGAGTACCCAATCGCCTGCGGATCGACATTTCGGTTCGAGGTGAGACGTGCTCCGGTCTTCGCCGCCATCACGGTCGCGGATGGCGAACGGCCCGCCAGCCTCCCGGCCAAGACGCGAGCGATCCTTCGCCAGCGAGGGTTCCGGGTGGGCGAGCCGCCGCTCGTGTTCTCGAGCGCCAAGAGCACGGGGCAGACGCGCGACGGTCATCCGGTTCGAGGCCTCGTCAACAATCGGCCGTTCGATTTCGATCTGACGCGAAGTGGTCTCGCGCCCTCGGTGAGGCTCGGCATCGTCTGTCCCGCGGCGGATGCCAAGTTCTTCGCCGGACGCCTGCGCGATCTGAACGCCCGTCTTCCGGCTGGGCGTTACGACAAGGACTATCTGCCCGAGTTTCCGGGCTTCCAGGGCGCGTTCGGGCTGCCGATCGAGATCCCTGTGCCGGGCGGAATGGGCTGGGCCGACTGCGTCCTGCCCGACGCCGCGCTCGCGCCCGAGAAAGGGGCGATCGAGCTGGCGCGGGCGGTCACGCACGCCATCGACAGCCTGCGGGCGTCCTACGCGCCGCACGGCGTCTTGGTTTACATCCCACCCCGCATCAATCCGTTCACCGAATACGAGGCCGAGCGCGAGCACTTCGACCTGCATGATTTCGTTAAAGCGTATTGCGTCCAGCAGGGGGTTGCGACGCAGTTCCTTCGCGAGGCGAAGGTCCGGCAAGCGGACGGCGCCCGGCTCTGGTGGTGGCTGTCGCTCGCGATCTACGCCAAGAGCATGCGCACGCCCTGGGTGCTCGACTCGCTCGAGGCGGACACCGCCTTTGTCGGCCTCGGCTACAGCATCGACCGCGGCGCGCCGAAGGGCCAGCACATCATTCTCGGTTGCAGCCACATCTACAACCCGCGAGGGGAGGGGCTCCAGTACCGGCTGACGAAGATTGAGGAGCCGATCATCCGCAACCGGAACTGCTTTCTAGGCATCGACGACGCGCGACGGGTCGGCGAAACCGTGCGGCAGCTCTTCTTCGAAGCCAAAGGCCGCCTGCCGGCGCGCGTAGTGATCCACAAGCGGACGGCGTTCCTGAAGTCCGAACGCGACGGGCTGCGCCAGGGACTCGCGGGCGTCGGTGAGATCGAGCTGCTCGAGATCAACGTGGACGACGCGCTGCGCTACGTTGCGTCTTCGATCCGCAACGGCAACCTGGCTCAGGACGGGTTTCCGGTCCGGCGCGGCTCCGTCGTCCAGATCGCTCCACGCGAGGCGCTCTTGTGGGTCCACGGCGCGACCGAGGTCGTGCAGCCGGGGCGGCGGTATTACCAGGGAAAGCGCCGCATTCCCGCACCGCTCGTGCTGCGGCGTCACGCCGGCACGTCAGACCTCCGCCAGTTGGCCGTCGAGGTGCTCGGCCTGAGCAAGATGGATTGGAACACGTTCGACCTCTACAAGCAGCTGCCGGCGACCCTGGAGTCCTCGAGCCGGATCGCGCGGATTGGGGCGCTCCTCGAGCGGCAAGGCGGCGCCTATGACTACCGTCTTTTCATGTGACCCGATTCATCGGGCGTCGTCGGCCGCTTGGGCCAGGGTGTAGCCGGAGGCCGGGTAGACTGCCGGAAAGCGATCGACGCCAGTGCCCCACGCCGCCGCGGGCGGAGAGAGCCAGCTCGTCACTTCCAGCATGGCAGCGTGATGCTTGCGCAGGTTCCAGTGCAGGATTGGCTCATGGTGGGCGATCCGGTTGCGTAGGATGCGGATCGGCGTGAGCGACCGTGAGAGCTGCTTTCGGGCAAGGCGCTTGCCGTCCGGTTTCGATGCGATCGTGCTGAGCGTCGTGCGCCAGAGGTCCTCGTATGCCGGGCTCACCATCGCCGTCCAGAAGCTAAAGGTCAGCGCGGCCACAACTCGGCCCGGCAGGGGTTCTTTCTCGTCTTTGTCGAGCCCCGCGAGCGCCACCTCGACCTGCTCGCGCTGGTGCGGCGCCTGGAGCAGGCCGTCGGCCTCGAACCACCGCTCGCCGTGCGCGGCCGACATGATCGCGTGCACCCGGTTGCGGAGCGCCACTTCCAAGACCTGCAAGGGCGTATAGAGCGCTTCAGACAGCTGCGTGTTGAGCGTGTAGAGTTCGAGCGCGTGCTGGCGGTCGCCGCCCGCCCATGCGACATAGCGCGCGAAGCGCTCCAGCGAGAGCGCAGCCTCCATCGCCGCGACGTCCGTCACGACCGCCTCCGGGGAGGTCTTGCCAAGGGGTGGGGTCTCATATATCTATACCTACGGACACCCCGGGATCGCCTCTGCCGCAAGGCATGCGCCCGGGGTAAATCGTTATTAGAGCTGCTCCGCCCGCCGGTGCTCCGGCGTTTCGGCCCGCTTCTGCGCCTCGCGCGCTTCCCGCTTTTTGGCTTTCGCTTCGGCGAACTCCGGTTCGAGTTTCTGCACGCGGCCGACTAAGCCGGTCAGATGGTAGATGTTTGAGTTCCAGTCGCCGGCAGCGGTGCGTCGCATCTCGCGAGTGACGAGGCCCGCCTCTTCCAAGGCCCGGATGTTCGTCTGGATCGTCTTTGGCTTGCAGCCGATCCGGTCGGCGAGGTCGGCTTTTGACGGAAACGGGGCCCGCGCCGGATCGCGCCAATAGTCGAGAAGCTGAGCTAGAATGTTGAACTGGAGCGGCGTGATGCCGAGCCGGCTCTGCGCCTGGATCAGGATCGAAGGCAGCGCCGTGTAGCCGTGGGTGAGCACGGGCTTGCCCCAGATCTTCTCATGCGACGAGACGGTCTTGGCCGGCTTTTTGGGAAACTCGACGACGGTCGACGCGGGCATATCGCTCATGGGCGTGCTCCTTTCGCCTATGAACCTACGAACGGCCGCGCTCGCCTTCAATGCGCCGGACCTCAGGGGGGTATGGCCGTGCGCTGACCCACCCGACTAGAGGTCTTTACGCTTGTTCCGGATTCACAGTGATACGGTATCCGCTGCTTCAGTGGCAGACCGGGACCCGTCCTGGGTCGCGAAGACAACCCACCCCTGGGTCGCGAGACGGCCATACCTCGAGCGGTTGTGGGAACGCCGAAGGTCATGACGATAGCTCGGTCGGCGTCGGCGAGCCAGCCCGTTTGGCCAGGATCGCCTTCTGCTGATGCGTCATTAAGCCGAGGAGCAGCCACACGCCGAACGCCAACTCCATCCGAGGGAGACGGTCTTCGAGCATCCTCATGTGCTCCGGACGCGCCCTCAGTTCGTCGATGACCTCGGAGGGGGTTGCGAGTGGGTTGCTGCCGATCTCGGCTTCGATCTCGACACCGCGTTCCAAGAGGCTGCCGACGACCGATCGCAGGATCAGCTCGGCCGCGAACCGGTTCACGCCGGCCGCGGTTCCTGGCCCGAGATCGCAGATCGCCCGCAAGGTGTCCCGATGCTCGGCGAGACTGAACGCACCCCGCGAGTGTGCCGCTCGGTTACGGAGGCCGCGGAGGAGGTCGATTGAGCGGTGGGCGGTGTCGCCGATGAAGCCGGCCATGAACGCGATGTCGGCGCGCGCCGCGAAGGTCGATAGCGGCCCGGGATAGTTGAGAAGGTCCTTGACCCGCTTGCGGGTGAACGCCGCGGGAGCAAGCACGGCGATGATCCCTTCGAGGTGCGCGGCCACGATGTCGGCCGCGATGAGGATCGATCCGCGATCGGTTTCGCGCGAGAACTCGTCGAGCATGCGCTCGAA
>CAXTMW010000181.1:5363-7186 GCA_964245455.1 uncultured Acidobacteriaceae bacterium
GCGCTCGAACGCGCCGGAGACGGCGGGATCGGCGAGAAAATGCTCCTCGTTGTCCGCCTGCTCCTCGGGCGAGGCGTCGGCGAGGGTGTTGGTCATGCGGCGCGTTTCATCTGCTTGCGCGAGAGCAGCGCCCGCGCGAACTTATCCCAACGAGCCATGCCCGCTCGCTTCTCGGGCATGTAGTTCCACCGATCGTAATTCTTGGAACTGACGTCGTGAAGCGCATGGTTCTGGATGCGGTCCCTGATCTCCTTAGAGAGCCCAGCCTTTCCGGCCAGCGTCTTCCAGGTGCGCCGGAGATCGCGGTTCGTCACGACCGGGATCACGCCGCGATCGCGCTGGCGCCACATGAACGAGTAGAGCGTGCCGTGGCTGACCGGCTTGGATGGATCCTTCTGCGAGGGGAAGAACCAGCCATACTGGTTGGGTTTGATTGACTCGATCAGCTCAGCCGCAAGTGACGGCACAGGCACGGCGTGGGGCTGCAGGTTCTTGGTTTTCGACCAATCGATGATGCGTTCAGGGGCGTCCCACTGGTCGACGTGAAGGCGCGCGATCTCCTCGACCCTCTGTCCTGTCAGCATCAGGACTTGGACGGCGCGCAGGTAGGGCGGATGCACCGGCACGTCGGGGCATTCCAACCAGCGCCAGAGGTCGACGAACTCGTCTTCGTCGAGCCACCGCGTCCCGACCTTCTTGGGCTCGGTCGGGATCCCGGCGGCAGGGTTATAGACGAGGCGGAATCGCCGGCTGGAGGTGTTCCGGTAGTCGTGCTCCGATTTCAGACCCCAACTGTAAGCGGCCCGGACGTAGCTGCGCACGTGGTCCGCCATCGCAGGCGCGCCCCGCTCGAAAATCGGACGCAGCACGTTGGTGATCTCGTCAGGCTCGATCTCACGCGCCGGCCGGTTCCGACCGAGCGTGTCGGCGATCTTGTTCAGGCCTTTCTCGGTCTCCTTCCAGGAGGGTTTGTCGGCCGCCTTGAGCGACACGACGTAAGCCTCGAACAGATCGGCGACCGTTCCGGGGCGGGTGTCGCCGGCGATCTTGATGCTGCGGCCCTTCTGGATGGCGTCGGCGTAGTCGCGCCTGAACAGGTCCCGCGCCTGCGCCAGCGAGACAGAAGGATAGTCGCCCAGCTTGCGCTTGATGCGCTTACCGTCGCGCCACTGCTGCGCCATCCACTCCGCGATCACGCGGGCCGGCATCGGCCGGACCGCTAGAACAAGACGGCCGACGCCGCGTCCCTCGCCATCGGCGAGGACCTTCTGCTTCCCGGTCAATTCCGCGCCTTTGATCGCTCGCCGGATTGCGCCGTCTGTGAGGCTGGCCATGCCCAATCTCCTCGCATCGTGAGGGCGGTTGCCGTGCGGCAACTGAGGTCGGTATGGCCGCCGATCTCCCTCTTACCGCCCCCAATATGCCCCGCTTCGCTGTGCAAAGGCAAGGCAGAAAACCGTTGTGTATCAACGTGTTTGAGCGTGACCGAACGTGATCTTGAGGGGGCAAGTGGGATGATTGTGGACCAGGATGATCGCGGTGGCGTGCAGTTCCAGCGCCCGCTTCACCACCTCGCGCGGGTAGACCGGCGTGTGGTTGACGGTGCCGCGCGACTGCGCCTCGTCCGCCAGCAGGGTGTTGCGGCTGTCCAGGAACAGCACCCGGAACTGCTCGACGCGTTCGCGCGACAGCACGACGTGCAGATAGGCCATCAGCCCGTCCCAGTTGCCGAGCACGGGCCGCTGGATCACCTCCGCGCGCGCCAGGCGCAGGGCGGCGGCCTGCACGGTCTTCAGCGCCGCGGCCCCGGCTTCGCCCAGGCC
>CAXTMW010000182.1:0-527 GCA_964245455.1 uncultured Acidobacteriaceae bacterium
GATCTACACGCCGTTGTCTAAAGGTGAAAACAGAGGAATATGCCCGAGTCGATCCAGGATCGCGATTTACGCGTCATCGCCACAACAAAACCGGTTCCGCTGGAGAGTGTGAAGCCGGAAAGCACGTTTGAATCTTTGGGCGTTGATTCTCTCGACCGGCTGAATATTCTTTTCGATCTGGAAAGCGAATTCGATATCGAAATCGACGACGAGGACGCTAAGCAGATCAGCAGCATCCCCCAGATGCTGGAGGGGGTGTCATTGCTGCTGGCAGCCAAGGAGGCCGGCCTGCCCGCGCCCCACTTCCGCCGGACTGAGCCGCCGCCGGAGCTGTCCACTGAAACAGGTCTGTCCCCTGAAACCAAGGCGGGCGAATAGCGTGGCCCCACCGCACCGCGTTGTTGTCACCGGCATGGGTGTGATCAGTTCGATCGGCAACTCGGTTGAGGGTTTCTGGTCCTCCCTGATGCGCTGCCGCCCAATAATCCAAACAATAACAAACACCTAACACAAAAAAGAAAAAAATC
>CAXTMW010000182.1:537-1131 GCA_964245455.1 uncultured Acidobacteriaceae bacterium
CGCTGCCGCCCCGGCATCGAACCACTGCGCAACACCGTACACCGCATCGATGCGGCGCCGCTGCGCTTTGAAAATGTCGCGGAGATCCGCGACTACCAGCCCGAGGCCATTTTCGAACCGAAGGAGCTTTCCTTTCTGGATCGCTTCGCCCAGTTCGCGGTCATCTCCGCGAAGCAAGCCATTGCGCAATCCGGCATCGAGTGGACCCCGCACCTGCGGGAGCGCGCGGCCGTGATTACAGGCTCGTGCATGGGCGGCCGGGGAGCTGAGGAAAACGGCTACTGGGAGCTCTTCCACAACCACCGCACCCGTGTGCACCCGCTGACCATTCCGCTCGGCATGAGCAACGCCGGGGCGAGCCACATCTCCATGCGCTGGGGGCTGCAAGGGCCGACCTACACGATCTCAACGGCATGCTCGTCCTCAAACCACGCTATCGGTCAGGCTTTCCAACTGGTGCGCTCGGGTTCGGCCCCGGCGGCGATTGCGGGCGGCAGTGAAGCGCCGTTGTTCCTGGGCGGCCTGAAAGCCTGGGAAGCGATGCGCGTCATCAGCAAGGACACCTGCCGGCCATTTTCGGCGGACCGGTCCGGC
>CAXTMW010000182.1:1141-7090 GCA_964245455.1 uncultured Acidobacteriaceae bacterium
TCATCACGTCCTGGTAGTGGTCCACATCGCCGGCGTCGGCGAAGGCGGTGCCGCGCTGGTGCTGGAACCGCTGGAAGCGGCGCTGGCCCGCGGAGCGCGGCCGCTAGCCGAGATTGTCGGCTTCGGTTCAACTGCCGACGCCGGACACATCACGCAACCCACCGCGAGCGGCCCTGCGCGCGCGATGCAGCAGGCGCTTGAGGATGCGGGCCTTCTGCCGGAGCAGATCGGCTACATCAATGCCCACGGCACGGCGACCGAAGTAAACGACCGCACGGAAACACAGGCCATTCGCGCGGTGTTCGGCGCGCACGCCGAACGGCTGGCCATCAGCTCAACCAAGTCGATGCACGGGCATACGCTAGGCGCGGCGGGCGCGCTGGAAGCAGTGGCGACCATCCTTGCGCTTCAGAAAGGGGCTTTGCCGCCGACCGCGAACTACAACCGCCCCGACCCCATGTGCGACCTGGATGTGATCCCGAATGCGGCGCGGGAGGGCTCGGTCGAAGCCGCGTTGTCGAACTCGTTCGCGTTCGGCGGGCTCAATGCCGTGCTTGCTTTCAAGGCCTGGCACTGACAATGCTTTGCTGCAGGTGAAGCTGCTTATCCGTGAACTTCCATAACCGCGATCAGCTCTGTTGGTACTTGCGGCGCGATTGCATCTGAGCTCTCGAACCCAGGCTCGCTTGACTGGTTCGAGGTGAACATGACAGCACGGGCAGCCGCCTTGGGAGTGCTTGCGGGAGTGGCCGGCGTGGCAGCCATGACGCTTGCTGAAAAGCTGGAACAACAGTTCACCGGAAGGCCGAACTCGTATGTCCCGGCCCATACGCTGGAGCGCCTTCTGGGGCAGCCGGAGCGCGACAGCCTCGCGCTGAACTGGACCATGCACTGGGGCCAGGGCATTCTGCTGGGAGCCGTGCGCGGGCTGATGGCCGAGGCCGGGGTCCGCGGGCCCATGAGCTCGTTTCTGCACCTGAACCTGCGGCTCCTGAACGACCAGACGCTTGAGAATGCCACGGGTGCCGGCGCCCTGCCCTGGACCTGGCCGGTGGATGAGCAGCTGATCGACATTCTGGGGAAAGGCGTATACGCGTTTGTCACCGGAGCGGTGGCGGATCAGCTGATTGCCGGACCTAAGAACGTTCCGGAACCGAGAAAGCCATGGTCGGCGCGCTAACGATGCCTCCTAGCCGTGCACATGCACGAGCGGGAGCGCCGAAAGTCGCCCTGCTGCGCCGAGCCGCCGGGTGGGCCGGGCGCCGCGCGTGGCCCCTGAGTGCGCCAATGGCCGCTCATGCCTGCACCGTGTGCGATTCGAAGACAGGTCACGCGGTTCGCGCAGGCATCTTCGACGGCCACTTTCTGCCGCACCTGCTGCTGACTCTGTCGCCGTTCCCCGTCCTTGCAGCGGCTGTGATTCTTTGCCATCGCTGTATGCCCTACCTGTTGCCGGGCTCGGACGCCGGCCATGCAGGACCGCTCGGGAACCCAGCGTAGGGCCTGTGAACGCGTCGAGTGCACGGCCGCTCGTGACGGCAGGCATTGTGCTCGGCATCGGCATGGGCGGCTTTGTCGACGGAATCCTGTTCCACCAAATCCTGCAGCTGCACAGCATGCTTTCCAACTGGGTGCCGCGCGACTCGCTCGTGAACGAGCAGATCAACATGTTCTGGGACGGCCTGTTTCACGCGTTTACCTGGTGTACGACGGCCGTGGGCATCTGGCTGCTGTGGCACACGGCGCGCCATCGGAACACCGTCCCATCGGGGCTCGCCTTCGCCGGCTCGCTGCTCGAGCTCGCGCTGGCCGCGGACCGCTTGTTCAACCTGGTGGAGGGCGTCGTCGACCACGAGATCCTGCAGGTGCACCACGTCTACCAGAACGGCAATCACCTGCTGTGGGACATGGTGTTTCTCTTGGCCGGTGCGCTGCTCGCAGTCGCTGGAACGGCTTTGATCCGCAGCGGATTCCGCTCCACTGTTCGGACGGCGCAGGCCGGCTAGGCTTCCACAGAGCGGCTGACCCCCTGCTGAAGATCGATCAGCGGTATCCAGCCCAACTGCTCGCGTGCTTTCAGTGTGCTGTACTGCTGGTCGCGGCTGAGCAGGTACACGGCGTGCCGGGTGAGCAGAGGGCGTCCGGGCAGTCCGGCGGTGTGTGGAAATTGAGCGGCCGCCGCAAGTGCCATCGCCGCTCGAAACGGCATGTGCAGCCACGGTGCGGGCAGGCTAAGCGCGCGGGCAAGAGCACCTGTGTAGTCGCGCCAGGTGGTACCGTCAGTGCTGCTCAGGTTATAGGCTTCGCCGACGGCGCACTCAGCCGAGGCAGCGAGCAGCATCGCCCGGCATACATCATCCACGTAAACGAAGCCGCCGGGCGCGCGGCCGCCGTCCACCAGCAGCATGATCCGCTGACGAAGCAGAGCGACGATGTCCGTCACAAAGGCGCGTCCGCCCGGGCCATAAATGCTGGCCGGGCGCACGACTGTAACCGGCAGGCCGCCGGCAGCAGCCTGCCACACCAGAGCTTCGCCGCGGAGCTTGCTGCTGTTGTATGGCAGGCCCACGTCGCGGGGCGCCATGGTTTCATCGCCGGCCCCTACCGGGTAGCCGTATACGTCGGTGGTGCTGACGTGGAGAAAGCGCAGGAGCCGCGGCATGTGCAAAATCGCCAGGCCAAGCATCGCGACCGTACCCGCGACGTTGCCTTCTTCGTAGACCGCGCGGGGCCCCCAGTCGGTCGAGGTGCCCGCGCAATGGAAGACGTGGGTGACTGTGCCGAGATGCTCGGCAAGCGCCGCAGGCGGCTCCGTTGCGAGCTCCGGATCGAGCTCCGCGCGGAATACGCGCAAGCCGGAATGCGCCATCAGATCTGCGGGCAGCACAGAGGAAGGACGCACGAGAAGCGAGACTTCGGCGGCTTCCTCGATCAGCAACTGGGCCAGGCGGCCGCCGAGAAAGCCGCTTGCGCCGGTAACGAGTGCGTGTTTCAGGGCGCCCAAATGCGGAGCAGCTTACGCGTCCCGCAGCGTCGCGAACACGTCCAGCGCGGTTTGCAGCTGCGCTTTGGTGTGCGCGGCCGTGACGCAAAGCCGCAGGCGCGAGGAGCCCTGCGCCACCGCCGGGAACATGACCGGCGAGGTAAGCACACCGCGGTTGCGCAGCTCGCGGGCGAACAGAGCGGTGCGCGCGTCGTCGTAGAGCATGAGCGGGATCACAGCAGTCTCCGACAGCCCGGTATCGAAGCCGAGCTGCTTGAGGCCGCCGCGCAGGAAGTCTGCGTTGGCACGGATGCGGTCCACGCGCTGCGGCTCTTCGCGCACGATGCGGATGGCCGCCCGCACGGCAGCGCACGAGGGAGCAGGCATCGCCCCCGAGAAGATGAACGGCGCTGAAGCGTGCTGAAGGAAAATCATCAGCTCGCGCGAGCCTGCGACAAAACCACCGCCGGATGGAATCGCTTTCGCGAGCGAGCCGGTCCAGATATCAACGTCCGCGGTGTCCACGCCCCAGTGTTCGTCGGTACCGCGGCCGCCCGCGCCCAGGACGCCGGTCGCGTGCGACTCGTCCATCAGCAGGTAGCAGCCGAACTCTTTCTTGATTGCGATCAGCTCGGGCAGGCAGCAGATATCGCCGTCCATCGAGAAAACGCCGTCCGAGATAATGAGGGTGCGGTTGGCCTGCGGGCCGGCTTTGATTTCGTGCCGGAGCGAGTCGGGGTCGTTGTGCTGAAAGCGCTGCACCTGCACGCCGGCGAGGCGGCAGGCGTCCATCAGGCTGCGGTGCGAAAGGCTGTCAGCGATCACGCGGTCGGCCGGGCCGAACAGAGACGAGATCACGGCCAGGTTGGCGACGTAGCCGGAGGTAAAGGTAAGCGCGCCTTCGGTGCCCTTGAAGGCCGCGAGCTCTTCCTCTGTTTCCCGGTGCAGCTCGAGCGTGCCGGTCAGCAGGCGCACGCCGCCGGTGCCCGTCCCATAGCGCTTCACTGCTTCAATCGCAGCTGCGTCGATGCGCGGGTCGCCGATCAGCCCAAGGTAGTCGTAGCTCGACAGCATGAGCATTTCATGCCCGTCGGTGAGCACGCAGGGGCCCGTCTTGTTGGTGAGCGGCGCCTGAAATGGATAGGCGTCGAGCGAGCAGGCCAGCGCCGCGTTCTCAAACAGGCGGCGCGCCCGCGCATCGAGCAAGTCCTGCTTCTTGAAGCTCCAGGTGCGGCCTTCGGAGAAGTACCCGTTGAAGATTTCGCCGGAAGACGAGCGGAAATGCCTTTTGGACAAGGAGGGGTCGGCGACAGCCGCTTCGGCTTCTAAGGTAGGTTTCATCGGGAAACTCGGATATGGATTGGATTCGGCAAAGAATAACGGAAGGGGCGCCCTGAGGGGAACAACAAAGGAGCATCTCCCTGGAATAGAAAATCGGAGTAGAAGTCGATGATGGCGTCCCCGACGGGATTCGAACCCGTGTTACCGCCGTGAAAGGGCGGTGTCCTAGGCCACTGGACGACGGGGACACAAGTGACGCGTCCGAACGAGCCATCTTAACGGTAGCAAGGCCTCCGTTGCGTGTCAAAGCCTCCGGCCGGCTCTGTGGCCGATGCTTCTAGGTTACTAAGGTACTCAATCTTTGAGCCGGATCGCCGTTTTTTCCACTGGCATGTTGGATGTGGATGAGAGCACAGATAAGTCGGGTAGTACCGTTGACGACCTTCTATGCGCCGTTGTTTATTGAGGAATTGCTGCAGAGCGAGGGATGCAGGTGTGGGAAGCTCAGCCGACGAATGCGCAATCAGTAGTCTCCAGAAAGGATTTCCAGGGAGACAAGACTGGCCCTCTCACCACCAAAAATGGTTACCGAATCCTTGCGAAATGCATCGAATTAACTCACGTATGGTCTGCAGGATTTCAGCAAAGCAAACAACAAGTCCCAATCATTAGTTCGAGGAGTAGCCGACATGGTAAATAATTGCGCGAATCCAAAGTGCAACAAACCCCTGCATTACCTCAGAGACGGCCGCGTGTTTGTGTTTGACGTGGCCGGAGCCCGCATCGGGCCGGATGGCAAGCGGGAGCGGCAGCTGGAGCATTACTGGCTATGCGGCGACTGCGCTCCATCGATGGTGGTCGAGTACACGCCCGAGTCGGGCGTGCTGACGCGCGGCAAGGTCGCAAAGCACCCCATGATGGGCGCGGCACTCGCCTCCTGAGTAGTGCGAGCGAGTAGTGCGAGCGGCGGGGCTGCGGGTGGTCCGGCGCCTTCACCGGTCCGGCCCGCTGCATCTGCACTGCAATCCGTTCTGCAGTCCCGGACCCAGGATTGCAGTGCTGTGAAATTCTCCGTCGCCGCTCTACCCCGAGGAAAGCCATGCCGATCGAAAGCACGACCATGACGAAGGCGAATCTGGTGGAAGAGGTATTGACGGTGGGCGACCTGACGCGCCGGGACAGCGAAGTCATCGTGGACACGATTTTCGATTCGGTCATCGGAGCCCTGAAAAAAGGCGACAAAATCGAGATTCGCGGTTTCGGTTCATTTCGCATCCGGCAGCGCAAGCCGCGTGTCGGGCGCAACCCTAAGACGGGTGCCAAGGTAGAAGTACCTGCCAAGCGTGTGCCGTACTTCAAACCGAGCAAAGAGCTGCGCGACATGGTCAATCCTGCGCGGTCAAGCCAGCCCGCGGCTTGAGGGCCGGCCGAGGCAGCGCCGGCGGCCAATCTATTCCCTGGCGATCTCGACCTTGGCGATCACCGACAGCATGCGCCCGGTAAAACCCTGCTCAGCCCGGTAGGAGAAGAACAGATCGTTGCGGCAGCGCGTACACCACGGAAGCAGATCCACAGCCTCTGCGGGTAGACCGACGTCCAGCAGCTGCCGCCGGTTAGCTTCCGGCAGGTCCCGGTGGAACTTCGGCTCGGGAGGAGCGCCGGTTAGGTCACTCGCAGGCTCCTTG
>CAXTMW010000183.1:0-7053 GCA_964245455.1 uncultured Acidobacteriaceae bacterium
ACGCCATCAGCGTGACGAACTGGAACCGCAGGGCGATGTCCAGGGTGCGCCGGTAGCCGGCCAGCAGCGCGTCGAAGAACCGCTCGACCACGCGGTACAGCAGGCCGTGCTCGCCGGAGTGGTGCTTGAGGAAGCGCGAGCACATCATGGGCGTGAGCGTCAGCGACACCACGGCCGAGAGGATAATAGTCACGGCGAGCGTAACGGCAAACTCGCGGAAAAGTCGGCCGACGACATCGCCCATGAACAGCAAAGGGATCAGCACTGCGATCAGCGAGACGGTGAGCGAAAGGATAGTAAAGCCGATCTGCCCTGCGCCCTTGAGCGCGGCCTGCATCGGCGGCTCGCCTTCCTCCAGGTAGCGCGAGATGTTCTCGATCATCACGATCGCGTCGTCGACCACAAACCCGGTCGAGATAGTCAGCGCCATCAGCGATAGGTTGTCGAGCGAGTAGCCGAGCGCATACATGGCACCGAAGGTGCCGACGAGCGAAAGCGGCACGGCGATGCTTGGGATAACCGTCGCGACCAGCGAGCGCAGAAACAGAAAAATGACCAGCACCACGAGCGCAATAGTTAGCATCAGCTCGAACTCAACGTCATCGACCGAGGCCTGGATGCTGGTGGTCAGATCGGTCAGCGTCGTCACCCGCAGGCCGGCCGGGAGCGCCGCCTGGAGCTGCGGCAGCAGCGTCTTAATGCTTTTGACCACGGAAATGGTGTTGGCCCCAGGCTGCCGCTGCACGTTCAGGATGACCGCCGGGGTCTCGTTCATCCAGGCGGCCTGGTCGGCGTTCTCGATGCCGTCCACCACGCGCGCCACATCGTGAAGAAAGACAGGCGCGTTGTTGCGGTAGGCAAGCACCACATTTTTGTAGTCGCCGCTATTGTTGAGCTGATCATTCGCATCGATCTGCCAGTCCTGGTGCGGCCCGTCGAACGATCCCTTCGCCGAATTGACGCTGGTCTGCGTCAGCGCCGTGCGCACGTCCTCCAGGTTCAGGCCAAAGGAGGCAAGCTGCGTCGGGTTGACCTGGATGCGTACCGCGGGCTTTTGCCCGCCAGAAATCGAAACCAGGCCGACGCCGGACAGCTGCGAGATCTTGGGCGCCATGCGCGTGTCGATCAGGTCTTCCACCTGCGACAGCGGGATGTTCTTGGACGTGATCGCCATGGTGATCACGGGTGCGTCGGCCGGGTTGGTCTTGGAATACGTGGGCGGCACCGGCAGGTCGGACGGTAGAAAACTCTGGGACGCGTTGATGGCCGACTGCACCTCCTGCTCGGCGACGTCGATGTCGAGCGCGAGATTGAACTCGAGCACGATGACCGACACGCGACCCGAGGAGGTGGAGGTCATCTGGTTGAGCCCCTGCAGCTGCCCCATCTGCCGCTCCAGCGGCGCTGTGACGGTGGTCGACATGACGTCGGGCGCGGCGCCGGGGTAAAAGGTCAGGATCTGGATGGTGGGGTAGTCGACCTGCGGCAGCGCCGAGACCGGTAGTTGCGTGTACGCGACGACGCCCGAGAGCAGGATCGCGATCATCAGGAGCGCGGTGGCCACCGGCCGCTGGATGAAAGGGCTCGAAATGCTCACGGGGCCTCGGTCGCCTCGCCGTCGGCTGCCGCGACTTTCGAGTTCACAATGCGAACTTTGCTCTTCTCCTGCAGCTTTTCAAACGAGCTGTTAGCCAGAAGGTCGTTCGCGTTGACACCGGTAACGGCTGCGTTCACCGCGTCGGTGGCGACGATCTTGATGTTGGTAATCGTCGCCTGGCCGTTCCGCAGCCGGTAGACAAACGCCTGGGTGCCATTGCGCTGAATCGCCGAGGTCGGAATCAGCACCTGGTTGTGCAGCACATTGACCAGCAGCTCGGTATTGACAAACTGATTGGGGAACAGCGCGAGCTTAGCGTTGGTGAACACGGCCCGCAGCTTCAGCGTGCCGGTGGTGGTGTCGATCTGGTTGTCGGTTGTTTCGAGTGTCCCGTTATCAAGCTCATGCTGCTGCGCGCGGTCGTAAGCGGAAACCTTGAGCGTGCGCTCTCGCATGGCCTGCTGCACCTGCGGCAGGCTGTCTTCGGGGATGGTGAAGACAACCGTAATGGGCTGCACCTGCGCGACGACCACCAGCGCAGTCGTGCCATTAGCCTGCACAATATTGCCCGGGTCGACCAGGCGCAGACCCACGCGCCCGTCGATCGGCGACACAATGTGGCAGAAAGCGACGTTGACTTTGTCTGCCTCGACCGTGCCCTCATCCGAGCGGACCAGGCCCTGGTCCTGGTCCACCAGCTGCGCCTGGTCGTCGAGCTGCTGCTTCGCGATCGCATTGCGCGCCCACGCATCCTGGTAGCGCGCCAGGTCCATTTTGGCCTGCGCCAGCACACCCTGGTCGCGCAGCAGCGTACCCTGCGCTGTGTCGAGCGTGGCCTGGTACGGCCGGGCATCGATGTCGATCAGCGGCGCGCCCTTGCGGACCGTCTGCCCTTCTTTGTAGTGGACTGCAACAATCTGCCCGTTTACCTGGCTGGTGATCGTAGCGGTGTAGCGCGGCGTTACGGTGCCGATTGCAAGCAGCTTAATAGCCATATCGCCCGAATGCGCCGCTGTCGCGTTCAATGTCACGGGAAGATCGGTACGGTGGCGGCCCTGCACCTGGTTCGCCGCAGGCTTGTGGCGCAGTATCAGCAAAAAAGCAAGGGCAAACAGCAACAGCAGCACGACGGAGACCCAGCGGTGTCGCCTGCGCGGCCGCACGGTGGATCCAGGCAAGGCGGCGGTGGTGTCTGCGGTGCGCGGATGGCTGGCGATCAGCGGTGACGCGGGTAGTTGCTGTTCCATGAGTGTTGCTCTTGCCCTGAGTGCCCTGAGATAACCGCTGTGCCGCGCTGATGGGTAGCGGAGCAAAGCGGTCGAAAAGCGATCGACACCACAAACAGCTGCGTCGGCCGCGCGCGTTTCCGCTCGATCGGGCCTGCCGCTCGGCGGTTGCGCCTGCTTCGCGATGCACCCATCCTAACGCAGGCAAGACGCAGGCAAGGCAAGACGCAGGTCACCTGCTTTGCATCGGTGCGGTGGCCTACGGAGGTGTACGAGCAAAGGCAGCAGATGGTTGCAACCTCGTGCTGAAAAGCAACCCCGGAGCTCGCTGGAGCTGTCCCACAGGTATGTTGTTACTTTCGGTTTCGGCCATGCCGCTTTTCCTCGACACCATCCCCGGAATCGATCCGGGCCCGCTCGATCCGGGCGGCTTTCCCGGCGACGAGCCGGACTTTGATCCCGAGCCTGACCCCGACCCCGACCCGATCAGTCCGGGCATTGGAACGCCCGGCATCGACCCCGGCTTTCCCGGCACCGGCTATCCCGGCACTCCCTTGACCGCCTAGCAAGCCTCGGCGGCCCAGGCGCATTGTTACAATCCTGTTAAGCGCGTGAATTCGCGCTGAAGGAATTGCGACAATGAACCTGTACATCCTGCGCCATGCGAGCGCGGGCACCCGCCGTGCCAACCCGATCATCGACCTTAAGCGGCCCCTCGACAAGGAAGGCAAAGGGCAGTGCCTGCTGGTCGCGAGTTATCTGAATGCTCTGAAAGTGCACTTTGACCTGGTGGCGGCAAGCCCCTTGAAGCGCGCCCTGCAAACGGCATCTCTGGTGGCGACCGAGGTTGGTGCGGACAGCACCATTCAGGTCACCACCGCGCTTGCACCCGCAGCGACCATGGGCGCCTTTCAAACCTTTATCAACGAGCTCCAGGGCCATGAGAATGTTTTGCTCGTCGGCCACAATCCCAATCTCCCCTTGTTTTTAGCATCGCTCATTATGAACGGCAGTGCCGCTCCGGGACGTACGGCCATCCGTCTCCGCAAGGGGGCAATCGCCCGCGTCGACCTGACCCGCCGGCCGGGGATCCTGCACTGGCTTGTGGACCCGCGCATCCTGAGCGGCGTTTACAGCAATGCGACCAAGGTAGATCGACGTCGCGCACGCAAGGTGACCAGCAAAAGCTAGCGTGTGACGCGTTTTCTATATCGTGTTCGCCGCTCGCTCCGTAGCTGTTTGACGAGCTGCTGCTGCACCACGAGGAATAGAGTCATCCTGAGCGTAGTGAAGGATCTGCTTTTGCTCCGTTTAAGCGCAAAGCGGGTGCTTCGTCGTTCCTTCTCTTAGGATGACCCTTGTTAGAGCATTAAGTGGATGCAAATAGACTTGGCGCATAGCCTCTCAGACAAGCGAAGGCCAGGCTGGGACTGAGCAAGCGGGCTTTAGCGACTGTCTGCCTGCTTTACGCGGGCCTGCCTGATACGCTGAGATCAGGATTTCCTCAGTTCTCAGCCGCCCGCGCGATCTTTCTCCTGACGGATAGCAGCTCATTGGCAACGCACTCGGTCGAACGATCTTTGACTCCCCTGGAAACCTCACCCCTGCTTCAGTCTCCGCGCAGAACCTGGGCGGTTTTGCTGCTGCTCTTTCTCGCGGTGCATGCGGCGGCGCTGTTTGCGCCCTCATTGTTTGACGATGCGGACGCGACCCACGCGACCGCTGCCCGGCACATGGCCGAGACCAGCGACTGGGTGACCCTGCGCGTGGACGGGGTGCGCTACCTTGAGAAGCCGCCGCTGCCGTACTGGCTGGCGGCAATCGATTACCGCCTGTTCGGCTACAACGTTTTCGCGACGCATCTGCCGTTGACGCTCGCGGTGCTGGGGAGCGCCCTGCTGGGGTGGGTCTGGGCGCGGCGTGCCTTTGACGAGCGAGCTGCCTTCTACGCCGCTCTGTTCTATCTCACGGCCGTCGGTATCTTCCTGTACACCCGCTTCCTTATCCCGGAGGCGATTCTTTCGCTGCTGCTCGCCCTGGCGTTGTGGGCGTTTCTGACCGGCCTTGAGGATCGCCGGCCCGGCCGCCTGCTGGTTGCCTATGGCGCGGTGGGCCTGGCGGTGCTGGCCAAAGGGCTGGTGGCGCCGGTTTTCTTTCTGGGCGCGGTCGTGCCGTACCTGCTCATCACCGGGGAGTGGCGTCGCCGGCGCGAGTTCCGGATGCTTCCGGGGTTTTTTCTTTTCCTGATCATCGCCGCGCCCTGGCACGTACTGGCGGCGCTGCGCAACCCGGACCAGGGTTGCCCCGTCGGCAACGTACCTTCCTTCGGCAATGTGCACGGCTTCTTGTACTTCTACTTCGTCAATGAGCACTTCCTGCGCTTTCTAGGAAAGCGCTACCCACACGACTACAACCGGCAGCAAGGCCTGGCGTTCTGGTTCGGCCACCTGGCCTGGCTGTTTCCCTGGAGTCTCTTTATTCCCGCGGCCGTCGGCCGTTGGTGGAGCGCGCGGGGCATGTTCGTACAAGCTCTCCGCATGAACGAGCCTTCAAAGGCCCGGTTTCGCGCGCGCACCACGCTGTTGCTCGGTTTGTACGCGGCCTTTATTCTGCTGTTCTTCTCTATCTCGACCAACCAGGAGTACTACACCTTTCCTTGCTGGTTCGCGCTGCTGCTGCTGCTGGCAGGCTCGCTTTCGCTGCAGGAATTCTCGCTGCAGGAGGTGGCGGGACTCCCCTCGTCGCCAAGGCGGGCGACTGGGCGATGGTTGCGGGCCGGGCAATGGATGTTCGCGGTCTTCGGCGTCAGCTCCGCCAGCTCGCTGCTCCTCGGCTTGTGGGCCTCGCGCCGCCTGCCGGCGGTCTCCGACATCGGTTCCCTGCTTGCGCATCGCGGCGTCGGTGATTACACCCTGTCGACCTCACACCTGTTTGACCTGACCGGCCCTTCGCTAGCCGCGCTGCGCCTGCCGGCACTGCTTGCGGCTATTGCACTCCTTGTGGGGCCGGCTTCGGCCCTGTGGCTGCGAAGGCGCGGGCACCATTTCGATGCGACTACGTCGGTCGCCCTCACCATGGCGGCTTTTCTGGTCGCGGCGCACCTGGCGCTGGTACGCTTTGAGCCGCTGCTCTCCTCCCGCGGCATGGCTGACACCATCAACCGGATGCGGCAGCCCGGCGACCGGCTGCTCGTGTACGGCGACCTGCCGAACGCGTCGTCCGTGCTCTTCTACACCCGCATGCAGGCGCTGCTGGTCAATGGCCGCTCTTCGTCGATGATCTGGGGATCGAACTACCCCGATGTGCCGCGGATCTTTCTCGAAGACGGGGATTTGGTGCGCATGTGGGGCCCAGCGCATTCGCGCGGCCGCCTGTTCCTGTTTGTTCCTTCTGACAGCGAGCAGCATGTGGAAGCGCTGCTGGGGCGCGATCACCTGATCAGGCTGCAGGGGCTGGCGGACGACCAAGCGGGCGAGCGGACGCTCTACACCGACCGGCCGCTGTAGCGGATTGCCAAAAGGCGTCAAGACGGCAGCCCGCATGGCCTATCCATAACCAAGATTGACAAAAAATTGATATCAGCACCAGCATGGTGGCTGGAGGTGCTTGCGTCGAATATTTCGCTTACCCCCGAGCTCGATCACTTTGTCGCTGCCAAGGTTTCATCCGGTCGGTATACCTCGGCGAGCGAGGTAGTTCGGGAGGCGTTACGGCTGCTGGAAGAGCGCGACCAGACGCGCGAGGCGCAGCTCGCCAGCTTCAACCAAGAGCTTGGCCACAGGCTCAAAGCACTGGATCGAGGCGAAGGAGTGGCTCCGGCCGACGTTCGGAACCGGCTTACAGAGAAATCCAAGGAGCGGCGCAAGCGCTCTGCATGATGGGGTACGTACTTGCTCCTGAAGTAGAGCTCGATCTTGATGCCATCTGGGAGTACATCGCAAACGACACATTCGAAGCAGCGGATCACTGGCTCGCAAAGCTGTTCGACGCCTTTGAAGCTCTGGCCAAGATGCCGAACATTGGCACAGTCGTCCAGATCTGACTGCGCTTCCTGTACTATTCTGGCCAGTCGGTGCATACCTGGTCGTTTATCGCGTCCAGCCAACGAAGGTTGAGATCGTCGCCGTCACTCACGGCGCACGAGACATTCCGATGTTTTTGCAGCAACGCACCTAGCGGATAACACCCACGCTGTCAGTCGCGCGCGCTCTGCATCACGCCATCCTGGCC
>CAXTMW010000184.1:0-2143 GCA_964245455.1 uncultured Acidobacteriaceae bacterium
CTCGGGGACGACTACGGCCGCATCATCGTAGTACCGGAGCACCGTTGCGAGGTCACCCTGGTTGAAGGCGGCGTCCAGCAGCTCGATGGCGTGTTCCGGGCTTGTGGCGATCATGCGTGGGTCTCCTCAAACGTAGGATTCGCCCTTCGTAAAACAGGTCACCTGCCATGCCGCGGGAAGCCGCCGATGCTATCGTGAGGGAGACCCATGGCACACGAGCTCCCCAAGCAGTACGACCCTGCCGCGATTGAGGAAAAATGGGCCCGGCGCTGGGCTGAAGCGGACTGGTGGCACCAGCCCTCGCCCTCGTCCGATGCGGCACCGCGGTTCACCATGCTGCTGCCGCCGCCGAACGTCACCGGCCGCCTCCACATGGGGCATATGTTGAACCAGACGGAGATGGACATCCTGGCGCGCTGGCACCGCATGCGCGGGGAGCAGACGGTCTGGGTGCCGGGGACCGACCACGCCGGCATTGCCACGCAAATGATGGTGGAGCGCCAGCTCGCCGCCGAAGGCGCGTCGCGCAAAGAGCTGGGGCGCGAGCGCTTTGTGGAGCGGGTGTGGCAGTGGCGCGCGGAGTACGGCGGCGCGATCCTGGACCAGATGCGCCGGCTGGGTGCGAGCGTGGACTGGTCGCGCGAGTACTTCACGATGGACCCCGCGCTCTCCACAGCGGTGCGCGAGGCGTTTGTCCGCCTCCATGAGCAGGGGCTCATCTATCGCGGCACCTACATCGTCAACTGGGATCCGGTGCAGCAGACCGCGGTATCGGACCTGGAAGTGACGCACGAGGACCGCGCGGGCAAGCTCTACCACGTGCGCTACCCTCTGGCCGACGGCGCTCTTCCTGATGGCCGCGACTCGATCGTGATTGCAACAACGCGGCCCGAGACGATGCTGGGCGACGCCGCGGTTGCTGTGAACCCAAATGATGCGCGCTACACAGAGTTGGTCGGCAAGCGGTTGCGGCTCCCGCTGAGCAGTGTGCATGGCGGGCCAGAGCGCGAAATCCCCGTCATCGCCGACGACTGGGCCAGGCCTGAATTCGGCACCGGCGCGGTTAAGGTTACGCCGGCGCACGATCCGAACGACTTCGCAATCGGCAAGCGGCACGGCCTGCCCGAGCTCGCCATCATGGACACGGAAGCGCGGATCGACCTCCCCGGCTCCCCCTACCACGGGCTCGACCGCTACGCGGCGCGCGAGCGCATCGTCGAGGACCTGCGCGCTGCGGGCCTGCTTGTCGAAGTGAAAGACCACCCGATGTCGATTGGTCTGTCGCAGCGCACCGGCGCCGTGATTGAGCCACGCTTGTCGACCCAGTGGTTTCTGCGTGCGGCAGACTTTATAGATGAGCGCGGCGTACCGCGCGATGGGCTCGCGAAAAAGGCGCGCGAAGCCGTTGCGCCCGGCAAGAATGAAGGAGGGGGCGAGCCGGCCATCCGCTTTACCCCGGACCAGTACCGCAAGGTCTATTTGGAATGGATGGACAACATCCACGACTGGTGCATTTCGCGCCAGTTATGGGGGGGCCATCGGATCCCGGCCTGGCACTGCGGCGGCTGCGGGCAGGCAACGGTCGCGCGGGAGACTCCTTCTGCGTGCGTGCACTGCGGCAGCACGCAACTCGATCAGGATCCCGACGTTCTCGATACCTGGTTTTCTTCCGGGTTGCTGCCGTTTACCGTGTTTGGCTGGCCCGCGCAAACGCCCGATCTCCAAGCCCTCTACCCCACCACGCTGCTCGTCACCGGCTTTGACATTCTGTTCTTTTGGGTCGCCCGCATGGTAATGCTGGGCTGCTGGTTCATGGGCGACGACCCAGACGGGCCCAAGCGGACGCTGGCCGAATCGGTTCCCTTTCGCGAGGTGTACATCCACGCGCTGGTGCGCGACGCCGACCGGCAAAAGATGTCGAAGACCAAGGGCAATGTCGTGGACCCGATCGAGATTGTGAGCCGCTACGGCACCGACGCGGTGCGGTTTACGCTCGCGTCCATGGCTTCGCCGGGCACTGATATCGCGTTCAACGAAGCGCGCACCGAGGGGTATCGCGCGTTCGCGAACAAGATCTGGAACGCGGCGCGCTTCATCTTCATGAACGTCGATCGCGCGGCCGAGGCCGGCATCGTTGTAAATC
>CAXTMW010000184.1:2153-6195 GCA_964245455.1 uncultured Acidobacteriaceae bacterium
AGCAAGTTCGGCGGCCGGCTCCGACGAGCTGGAAGCGCGATGGATTCGCTCGCAACTCGCCGCGACCGCGGGCGAGTTGAACCGGGCGCTCGCGACATACCGCTACGATGATGCAGCGAATCTGGTGTATCAGTTCTTCTGGGGCGACCTGTGCGACTGGTACCTGGAAGTGGTGAAGCTACGCCTGCAGTTCGGGCCGGATGCCGACCGTGATGTAGCTAGGCAGGCCCTGACCACGCTGCTTCAGGTGTTTGAAGCTTCGCTGCGGCTGCTGTCGCCGTTTATGCCTTTCCTTACGGAGGAGCTCTGGCACGCGGTCTACGACGAAGCGCCGCCGCTGCGCTCCATCGCGCTTGCGCCCTACCCGACCGACGGCAGCCCATTTTCTTGGGCTCCCGAGGTTCTTGGCGAGATGAGCACGCTGCAGGAGCTGATCGGGTCGGTGCGCGCGCTGCGTAAGGAGATGGGCGTGGCAGAAAAGGATCCAGTGCCGGTGCGCGTCCGCGCGTCGGCGGCGACCGAGCAAACGCTGCGAGAAGCGCGTGCGATTGTGGAGCGGCTGGCGCGCGTTTCAGCGATCGACTACGTCACCGACATGCTCGAAGGCGCGGGTGTACGCTCAACGCCGGTGTTCGATGTGCAGGTCGTCTACGAGAAGCAGATCGACGTTGCCGCGGAAACCGGGCGGCTTGAAAAAGAACTGGCACGGTTACAGAAAGAGCAGGCCGGCGCCGAGGCAAAACTCGCAAACGAGAGCTTTCTCGCGAAAGCCCCAACGCCCGTCATTGAGGGCATCCGGAAACGCTTGGGCGAGCTGACCGAGCTGATCGCGAAGGCGCGCGCCGGGCTCGACGCACTCGCGTCGAAACGGTAAGAGCGACAGTAGGAGCCGCCATGGATTGGAAATCTCGTCGCGTGGAAGCCATCGTCGAGCAGGCGCTGGTGGAAGACAAGGCCACCGCGGACACAACCACCCTGCTGACCATAGACCCCGCGCTGCGCGGCTCCGGCACCGTGGTTGCCAAGCAGGACTGCGTCGTCGCAGGTCTCGGTGTCATCGGCCGCGTACTGGCCGTATTCGCGCGCCTGGAAGGCCGCGGCAGCGCGAGCTTCAACGTCGTGAGCCATCCGGAGATCTTCGACGGCGTACGTGTACGCAAAGGGCAGTCGCTCGCGGTGATTCGCACCAACGCCCGTACGCTGCTGTCGACCGAGCGCGTTATTCTGAACCTGCTGCAGCGCATGAGCGGCATCGCGACGCTCACACGGCGCTACGTGGACGCGGTCGCAGGCACACAGGCGACGGTCATCGACACGCGCAAAACCGTGCCTGGGCTGCGCATCCTGGACAAGTACGCGGTCACCTGCGGCGGCGGCGAAAACCACCGGCTCGATCTGTCGGACGGCATTCTGATCAAGAACAATCACATCGCGCTCGGCGGCGGCGTTGCCGCGGTGCTCCGGAATGCGCACGCCGGGCGCAAACCCGAGCAGGTCATCGATATCGAGGTGCGCTCGCCCGCGGAGCTTGCCGAAGCGCTCGACAACGGCGCGGAATCGCTGCTGCTCGACAACATGACGCCCGACGAGGTGCGGCGCGCGATCGCGACGGTGCGCGATCGCGGCTCGGCGATCCCGATCGAAGCTTCCGGAGGCATCGAGCTTGCGACGATTCGCGAGTATGCGCTGGCCGGACCGAACTACATATCAGTAGGCGCGCTGACCCACTCGGCGGTCGCGGTGGACCTGAGCATGCGCATCGTAGCGGAGCGCGCTTGAGGGCGCCCGCACCAACGACCGCAACGGAGCGCGCCGGCTCTGACCTTTATAGTTTGCCGGCGCTTGATGCCAGCCTCGCGGGCACCGCGTTTGCCGGCCGCGTTGTGCACTTCGCCGAGATCGACTCGACCAACAACCATGCCATGCAGGCAGGCGCAGGCGGCGCCCCGCACGGTTTTGTGTACCTTGCCGACGCACAAACTGCCGGGCGCGGCCGAGGCGCGCACGGGTGGGCGTCGCCCGCCGGCAGCGGCTTGTACGTCAGCGTGCTGCTTCGTCCGCAGCTGTCGCCGGGCGATGCGTTGTGGCTTTCGCTTGCAGCCGGACTTGCCGCGCGCGCGGCTGTCAGGGAGAACGCCCAAGTCACGCCCGACCTGCGCTGGCCCAATGACCTACTGCTGGGCCGGCGCAAGCGGGGCGGCGTGCTCACCGCAATGCCCGCCGAAGCAACGCGGGTACGTTTCGTCGTCATCGGCATCGGCATCAACGTGCACCAGCGCGCGTTTCCTGCGGAGCTGGCGGGGAGCGCGACCTCGCTCGCGATGGAAGCGCCGAACCTGCAACTGTCACGGCAACGGTTGCTGATTGCGCTCCTGCTGCAACTCGAGAACGAGGTGGACGCCTTAACCGGTGAAAACGCCGAGCGTGCGCGACAATCATTGCTGTCGCGGCTTGAAGCGGGCTCAACCTGGGTGCGCGGCAAGCGCGTCCTTGTCGGCGAGGAACAGCCGTTTACCGGCGTGACCGAAGGGTTGGACGCGCGAGGATTTCTACAGGTCCGCACGGAAGCGGGCGAGCTGCGCACAGTGCTTTCAGGCGGCGTGCGCGAGGCAGCGAGCTGAGATGCTGCTAACCCTTGATGTAGGCAACACCAACACCGTGCTCGGCGTCTTCCCGGACGAAGGCGGCCCCTTGCTGGCTCACTCGCGCGTGACCACGCACAAGACGCAGACTGTGGACGAGTACGGCGTGCTGTTTCTGAATCTGTTCGCGCTTGGCGGCGTAGATGCGCGCGAGGTCACCAGCATTGTGATCTCGTCGGTCGTGCCGCCGGTTGATGGAACCCTGCGCAGCGTGGCCGCCCAGTACTTCGGGTGTGTGCCGCTCATGATCGATCCGCGGCTCGACACCGGCATGCCGCTGCTGGTCGACAACCCTTCCGAAGTCGGCGCCGACCGCGTGGTGAATTGCGTGGCGGCTTTTACGAAATACCGCACGGCCTGCATCGTGGTCGACTTTGGGACCGCGACGACTTTCGACGTGATCTCCGCGCGCGGTGAGTTTTTGGGCGGCGCGATCGCGCCGGGGCTCGGCATCTCGGCCGACGCTTTGTTTGCGCGCGCCGCCCGCCTGGGCCGGGTCGAGATCAAGCGGCCCGCCAAAGCAATTGGTACCAACACGGTGACAAATCTGCAGAGCGGCATGTTCTTCGGCTACCTGGGCCTGGTCGACGGCATCCTTGAGCGCATGTGCGCGGAGCTCGCGGAAACAGGCACCACGCCGACGATTCTCGCAACCGGCGGCCTTGCCCGGCTGATTGCCCCGGAGTCGCGCTTCATCACGGCGGTCGAAGACATGCTGACGCTCGAAGGGTTGCGCATCCTCTTCGAGCGAAATCGGGCAGCACTGGCGGCCCCATCAAAGGGCCGGTAGCGGCAGTGCAGAACTACTTCAATTACTTCACGGAGATCGAGGAGCGGTTTCAACAGCGGCGCGGCTCGCTGCTGTTGCTGTCCACGCTGGACTGGGCTCTGATTGAAACCTGGCGCGATGCCGGGGTGCCGCTGCCGGCGGTGCTGCGCGGCATCGACGACGCTTTTGATAAGTACGAAGCGAAGAAAACGCGTGGTCGCGCGCGCCGCGTCAACGGGCTTGCCTGGTGCGCGCAGGCGGTCATGGAAGCCGCCGAACAGATGCGCGACGCCGCGACCGGGGCCGCGCCGCAGGAGCCGGCGGCCGCGACCGGCTTTGAAGGAGCCCGCATAGCGCAGCACCTCCACGAGTGCCGGGCGGCGATCGTACTAGCGATCAAGGACGCGCTCGCGCTGCCCGCCGGCGCGCAGGCGCTTGCCGGGGAAACAGCAGCGCGCCTGACCGAGCTCGCCGCCGCGGCAGCAACAGTAACACCGGACACGGAGCAACTGGAACAAACTTTGCGGACGCTTGAAGAACGGCTCTTGGCCATGCTGTTGGCTACGGTACCCGAGGAGCGGCTGAGCGCGCTGCGAGCGCAGGCCGCGTGTGAGATCGCTCCGTATCGCAG
>CAXTMW010000184.1:6205-7014 GCA_964245455.1 uncultured Acidobacteriaceae bacterium
GTATCGCAGACGTATGCAGGCCCTGCAGATTCGCCAGATCGAGCAGCAGTTTTTGGAAAAGCGCCTGCTGGCCGAGCACGCGCTGCCCCGCCTGAGCCTCTTCTACATGAGGAGCGACGGGTGAAGGTGACGATCGAGAAGGCGATTTACGGCGGCGCGGGTTTGGCGCGCGTCGACGGCAAAGCCGTGTTTGTACCCATGGCGCTACCCGGTGAGGTGGTCGAAGCCGCGCCGCGGCGGGAGCGGGGCAGTTTTGCCGAGGCGGATCTGCTCCGTGTGCTTGAGCCCTCCACCGAGCGGGTTGCGCCAAGCTGCCCCTTCTACGGTCCTTGCGGCGGCTGCCAATACCAGCATGCCGCGTATGCGCAGCAACTCGCGATGAAGCAGGCGATCCTTGCGGAAACGCTCACCCGCGCCGGTTTGCGCGAGCTGGCTGCGGTCGCAACCCACGCGGGCGGGCCCTGGGGCTATCGCAATCGCATCCGGCTGCATGCGGATGCACGCACGAGTGCGCTGGGCTATCGCCGGCGCGGTTCACACACGCTGCTGCCCGTCGACTCGTGTCCAATCGCGGCACCGTCGCTCGTCGACGCGCTCCGGGCCGCGGCTGCCGTGTTCGCGCGGCTGGGCGCGGGCTCGTGGTGCGGCGAGCTGGAATTGTTCACCAACGACAGCGGCGACGCGCTGCTTGTGTCTGCCAAGCTGCGTGCCGGTACACGCCCCGCGCGCGATGCGTTCGCGGCCCTTTGTGAGGCGCTGCGCGGGGAGATCCCGCAGTACGACGACAGCTCTACCATCATCCGCATTAC
>CAXTMW010000185.1:0-4922 GCA_964245455.1 uncultured Acidobacteriaceae bacterium
GCACCGGACAGCAGATCCTTCGCTGCGCTCAGGATGACCCCGTTCTTTGCTCCCCGGTGTGTTTTTGCTCCCTTTATAAGAACCAGGGAACGCGGAACCTCGCTACCGCACGATCGTCGTCTCCGCCTTCGTCGGTTTCGCCGCGACCTGCTGCGGCGTTGGCAGGTCGGCCGAAGTCCAGCCGCCGCCGAGGGCCTGGATGAGCTGCACAGCCGAGGTCATCACTGAGATCTGCGTGGTGTAGAGCGACTGCTGGTCGGCCAGCAGCGTGTTCTGCGCCGTAATCACGTTCAGGTACGGGTCGAGCCCGGTGCGGTAGCGGTCGATCGCAAGATTCACGTAGGCCTGCGCCGAGTCGACCGCCTGCTTTTCCTTTGCGATCTGCTCGGAGTCGATGCGGGTGTCGGCCAGGTAGTCCTCCACCTGTTCAAACGCGGTCAGCACGGTCTGCTGGTACGAGGCAACATCGGCGTTATAGGTGGCAACGTACTGCTGGATCGTGGCGCGGCGCAGACCCGCGTCGTAGACTGTCTCGTTGAAGGTCGAGCCGACTGACCAGAAGCGGCTCGAGTAGTCGAACCAATGCTTCAGCGTCGAGCTTTCAAAGCCGCCCTGCGCGGTGAGCGTCAGGCTCGGGTAGTAGGCGGCCTGCTCGATGCCGATAAGCGCGTTGGCCGCGGCCATGGAACGCTCGGCGGCGGCGACATCGGGCCGGCGCTGGAGGAGCTGCGAGGGCACGCCGATCGGGATCGGCGGCGGGGTCATGGAGATGCCGCGCGCAGGCAGGTGAAAGTCCGTGGCAGGCTTGCCTATGAGCAGCGCTATCGCGTGCTCATAGGTGGCGCGCGGCGCGGCGACCGCAATGGCCTGCGCTTGCGCGTTTTCGAGCGTTGCCTGCGCTTCCAGCACGGAGATCTGGTTGTCGACGCCTGTCTCGTAAAGACCCTGCGTGATGCGGAGCGACTCCTGGTCGGCCGCGACAATGCCATTCAACGCGAGCTGCAGCGCGTCTTCGCCGCGCAGCTCAAAGAAGGCTTCGGCCAGCGCGGCCTGCTCGATCAGGCGCTCGTTCTCCAGGTCGGCCGCGCTGACCTGGGCGTTGTACTGGTCCTCACGAATGGTGTTACGGATGCGCCCCCACAGGTCCGGCGCCCAGCTCATGTCAAGCGGCGCGGCCCACACGGTGCTCTGCTGCCCGGTGCTGGTGACGGTGGTAGTGCTAGAGCCGCCGCCTGTTCCCCCCGTCCCGCCGCCTGTGCCGCCACCGGTGCCGCCGCCGCCCGTGCCGCTAGTCGCGGCCGCGCCGGTAGCCGCGTTGCGCAGGTTGGCCGAGGAGCGGGTGCGGCTGAACGAAGGGCCGATGGTCACTGTGGGGTAAAGCTGCGACCGTGCCTCGCGAATGAGCGCCCGCGCCTGCTCAAACTGCTGGAAGTACAGGCGGATGTTCTGGTTGTTGAGGTCGACCTGGTCTTCCAGGCCGTTTAACTCGTCGTCGCCGAAGATGAGCCACCACTTGCCGCGCAGCATCGCGTCGCCGGGCGCGGCTGCCTTCCATACGCCCGCGTCCACGGCGACCCCGGCCGCGTTGTCAGCCGTGGCGCTGGGGAATGCGGTTGCCGTGGGCGCGATCGCGGTGGGCGGATGGTACTTCGGCCCGACGTTGCAGCCGGCAAGCGCAAGTGGCGCTCCCGCGAGGAGTGCCGCGGCGGCACGGGCGGCTCTGTGGTGCTGCAAGCGCTGGTGCATGAAGAAGCTCCTCAAAGAACGCGCTCCGCTCACGGGTTCACCCTGCGGGCGGCGCTTGCTGTACCCGGGGCGGCCCGCAACACGGTGCGCACACCGCGTCGACGCAGCATCAGCTGCCGCAAGCGGTCCAAATACAAGTAAATGACTGGCGTCGTGTAGAGCGTCAGCAGCTGCGAAACAAGCAGGCCGCCGACGATGGTGATGCCGAGCGGACGACGCAGCTCCGAGCCGGTGCCGGTGCCAAAAGCAAGCGGCAGCGCGCCGAACAATGCAGCCATGGTGGTCATCAGGATCGGCCGGAACCGCAGCATGCACGCCTCAAAGATCGAGTCGCGGGTCGACATGCCGTGGTCGCGCTCGGCCATCAGCGCAAAGTCGACCATCATGATGGCGTTTTTCTTCACGATGCCGATCAAGAGAACGATGCCGATGATCGCGATCACGGTCAGGTCGTTTTGAGCGAGTCCTGAAAAGCCTGCAGCGTGCCCGAGGACGAACCGCGGACGGTTGCCGGCGTGCCCAGTTCTTCCTGCATCTGCTGGATCTCGGCGGTAGCGTCGGAGAGCGAAGCGCCCGCGGCCAGGTTGAAGGACACGGTGGTCGACGGAAACAGGCCGGTGTGGTTCAAGGTGAGCGAGGTAGTGTGGATCTGCGTGTTGGAGAAGCTCGACAGCGGGACCGGCCCATGGCTCCCGGAGGTGTGGAAGTACAACGTGCTGAGTCCCTGCGGCGACTGCCAGTACTGCGGCGCTACCTCAAGCACAACATAGTACTGGTTGAGTTGGGCGTGGATCAGCGAGACCTCGGCCTGCCCGAACGCGTCGTATAAGCCTGTGTCGATGGCCTGCGGCGTCAGCCCGAGTCGCGCCGCCGTGCTGCGATCGTAGTCGACAAAGGCCGACAGGCCGCCCTGCTCCGCGTCCGAGTTCACATCGGCCAGCTTGGGCAGCTTCTTCATGCGCTCGTACAGGATCGGCGCCCAATGGTTCAGCAGCGGCAGGCTGTCGGCGACGATCGTGTACTGGTACAGCGCGTTGCCGCCGCGGCCGCCGACCCGGATATCCTGCGCGGGCTGCATAAAGACGGAAGCAACAGCCATGTGGTCGAACTTGGGCCGCATGCGCGCGATGACCTGCATTGCGGTGGCGGTGCGCTGGTTAGGTCCCTTGCCGAGCGGCTTGAGCGCGATATAGACAAAGCCGCCGTTGGTGGACCCGTTGCCGCCCGTGTAGGCATTCACATTCGCAACCGCGGGGTCGGCCTTGACGACCTTCACAATCTTCTGGAGCGAGTCGTTCATGAGCGTGAACGACGCGTCATAAGGACCTTGCAGGCCGCCGAAGGCGATGCCCGTATCCTGCTCCGGGAAAAAGCCCTTGGGCACGCGGACAAACAGGAGCCCGTTCAGCACGATGGTGAGCAGCAGCACGACTATCGTGATGGCCGGATTCTCCAATACCCAGGTGAGCGACACGCGATACGTCTTCAGGATGAAGTCGAAGCCGCGCTCACTGGTGCGGTACAGCCAGTTGTGCTGCTCCTCCTTAGGGTGGTGCTTGAGCAGATAGGCGCACATGGTCGGCGTGGTGGTGAGCGACACGACCATGGAGACCAAGATTGCTGTGGACAGCGTCACCGCAAACTCGCGGAAGAGCCGGCCGACAATGCCGCCCATCAGCAGGATGGGAATGAAGACGGCGATGAGCGAGATGGAGATGGTGAGGACCGTGTAGCCGATCTCGCTTGCGCCCTTGAGCGCGGCCGCGCGCGGGGTGTAGCCCTGCTCCAGGAAGCGGGAGATGTTCTCCATGACGACGATGGCGTCGTCGACGACAAAGCCGGTCGCGATGGTGAGCGCCATGAGCGATAGATTGTCGAGCGAATAGCCGAAAAGGTACATGACGGCAAAGGTGCCGATGAGCGAGACCGGCACCGCGACCGTGGGGATGAGCGTGGCGCGCGGGTTGCGCAGGGACACAAACACAACGCCGATGACGAGGAAGATCGAGATGATGAGCGTCGACTCAACGTTTTCAACCGAGGCGCGGATGGTCGTCGTGCGGTCCAGAACGATGGTCGCGTCGATACCCTGCGGGATGGAAGCCTGGAGGCTCGGCAGCGCGTCGCGGATGCGCTTCACGGTCTCAATGATGTTAGCGCCGGGCTGCCGCGTGATGATGACGGTGACCGACTTCACGCCATTCAGGTAGCCGGCGGTACGCAGGTTCTGCGTCGCATCCTCGACGTCGGCGACATCCTGCAGGCGCACGGCGGAGCCGTTGTGGTAGCCGACAATCAGCGGGCGATACTCGGCGGCCTTGGAGATCTGGCCGTTGGTGACGATGTCGACCTTGGTGTCGCCGTTCTGTAACTGCCCGCGTGCCACATCGGTGTTCTGCGACGAAAGCACGCTCTGGATGTTGCTGAGCGTGAGGCCGTAGCTTTCGAGCTGCGTCGGGTTTGCCTCAACGCGCACTGAAGGCAGCGCGCCCCCGCCCACGTTGACCAGGCCCACGCCCTGCAGCTGTGAAAGCCGCTGCTGCAGGATGGTCGAAGCGATGTCGTAGAGCGTGGCTGTGTCGTACTTTTTCGAGGTAAGCCCGAGGATGACGATCGGGGCGTCGGCCGGGTTGACCTTGCGATATGTCGGGTTGCCGGGCAGGTTTGCGGGCAGGTAGGTGCGCGAGGCATTGATGGCCGCTTCTACGTCGCGCGCGGCACCGTCGATGTTGCGGTTCAGGTCGAACTGAAGCGTGATGTTGGTTGAGCCGAGCGAGCTCGACGAGGTCATCTCGGTCACAGCGGCAATGTGCGAGAACTGGCGCTCGAGCGGCGTCGCGATCGAGGACGCCATGATCTCAGCACTCGCGCCGGGCAGCGACGCCTGCACCTGAATGGTGGGGATGTCGATCTGCGGCAGCGGCGCGACCGGCAGCACGCTGTAGCCGATGGCACCGGCAATCGCGATCGCGATGGTGAGCAGGGTGGTCGCAACCGGGCGGTCTATAAATGGTCTCGAAAGACTCATACGACGTCCTTAAGGCATTTTTCCTGAAGGTGTAGTGGCCCAAACAGATTCGAGCGTGGCTTTTACGGCGGGTAAAACCCCGTGGGGGTGTTACAGGGGGTGGATGGGACCAGGAAAAAATCGTTAAAACGCCAAGGTGACCGGGGGG
>CAXTMW010000185.1:4932-6964 GCA_964245455.1 uncultured Acidobacteriaceae bacterium
TTATGTCTTTTTCCCTGTTGGGTTTGGCCCCCAACCCCACGCGCGGGGGTTTTGTCGGGCGGAAAACCCCACGTCGGGCTGTACCAGGCGTTCGATGGCACCAGGAAAAATGCTTTAAACCGCACTGGTCACCTGGGGAGCGGCCGAGCTGGTCTGCGGGTCGTTGCCGGTGGGCCGCTGCCTCGGCTTGGTTTTGAAGCGGCGCGCCAGGTTGTCAAAGACGATGTAGAGGACCGGCGTGGTGTAGAGCGTGAGCAGCTGCGAGATGAGCAGGCCGCCCACCATGACGATACCGAGCGGCCGTCGCAGCTCCGAGCCGACGCCCGAGCCAAAAGCCAGCGGCAGCGCGCCCAGCAGCGCGGCCATGGTGGTCATCATGATGGGGCGAAACCGTAGCAGGCTCGCCTCGTAAATGGCCTCGGTCGCGCTTTTGCCGTGGACGCGCTCGGCTTCCAGCGCAAAATCGACGATCATGATGCCGTTCTTCTTGACGATGCCGATCAGCAGAATGATGCCGATGATGGCGACCACGGTCAACGCCTGCCCGAACAGCATGAGGGCGAGCAGCGCGCCCACGCCGGCTGAGGGCAGCGTGGACAGAATGGTAATGGGATGGATGAAGCTCTCATAGAGCACGCCCAGCACGATGTAGACCACCACCAGCGCGGCCAGGATGAGCAGGCCTTCGTTGGACAGCGAGTTGCGGAACGAAGCGGCCGTGCCCTGGAAGTCGGCCTGGATGCTGGCCGGAAAGTGCAGCTGCTGCGCGGCCCGGTCGACCTCCTCAATGGCGTTGCCAAGCGCGGCTTTGGGCCCGAGATTAAATGAGACGGTCGCGGCTGGGAACTGCCCCTGGTGCTCGATCGAAAGCGCTTCGCTCGACGAGGACATGGTTGCAAACGCGCTCAGCGGGATCTGGTTTTGGGTGCTTGTGGGCGTCGCCAGGGTGCTCGCCGCGGACGCGCTGGTGCCGGTGCCGGCGGTTGCGAGCGCGCTTGCCGGAGGCGCAAGAGCGTTCGAGCTCGGCGTGTACAGCACGGAGGTGGTGGTTGCGGCCGAGCCCGCGGACGACGAGCTCGCGCTTGAGAACGACTGCGATGCCGAGTCGCCGCTGGCCCCCGCGGACGCGTTGGCTTGAATGTAAATGTCGTTCAGTTTGTTGGGGTTTTGCTGGAACTCGGGCTGCGTTTCAAGAATGACGTGGTATTGGTTCAACTGCGTGTAGAGCGTCGAAATCTGGCGCTGGCCGAATGCGTCGTACAGCGTGTTGTCGACCGTGGTCGGCGCGATGCCGAGCCGCGAGGCGGTCACGCGGTCGATGTGAATGTTCGCGGCAAGCCCGCCGGTCTGCTGATCGGTCGCGACGTCTTCCAGGTCGGGCATCTGCTTGAGCTTGTCGACAAAGCGGTCCGTCCACAGGTTTAGCTCGGTTTGGCTCGGGTCTTCCAGCGTGTACTGGTACTGTGTGCGCGTGACCCGGTCGTCGACCGAGATGTTTTGCACGGGCTGCATAAACAACTGAATGCCGTCGATCTGGGCGAGATTGCCCTGCAGGCGGCGGATCACGTCGGACGCGCTCAGGTCGCGCTGCGCGAGCGGCTTGAGGTTGATCGAAAAGCGGCCGCTGTTCATGGTGGTGTTAGTGCCGTCGGCCCCGATGAACGAGCTCAGGCTTGCAACCGCTGGGGCGGCCAGGATGACGCGCGCGAGCTCCTGCTGCTTCTCGGCCATTGCGGAAAAGGAAGTGGTTTGCGAAGCCTGCGAGATGCCCTGGATCACGCCGGTGTCCTGCACCGGGAAAAACCCCTTGGGGATGACGATGTACAGGAAAATGGTGAGCCCGAGCGTGGCGACCGCAACCAGCAGCGCCACCGGCTGAAAGCGCAGCACGTAGCGCAGCGTGCGGCCGTAAAAGGCGATTGCGTTCTCAAACGCGCGCTCTGACCAGCGATACAGCCGGCCCTGCTGCGCCTCCGGATTGTGGCGCAGGATGCGCGCGCACATCATGGGCGTGAGAGTCAGCGAGACCACC
>CAXTMW010000186.1:0-6928 GCA_964245455.1 uncultured Acidobacteriaceae bacterium
GTACATGGCCGTTGCGCATCCAGCGGCGCGGCACAAACGGCCGAAGCCAGCGCTCTTCGCCGGCAGGTGCCGCAGCGAGATCCCGCCGCTCCTCGAGTATGCCGGGGAGCTTGCCGGGAGCGCTCAACCGTGCAGCTCCGGGGGCACCTGCCGCAATACCTCGGCCGCGCGCAAGGGACCGTCCGGGGCCTCCTCGTGCATAAAGAATCCGTACACGTCGGCGCCTTCCGCGGCGAGCGCGGAAAAGTGACTCGCAAGACCGGTGAGCTCTTCGGCGGTGTACTGCGTGCGACGGAGCCGAAACACACGTAGTGCAGGCACAAGCGCGAGGTCGGGCGAGCGAAGCGTGTCGCTTTCAGCGGCGCACAGTGCCGAGCCGTGCTCGGCCAGCACGGCAAAGGTCGCGTCCGTAAACCAGCTTGCGTCGCGAAACTCCCATGCAATCTGGAGCCCAAGCGGCACGGCTTCGGCCAGGAAAGCGGACAGCAGCGCGGGGTCGCCCTTGAACTTGGGCGGCAGCTGAAACAGAACGGGACCGAGCCGCCCGGCTGCCGCGAACGGCGCAAGCGCATGGGCAAACGCCTCCAGGAGCTCCCGGCAATCGCGAAGGCGACGCAGGTGGGTGATCCCTTGGGGAGCTTTGAAAGCGAAGCGGAAGAGCGGGGGCGTTTGCGCGAGCCAGTTGGTCGTGGTTGCTGCGCTTGGGAGCGTGCGGAAGGTGTAGTTCACCTCCACTGCGTTCAACCGGGCAGCATAGGCACTTAGCAACTTCTTTACGGGTGTCTTGGCCTCGTAAAAACCGGGCCGCCAGGTGGGATACGCCCAGCCGGAGCAACCGAGAAAAACCTTACCAGCCACACGCGTCAGCGCAGATCGCTTGGCGAAACGCTGGGGCGGCTAGCGGGGATTGAACCCGCGACATCCGGATCCACAGACCGGCGTTCTGCCACTGAACTATAGCCGCCATACAAGCTTTGATTGTAGCATTTGGGCGGGCGCTCGACGCCCGGCCGCCTTCACCCATCAGCCGGCGCATCTACCGCATACAAGGGCAACGGCTCGAAGCGAAACAGGCCGTCCAGAGAAAGGTTTGGGGGGCGCCATGGCGGAAGGACGCGAACTGTGGAAGGCGACTTCGCCCGGCACCGGCCAGGTGCTGCCTGCTCCGCCTCCCGGGTGGCGAGGGCGCGTCGGCGAGGAAATTTTCACGAACCAGCGGCTTGAAGCGCTGGCGAATCTGCTGGACAGCTGCTTTGTCGTTCCAGGCACACAGATCCGCTTCGGTCTCGATGGCCTGATCGGGCTCGTCCCGTTTGCGGGCGATGTGTTTGCCGGCATTTTGTCCTCGCTGATCGTGGTCGCTGCCTGGTTTCGAGGAGCACCGCCGGTCCTGCTCGCCCGTATGCTGGCAAATCTCGCGCTCGATGTCATCATCGGCATTGTTCCTATCCTCGGCGATGCCTTCGACATCGCGTGGAAGGCGAACCGCCGCAACTACGCGCTGTTGGCCCGGCACGTGGCGGAGCCGGACCGGCACGGTGGGCGCGACTGGGCCTTCCTGCTCCTGCTGCTCGTCTCCTTGCTGGCTTTGTTCGCGCTCCCGCTCCTTGCGCTGGGCTACCTGCTGGCCTTGCTTGTGCATCGCCATTAGATCCAGCAAGGAGGCTCGGTCAAGGAAGGCGGTCAAGCCCCCGACGCAAGTATTGTCGCGCGCAAGCCGGGGTACAATCGGTAGGATCGGGGCGTAGCGCAGCCTGGTAGCGCATCTGCTTTGGGAGCAGAGGGCCGGGGGTTCAAATCCCTCCGCCCCGACCAGCCAACCCAACTCCGGGCTCCTTCCATCAGCCGGGCGTTTCCATACGCGTCATGAGAGATAGCCATTTCGATTGAGCGTTAACGTGCGGTTCATGGATGAAGTCGCGGCAGCCCTGGGCAGGTGTTCTTCAGACCCCTCTGTAATTCCTTTCCGGTCGGCTCCAGTCCACGTGGCACACTCCATATCGGCGGTTTGCTCCAGAAGTTCAGCCTTCCCCACGTAAGAACAAAACAATGCGCGGATCCCGGGCTGTTCTTCGGCCTTTTTGTGCATCCTTATGTCTGAGTTGTTATGGCACAGCGGACTTGCGGGATTTTGTCGGGCTAAACCCCTCGCGTCCGAAATGTGGCCGGCACAGGAGAAAATGAAATGAAGGTACACGCAGGGATTCTTATGGTCGCCAGCCTGCTCCCCACGGGAGCATTCGCTGCGGGCGTTGACGCTCCAGCAAAGCTGGACGACCGGGTGGCAGCAGCAACAGCCGTGCTTCACGAGCTGGCGGGGGTACCGGATAAGGGTATCCCGGACAATATTGCCAAGAAGGCGCGTTGCGTGCTGGTGGTACCCGCCTTTAAGAAGGGTGCGTTCCTCGGGGGAGCGCAGTATGGCCAGGGCCTGGCTACCTGCTATGTGGCCGGCAAGGGCTGGAGCTCTCCGGCGTTCATTCAGATGGCCGGCGTCAGCTTCGGCCTGCAGATAGGCGCTCAAGCGACCGACCTGGTCCTGGTGGGCGTAACCAAGCAGAGCGGCGATGATCTGTTGAAGGCCAAGGTCAAGCTGGGCGGCGATGCTTCCGTAGCTGCCGGACCGGTCGGGCGTGATTCCCAGGCCGACACCACCGCGCTTGCCAATGCAGAGTTCCTGACGTACTCGCGCAACAAGGGCTTGTTCGCCGGCGTGGACCTTACCGGCGACGAAGTCAACCAGAACTCCAAGGACACGCAGGCGTTCTACGGAAGCGACATACCGTACAAGACAATCCTGGGCGGCAGCACACCGGCACCTGCGGCAGCGAAGCCGTTTCTGCGTGAAGTGACCCTGGTTTTTGGCGGCCCCAAGACCCGCAAATAGCAACGCGCGGCCTGAAAGTGGAGCGCTCCGCGCGCTTCCGCGGCAAACGGGATCGGCGAGCGAGACTCGCCGGTCCCCTTATTTTGCCGGCTCACGCGCAGCTACTCGTAGCCGGAATCATGCTCGCCCCCATACGGCTGCCCGAACTTATTGGTATGCGACGCTGCGAGATGAGGCGGCGCCTGCAGCAACAAGGCGCCGAGATCATTCTGCCCCCGCGTGATTTCCACCGCCCGGCTCAACCTGCTTAACTCTGCTTGGTCTTCGCCCTCGACCCACACGTGCAGCATGTACGTCCCCGGAGCCACATCCGCGACGTGAAAGATGGCTCCTGTGCCGAGCACCGCAGAGTACGGGGTCGCGAGCGACAGGATCACGGCGCTCATCCGGGGATGAATGTTGCAGAAGAGGTACGACACACCCTCGCGCGGAAAGGTGATGGTGCGCGTTGAGCCTGCCTCGTACAGGCCCAGATCGAAGCGGCGCCCGTCAAATAGCGAAAACACATTGTGGAAGAAGGGGTCCATGTTTGGGAACCGCACCGTCGCGCCTACCGGTACAACCAGCAGGTGCGGCGAGAACTGCTTGTCCCTTTGTGCCAGGGTGTAGCTGCCTGCGGGGGCAGCAGAGACGCGGCTGCCGGCGTGGAGCGGCGTCAGCCATAAAGCAGCAGTCAAGGGCGGCGATGCGTGACCTTCCTTTGCCGAGGCGGGCACTGCCAGGGAAGCGACCACGTCTGCCGAGCCGCCGGGGTTGGCAAGCCCGAAATCCCTCGACTGGCCGGGGAGCAACGGGCCTGAAAGAAGGGCAAGAACGGCAGCCGTCGGTAGGCCAAGTCGCGGGTAAAAAAAGGGCATGGCTAGAACTTGTACCCCGCGGCAAGCCCCAGGACGTTTGACGTAAACGCGCTGCCCGTCACGGGCGTGCTGTTCAGCCTTCGGTACTCGACAGTAAACAGCGTGTACGCGGTCGGGCTATAGATCGCGTTTGCAAAGAAGGTGCTGTTGCGGACAAGCGTCGCGTAGATACCCGCGCTCGGCAGCACATACGGCCGCAGCTCGGAGGCAAAAGCGTTGTCCAGCCCATAGTCGGCATTGAACTGCAGCTGCTGCCCGGCGCGGGCCTTCATCTGCGCCCATCCGCCGACGTCATCCAGGGGCCGTTTGTACGGGTACTGGCCCGCAATCAGCGTGGAATACACCGCATCCTTGTAGGCGCCGCCGCCGAGCCCGCCCAGTGCAGCTCCCCGATAAAACGCGCCGGTCGCCTCAAAGCGGCGCGCAAAGGGAACGCGGTAGTCGAGCGTCGCGGCCCAGGCGTCGTATCGGAAGAGTCCCTTCCGCTCGTGCGGGCTGAAGTACCCGCCCGCGCCGATGCGGAAACCCCTAGCGGGATCCCCATGCACATAGCCCAGTCGCGCTTCACTGCCCGGCCAGCGGCTCTGCTCGCCCAGGCTGGGGACGCTTGCGATGCCGCTTACGCTGTTGTAGGGCTCAAGCGGATCCGGGACGTCCACGAACGCGGCCTGCAGGTTGAGGATGGAGGCCACGCCCAGGGCGCGGTCGTAGCTGCCGGCAAGCTGCGGTACCCAGTCCCACAGATTGCCTGACCAGGCAAGCGCCGGCTGGGCCGTGGCGGTCAGTGACGTCGGCACGTCCGGTGACAGAATGGGCCGGTCCAGCTGCAGGGACGCGTGGACGCGCTGCCAATCGGCGTCCACATGCGCGGTACGCAGCCGAAGCAGCCCACCCAGGCTGTATCCGCCGGAGCCGCCGACAGTATTTGTGCCGCCGCCAAAAAAGTCCGTGCGTACGTCCGCGCGCGTCGTTGCGCCGTAAACATGGGGGCCGCGGCCATCGAGGCCCAGCACGGTTTGCTGCAGGGAGATACCGGTCGTGCCGCCGCCTCCGATGGCAAGGACCGGCTCGGCGATTTGGTCGACGCCGCTTGTATTGTTGAAGGCATTGACCAGGATCAAACCGCTCAGGGTCAGCGGATACTTCGACTCCGTCTCGATCTTGGTTTGCTCATGCGTCGCGAGCTGAGCGTTTTCCATCTCCCCCTGCTCCCGCAGCGCATCCACCTCCTGCGCCAGGCTCGCCGCTGCCGTGCCCGACGGATTTGTTAGATCTCCTGCGGCGGGCACTGCCACGGGGGCGACTTGTGACTGAAGCGCCGCAAGCTGCTGCCGTAACGCCAGGATTTCTGCCGCCGACCGCTCAAGCTCGGCCTCCTGCCGCCTTAAGGCTGAAGCGAGCTGCGCGAGCTGCTGCGGGAGGCTGTCAGCAAGGCCAACAGGAGCTTGTGCCGAAGCGGAGATCGCCCTTGCGAGCCACAGGGCAGCCAGAGCTGACACTGGCCAGCGCGCGCGCGCACCCGACGATGGCCGGCTGGGGTCGTTTGGAAGGCAGGGCAAATTGCACCACGCTATTCTCGCAGAGTCGTTTTCACGCTCTGCCCTCCTGGCCCGACAGAGTTTCCGGCCGCGAAGCCTCCCGGAGCAGCGCCGGCAGGGCTGCCGGAGAGGTTGGGAGGCAGGCTGCGCTCGATCGATAACTGAAACACCGCTTTCCCGGGCCGCGTGCTCACCAGAGTCACAGCGCCGCCATGCTCCTCGGCAATGGCATGCGCCAGCGTTAAACCCAGGCCGGTGCCACTTTGTTTGCCCTCGCTCACAAACGGTTCAAACAGGCTCCCGCGGATGGTCTCGGAGACGCCTGCGCCGGAATCGGTGACCGTCACCCGGAGCATGGAGGGTGTGGCCGCGATGTGCACCTGCACTGTGCGCTGCCCGCTGGACCTGCGAGCCGAATGGCATGCATTGAGCAGCAGGTTGTACAACGCCCGTTCCAGCTTCTTCGCGTCTACCACCGCCGGGCAGCCCTCGGGGTCTGCGCAGCGCAGCTCGATCGTGACACCCTCGCTCTCGGGGTGCGCCTCCACCATCTGGATGGCTCGCTCCGTGATCGCAACCATCGACTCAACCGCTCGCTGCAGCCGCGGACCGCCCTTGCTGAAGATCAGCAGGGAATCAATCAGCTCTGTCGTTCCGTGCACCGCGATCTGGATTTCGGCGAAAAGTTCGTTGCGCTCGGCATCCGACAGTCGCGGCGACGATAGAAATTCGGCGTTGGCGTACACAGCCGCCAGATAGTGGCGGAAATCGTGCGAGATCGAGCTTGCCATGCGGCCGATGGTAGCCAGCCTTTCCGATTCGAGCAGCGCTTCATTTGCTTCCAGGATTTCGCGGCGCATGCGCGCGAATGCGGCGCTCAGCTCCCGCACCTCCTTGGTCCCGCCGCGGGGCAGCACATACACCGCATCGCCGAAACCAAAAGCGCGAACGCCGTCCGACAACAGCTCGAGCGGCCTGGTCACCATGCGGGAGAGTGCAAGCATCAGCGTGGTGCCGAGCAGCAGGCCCGCAATACCAAGAAGAAGTACCAATCGATTGATGTCGCGCGCGGCGCGGTGACTTTCCGCAAGCGACTTGAGCACGGTCAGCCGCAAGGGGCCGCTCGCTTCGCTGGAAAGATCCGTTTCGGTCGCGAGATAGTCCTCGCCGCCGATGCTTAGCTCCGCGGGAGTTCTACGTGCGAGTCGCTCCGTCCCAAGCTGCTGCTGACGGTCGGGCGGCAGGGTGCTGCTGAGGGATTGCCGGCCGGTGAGGAATGCAGCCTGCACGCCGGCCGCCTGGCTGATTACGTCGACAAAGGAGCGGTCGACCGCGTATCCGCTGATCACGTAGCCCAGCAGACTGCCCCGATCTTCGCTGCCGAAGAACAAGGGCCGCACGGCAAAGTCGAAGAGTCGCGGCCCGGACATGACATAGTGCTTGCCCTTGTCGCCGAGCAGCGTGCACAACGCTCCGGCAAGGCGGGCAGAGGGTGCCGCACCGCGTGTCTTGACGGTGATGACCGACCCACGGGCATCGGCCAGCGCAAACAGGTCGCCGTCGCTGACCTGCCAGAACTCGGTCGCACCGTCATCGATGGTGCGACGGTCGCGGGTCGTCATCAGCGCTTTCAGACTCGGCAGGTC
>CAXTMW010000187.1:0-6836 GCA_964245455.1 uncultured Acidobacteriaceae bacterium
GTTGAGAACACCGGCTACTACCGGGTAGTGCGGATGGATTATCACGGGGGTTTGCGCTACCCGCACCTCGAACGCGTTGCAGGAACGCCGGATCGGCTTCATGAGATTCTTGCCCCGATGATCGCAGTGAAAGGGAAGTAAGGTGCTGGAGCCTTCTCTGCCGACACCGATCGGCAGACCTGAGAGGCGTGTGCGAAGTTCCGACAAATTAATGGGATCATCCTGAGCTCGCCGAGGACCCCGTCTTGCTCCTCAGGATGACCCTTTTCGGAGCCTGAGGTGGACACAAGTGAACTTTGCACCCACCCTCTCAGTCAGCCAGCTCTCGTCAGGCCGGACCAGCAGACGGGCGCTCCGTTCCGGCTCAATCGGTCCATGAGGGACGCGGTCTATACCGGCTCAGAGCTGGTGTCGCGGAGGTCTGTCCGTCTCAGATCGACGATCTCAAGCTCAAGGCCGCCGAACTCCGGGTGTTCATTCTCGCGCACGCGGTAGACGAGGTCGATAGTGTCGCCGGCAGTGAGCCCGAGGGCGCGGACGCGCTCGCCCCAGTGCCAGGCGAGCGCCCGAAGTTTCGCACCGCCCGCGCCGAGCAGAAGGGCGCAGTGGCGCTCCTTCATGAAGCGCGGCTCGGCGAGCACGCGGACCGAAAAGGCGGCAAAGGCGGGCTCGGGATTATTCATCCCGAACGGCTCCAGGCGGCGGAGCGCCTTGGCGAGGGCGGGGGTGACGTGGTCGAGCGGCAGCTCGCCGTCCAGGTGGATAGGCTGCCGAAGCGCTTCATCGGAGACGTGGGTGGCGGCGTAGCGCACCAGGTGTGACTGAAGGTCGGGTACACGGGCAGAAGGAAGCGAAAAGCCTGCGGCGTGGGCGTGGCCGCCGAAACGGGTAAACAGGGCGGCGCAGCTTTCAAGCGCCTCCAGCAGGTGAAAGCCCGGGACGGAGCGGCCGGAACCGTGGGCCTCACCATCCTCCTGCGTGATCACGAGCACGGGTTTGCCGGTGGCTTCCACAACGCGCGAGGCAAGGATGCCGATGACGCCGCGATGCCAGCCCTCGCCCGCCAGGACCAGGCAGCGGGCGTCGCGCATCTCGGGCGCGGCCGCGCAGGCCAGCACTTCCTGGAGGGCGCGGGCTTCGGTAGCGCGGCGGGCGGTATTCAACTCGTCAAGCTTCGCGGCAAGCTCGTGAGCGCGGGTAGGATTGCGCGTGGTGAAGAGCTCAACCACGTCGCTCGCGATGTCCATGCGGCCAGCGGCGTTGATGCGCGGACCGAGGCGAAAGCCGATATCGGCGGCGCTGAGGCGCTTTTTCGATGGATCGAGTTGTGCAACCTGCAAAAGAGCACGCAGACCGGGACTGGCGGGCTGGTGGAGGGCGTCGAGGCCGAGTGCGACGACTGCGCGGTTCTCGCCGCGCAGCGGAACCGCGTCGGCGATGGTGGCAATGGCGAGCATCTTGAGAAAAGACGGGAGCAGTTTCGTGCGAAGTGTTTCCTGCTCGGTAGGGTCGCCCGCGGCAGCGGTATGGAGCAGCGCCTGGGCGAGTTTGAAAGCCACACCCGCGCCGCAAAGCCCTTTGCACGGGTAAGGGCAGCCGGGCTGGTTGGGGTTGAGCACGGCAAGCGCGCGAGGAAGGGTAGGCGCGCCGTCGGCGCCCTCGGGCAGGTGGTGATCGGTGACGATAAGGTCAAGGCCGAGCGCCTCGGCTGCTTCGGCAGCCGCGAAGGCGCGGATGCCGGTGTCGACGCTGATGACGAGCCGGACGCCCTCGGCAGCAGCGCGCTCAAGAACCTCGCGCTGCATGCCGTAGCCCTCGCGAAGCCGGTGAGGGACGTGGAACCGCACCAGGTTTTCAGGCCGGCCCGGCCCTGAGCCTGAGCTACAGTCTGCTTTCAGAATGCGCTCGATTGCTGTCTTCAGCAGAACCACAGCGGTAGTGCCGTCGACATCGTAGTCACCGTAAATGAGGATCGGCTCGCGCAGCGCGATCGCTCGGCGAATGCGCTCGACCGCAGCAGCCATGCCGAGCATGGCGAACGGGTCGTGCAGCTGGTCGAACGAGGGGTGGAGGAAGGCGAGCGCGTCGGCGGGCGTGGCGATGCCGCGCTGCAGCAGTAAAGCGGCGACCGCAGCCGGAACCTGCAACTTGCCCGCGAGACGCTGCGCTTCCAGCGGGTCAGCGACGGCAAGCAGCCAGCGCTTCGGTTTCGGCGGTGTGGTGAGCGTCTCGGGGATGGGCGCGAAGGTCGGGGTCGTCATAGACAGGAGGCACAAGGCAACCGGGACGTTGAAGGATTATCGTGCGGCTCAATCCCGGCGCGAACCGCATGGGTCCTAAGCATCATGTGCACCATCTGTCTCTGTCTTCCTGCGTGCAGCACAGGCTGACGCGATGGACGTTGCGAACAGCCGGGAGTGTTCCTGGACGTAGTGGATATCACGACGGTAAAGCTCGATAGCGCCCGCATCGATGTGCGCCTGGAAGACTGGATCTCCCTTGCGAGCGGCGCTCTCTATAAACTTGCAAAGACTGCCAAGTCGCTCGCACACAAGGCCCGGAAGAGCCGCCGCCTCGGCGGAGGAGATGCCGTAAGCACCGCAGAACCGACCTGCCCTTTGTGCCTGCTCGGCCGTGGTGAAAGGAACATCCGCATTGCCCGGTCGGACAAAGGCGCCCAGCGATACACCGCGTAGGCCAGGTCCCACATTCGTGGAGCCGGATGGGCTGTGTCGAAATCGATGAGGCCGATGGCCTCGCCGCGCTCAACGACTACGTTGTACGGGGCAAAATCGCCGTGGCATACCAGTTCATGCGGCTCTCTGGGCGCCAGTCCCCAGCATTGCGGCTGCCGGTCCTGCTCCAGGAAGCCCTGCGAGGCCTGGTGAAAGCGCCGTAGCAGGTGCGCGGCGGAAACGAGAACCTTTTCAGTTCTCACCTCGTCATCGGCCAGGGACCGCGCGACGCGGCCGGGAACAAAACTCAGCACTTCCTGTTCGTGCCCATGGATGCTGAACGGCGTGGGTACGCCGTTCAGCCCTTTTGTCGCCAGGTATCGGAGGAACCGATGCACGGTCGGCGTCCACGCGCCCGACGGTCTCAGCACATTCCCTGCGCTTCGGAAGATTTGTCCGAATCTGCCGCCGTGGAGCTCGTCCATCAAACCCTGCGTGTGCCGCACGAGGAGCCTTTCAGGCTTCCTCGTCGCTGTCCTCGTCAAACACCACGCCGCCCATGCCGAACTCATCGATGGCTTCCACAAGCTCCTCGTAGCGCCCGTACCAGTCGCTGGCGGTCTCGTGCAGGAAGGCGATGCCCTGATGCACGAAGCCGAGCTGGACGAAGCCGACCTTGCCGGCGTGCTTGCGAAGGGCGTCGACCTCCTCGAACTCGGGGGCTTCCTCGTCAGGAAAATTCTGCTCGCGCAGCTTTTCCAGCAGGATATCCAGTTCATCGTCATCAAGAACGACGTCGCTCATGGTGAGGAAAACAACGCCGGCAGCCTTCGCGGTTTCGACCAGGCGCTTCCAGCCGTCAGGGTCCTCGTCGTCCTCCCACAGAACCGAAGGAACATCGTCGCCGACATAGCCGGGGAACTGCCGGAGGCCGTGGCCGGAAAGAAAAGCCACCATGTCGTCTTTTAGAGTCAGGAGGTTGTCGTGTGCCATCGCTTGAGTATTCTCGCAGGTTCCGCAGCCGCTTGCGAGCGCCGGTGCGAGTTCTTCGGGCGTGAACCGTGTGCTAGACTCGCCTCCAAACCCATGATTTTCTCCCGCGAGTACGTCGGCTATCTTGGCCGCAAGACAGTACAAAACCTGGTTGATAAGAAGATGATCAAGACCGAGCACTTTCGCCTGGTGGAAGAGCGAGTGACGGCGGCAATGGTCGACGAGCTAATGCTGGAAGACAAAATCAACGAGGAAGTGCGCGTGATCCTGGACGCGATTCAGGACGAGATGCGGCGCAGTGGGGCCGAGTACGGCGAAATGTTCAAGAAGGTAAAGCAGCAGCTGGTGCGGAAATACAAGGCGATCTTATGAGGGCGACTCCGGACAAAGTCAATAAATTGGCGCACGCGGTTGCCGACACGCTCGCCGAAATCCATGAGGTGGATTTTCAGGAGGACCGAGACACGATCCGCAAGGAAGCGCGGAACTACCTGCAGGTGCTGCTGGCCGACGAGATGCGGATCGACCAGGCAGCGCGGGCCAAGATCAGCTCCCAGCGCAAGATTATCCTCGAAGGCACGCAGGAGTGGAACATCCTGTATCGCAAGTATTACAACGATGAAGTGAAGCGGCTCGGGATTTAGCGTCTTTGGACAGCTTTGGAATTGGATGTTTTTCGCGCAGAGCGACTTGATTGTGAGGCTACTGCTCAAAGCATTTAAAGTTTATGGTGCCGCTTCTAATCCGCCTCACCCTAATCTATGGGTAACTTTTCTCGTTGCTGATCACACCAGAGTGACAGCTGAGGACTACGCAACGTGAAAGCTCGGAAGCGCCAATATCTAACATGCGGCTTACGCGAGATATGGAGCTCTTGCAGGAAGGTCGGTCTACTCTGTCTGATCTTCATGCTTGCTGGGATAAGTCCAGCGCAATCGAGGGTCCCGCACACCCTCGATCGTGAACTATCCAGGCAGGTCGATCTAGCAGTCCGCCGCACGCTAGCCGAAGATGGGACGCCGTCGGCCTCCATCGCTATCGTGCTGGACGGCAAACTTGCCTATGCGGCAGCTTTCGGATATGCCAGCCTATCGCCCCGCACTCCGGCTACGACGGAAACACGCTATCAGCTAGCTTCCATCTCCAAGAGCATTACAGCTTCGGCCCTTCTGCTGCTAGAGCAAGACGGCAAGCTGTCGTTGGATGATCCTGTATCGCGCTGGCTGCCGGGCCTTACGGAAGCGAACCGGGTGACCATGCGTGAACTGCTGGAGCATACTGCAGGCTATCCAGATCACTACCCGCAAACTTATCCGGCCGGCTCGCGCACACGGCCCACAACACCCGACGAGATCATAGCTGAGTGGGCCCACCATCCTCTTCTTTCTGCGCCGGGATCGGAATTCCACTACTCCAACCTGAACTACGTGATCGCGGGTCGTATCGCAGAAAAGGCCGCAAAAAAGCCCCTTTTCACCTTTATGCACGATCGCATCTTTGGCCCACTTGGAATGACGAGCACGATTGACCTCGATGAGATTACCCAGACCACGCCAGACCTGGCGATCGGCTATGTGCGGTCAGCCCTCGCACCTTTGCAGCGTGCACCCCAAGAGGGAAGAGGCTGGTCATTTGGAGCAGGTCAGGTCGTGACCACTGCGTCAGATCTTGCTCGATGGGATGAAGCTTTGCTAGCAGGTAACCTGCTAGCACCTAAACAGGCATTGGAGGAGATTTCGCCGCCTTCACTTGCGAGAGGCAGCAGGTCTGATTACGCGCTGGGGTTGTTTATTTCAAAAATTGGAGGCTCTACTCTTTACTCCCTCGTCGGTCAGGGACTCGGCTTCCTGGCGATTAATAGGATCTACCCATCCAACCGCGCCGCGATCGTTGTTCTCACGAATGACAGCAGCGCATTGACGTTCAATCACATTGCCGATCGAGTTCAATTTTTGGTAGTTCCTCCCTCGTCGCAAGATGCAGACGCGCGAGCGCTTTTTACATCCGTTCAAAGGGCAGCCCAAATCGCAGTCGATTCACAGAGGACTTGAATATTTACTTCAATGCGCGAATGGCGCGGCAGTACGCCGACAGTCTGGGTCCCCTGGGAAAACCCGCGAGCTTTGTTCTCCGAAGTCAGAACGAGGCCGACGGAATTGTTACAGCGGTGTATGACATCGTAGCGGGCGGGCGTCAGCTTAGGCTTGTTGAGCAAGTCTTAACTAACGGGAAGGTCGAGAGCTATCAAATCCAAGCGGCTGTTCGTTGAGATGGTCGATAGCTCAACATCAGTAAGACACGAGGGAACAAAAGGTCGGCAAAGCGTGGCTAAACTCGATGTGTATCTGGCCTCCACTGGCTGACGGCCTGCTTGATCTGCCTGGGGCTAAGCTGTTCGCGGACGGTGCGTTCGGCGAGCGGGGCGAGTTCGCCGTCGGAAGCAAATCGCAGGGCGATGATCTGGCCGGTGGTGAGCTCGCGCTGGAGCGGCTGCGAGTCGAGCGGGAGCAGGGCAGCCATGCGGATGCGCTCCTCGAGGCGAATGACGCGGTCCTGCACGCGCAGGCTGTAAGTGCGCACGATATTGGCCAGCAGCAGCAATACAAGAGCGATGACCACGGTCCAGCCATGCTCGAAACTGCGTTGGTGGAACCAGCGAACGGCCACGACGGTCAGGTTCGCAAGCAGGGCCGGCACTACGACAAGATGGTAGATCGGGTCAAGGCGGGTGTGGTTTTTGTAGGTTTGCTCGGGCATGGTGAGGCGTTCTCCTGCATTGGGCTTTTCAGGAACGTTTCACATCTGGGCGTCGGCTAGAGAACGCCTGACACCTGTGCGAAAAGCGGATCTTTGCTTCGTTCTGAATGAAACTTTCCAGATACAGCTTTTTGCTGGTCGGAAGCCGCGCTCAGGGCTCGGCCGGAGGGAGCGGCCGTGAGCGGCGTTTTGCGAGGAAATGGCCTTCAATATCGGGCCAGAACTCTTCGAGTTCAGAGCCGATGGTGCCCTCAGCGGTGACGGTGATGGCGCCGGTAAAAGTTTTGCTCAGGCCCCGGTCTGCGGCCGGGTAGTACGCGTTGGAAATGCCGCCGGCGATGATGTTGCCGAGAACATTGGCGTAGTTAGGGCCCCAGTTGCCCGAGTCGCGGCGGCACCAGAGAGCAGTAA
>CAXTMW010000188.1:0-6820 GCA_964245455.1 uncultured Acidobacteriaceae bacterium
GCCCCACCATGACCATGACGCTTGAAATCGCGCCCGGGCCGGCAAGCATCGGGATCCCCAAGGGTACGACGCCGGCATCTTCCTTGTGCGACGCTTCTTCGGTCTCGCTTGAGCTTTCCTGCGTGGGTGACCGCTTCGCCTCCAGCATGTCGATACCGATCAGCATCAGGATCAGTCCGCCGGCAAACTCAAAGGCCGGCAGCGTAATCCCGAACATCTTGAAAATAAACTGCCCAGCCAGAGCAAAGGAAGCAAGCACGAGGAAGCAGGTGACGGATGCTTTGGCAGCCATGCGCTTGCGCCTGGTCGGATCAACACCGGCCGTGATCGCCAGAAAAGATCCTATCGACGCGAACGGGTCCACAAGGAAGAAGATCGAACTCAGGGCAAGCAGCGAAAAGCCCACGTACTTGGATTCATGGAGCTCCTGGAGCGCGTGTGTTGCCGGCCCGAACATACCTGCACCTTACCCTACCTGCCACGGCCACCGACACATCTCTACGGTACTCACTCCATATGAAGCGCCATCTCGCTAGGCCGTCGCTATAATCAGGCTCTACCGGCAGAACGCACCATTTAAAGGAGTTCGATCGATGCCCATCCAACCGACCGCGAACATCTGGCGCAACGGCGAGCTGATCGCCTGGGACCGAGCGCAGATTCATGTTATGAGTCATGTGGTGCACTACGGCTCTTCGATCTTTGAGGGCATTCGGTGCTACACGCAGCCGGGAGGCGCCTCCATCTTCCGCCTTGCCGAGCACATGCAGCGGCTCATCGATTCGGCCAAGATCTACCGCATGACGCTTCCCTACTCGCTCGATCAGCTTTGTTCCGCTGTGGTCGACCTGGTAGAGGCCAACAAGGTCGCTCCCTGCTACATCCGCCCGGTCGTGCTTCGCGGCTACGGGGAGATCGGTGTCAACCCAAAAGGCTCGCCGGTCGACGTCTACATCGCAAACTATCCCTGGGGCAAGTACTTCGCTGACCCGGATGCCGGGGCCGATGTTTGTATTTCCTCGTGGAACCGCCTTGCGCCGAACACCATGCCGTCGCTCGCCAAGGCCGGCGCCAACTACATGAACTCGCAGTTGATCCGCATGGAAGCCGACATCAATGGCTATGCCGAGGGCATCGCCCTCGACGTGAACGGCTACCTGTCCGAAGGATCCGGCGAAAACCTGTTCATCGTGCGCGGCGGAACCCTCTACACCACGCCGCTGGCGAACTCGGTTCTCAGCGGCATCACCCGCGATGCCATTCTTACGCTGGCTCGCCACTTCGGCATCCCTGTCGTCGAGCAGGCACTGCCGCGTGAGCTGCTGTATATCGCTGATGAAGCATTCTTCACGGGAACCGCCGCGGAAGTCACGCCGCTGCGCTCGGTCGATCGCATCCTGGTCGGCAACGGCAAGCCCGGCCCTGTGACCAAACAGCTGGCCCACGAGTTTTTCGGCATCGTCAACGGCACCGTGCCAGACCGCTTCAACTGGCTCACCGCGGTGCGAGTCCCCACGGAACAGCCCGTCAGCGTTTGACGGGGCGTTCGTACTGGAAAAGAAGGGCCGTCGGGCTGCTTTTCTCGCGCTGGAGGGGATGGCCGGCATGGCCCTGTACCCCCTTTGCGGATCAGGCAGTCTTGACCCCCTGCAGCTCCCCAGCTGTTTTCCTTGACGGCAGCTCAGCCGGCCGACTCACGTTCAGATCACGCAGTGCATTGTTCTCATCCCAGCCCACCAACTCGCGGCTTCCGGTAATCAGGCGTGAGCCGCGCGACAGGAAAAGGTAGGTCCAGGCCCACTGGATCAGCACCGACACTCGGCTACGAAAATCGATGATGAATACCAGGTGCACGACCAGCCAGGTAACCCAGGCCGAAAAGCCGCCCCAGTGCGCCTTGAACGGCCACACAATGTCCGCAACAGCCGAGTAGCGGCCGATCGTCGCCATGTCACCTTTGTCGAAGTAACGGAACTCCTGCCGCGGCTGACGCTTCAAGTCCTGGCCGATCATCTTCGCGGCATGCGCTCCCATCTGGAGCGCGGGCTGCGCCACGCCGGGCAGTTCCTTGCCGTCCTGGACAAATACCGCCAGGTCCCCGCACACGAACACATTTTCCACTCCATCAGGGTTGAGGGTTTTGTCGACGATGACCTTCTTTTTAGGATCCAGCGGTACCCCGAGCATCGCCCCGACCGGAGACGAAGCAACCCCGGCTCCCCAGAGGGTGACGACCGAGTCGAGAATCTCGCCGCTCTTCACCTTGACCTTGCCGGCCGTGATGTCTTCCACCATGGTGTTCGGTCGAACATCCACGCCAAGGCGGTTCAGCTGCTTGACTGCCTTCTCTGTTAAATCTTCCGGGTAGCTCGGCAGGATCCGCGGGCCGCCCTCAATCAGGATGATCTTCGCCTTGGTCGGGTCGATGTGGCGGAAATCCTGCGACATGAAGTAACGCGCGATTTCCGCCACAGCGCCGGCTAGCTCGACCCCGGTGGGACCGCCACCGATTACCACGAAGTTCAACGGGCGGTGCGAGCCGGTTTCAAGCGCCTGCCGCTCGGCCAATTCAAAGGCCAGCAGCACCCGACGGCGGATCTCGGTCGCGTCTTCCACACTTTTAAGGCCAGGCGCATACTGCTCCCAGTCCTTGTGGCCAAAATAGGACTTCATTGAGCCTGTAGCTACAACCAGGTAGTCGTATTGCACCTGCGGGCCATCTTTCAAGCCAACCCGCCGCTGCTCGGTGTCAATGCTTTCCACCTCTTCCATTAGCACGTCCACGTTGCGGTAATCGCGCAACACACTCCGGATCGGCGTCGCTATGTCAGACGGCGACAACAACGCCAGTGCTACCTGGTAGAGCAACGGCTGAAAGGTGTAATGATTGCTCTTGTCAATCATGGTGACGTCGACCGGCAGCTTCCTGAGGCCCTTGGCGGCATTCATGCCTGCGAATCCTCCGCCGAGAATGACAACGCGGGGTCTGCGCTTTTCCTCGATAGCCTGGTTTTTAAAGACTTTTCCTGTTGATTTGCCGGCTGCCATCGTGCCTCCCCCTGCAATCAGACAAACCTGTCCGTCGCCTGCAAGTAGAGATGCGGGTGGATTCTACTGTGGGGCTTTTTCTCTCGGGCTCTGTTCGTCCTATCAGAGGAAAACCATACCTCTGTGAATCCCACGACTGATAAACCTGAGTCTCGGTCGCGCCGTACCAGCGCGAGCTGGAGAGGCTCCTTTCCGAGCGAATCGGCGGGGCGCCTCAACTGCTCGCGGCGCACCTACGGGTGCTGTGTGATTGAAAACTGCAGCAGCCCCTGCTGGCCGGTCGTCGCCTGCACGTGCAGCATTGCCGGCTCACCGTCGTTGCTCATCGGCGTCAGTGTTACCAGCCCATTCGCATCTGATACCGCGCTGCTGGCCACAGATGCCTGCAACTGCCGGGGAGCCGGGCAGCGCCCCTGCGCAGGGCACGGCGGCTGCCAGGCGACCAGCTGTTGATAGAAATTCACCGGCGCTCCGGCCAGCGGATGCCCGCTACCGTCTATGACCTCAAGGGTTACCGGCATGGCCGTCCCGCTGGCAGGCAGGCTCTGCCCGACTCCACTCACCGGCACCAGGGACGCCAGTTCCGTATGGACGGCGTTGATGGTGAAGGTCGCGCACGGTCCCGCTCCGGCTTCACAGGCGTAGACATTGGCAGTCGCACCCTCAGTCAAAGGCCCTGCCAGCACGTTCGTCGAGGCGTTTCCCGCGGCGTTGCTGGTCGTGGCTGCTGTTTGTATCTGGGTTCCCGGGCCGCCCGTCCAGTGGATTGCCGAGCCGCTCACGGCAACGCCGCCGTTCAGCACGACCGCTACCGGATTCCAGCTGGTCTGCGCGCCGATGGCCAGGTACAGCGTGTTGGTCGCAGCGATCTGCGGAGGTGTTCCTCCATCGAATTCTGTCATGACGTTCGCACCGTCAGAAAGCGCCGCGGTCACGGTCGTAGCCTGCGAGGTCGCCGGCGCCACGCTTACGGTCGCCATGCCGCTCTCGTTTGTCATCGCCGTGCATGGGTTCGCCGGGCAGCTCAGCGTAGCCGCGCCGCTTTGCACGGTGAAGGTCACCAGGACGTTCGCGGCAGGGGTTTTCCCATCGCCCGCCACAACCTGCACGGTCATGGGCACAGGGACACCTTGGCTCAAACCTGTGCCGCTAGGGCCTGTGACGATACGGAGCGCATCCGTTCCTTGCGCGTCATAGCTCAACCCGTCCAGAATCTCAGCCATTGCCAGTGTTTGCGGGTCCTGGACGGCAAGCAGCACGGTTCCCGTGGCCGCGCTTACCGGCGGAGCCACCGCGGTGATCTCGGTCGGCGTCACGCTTGTGACTGCGGCAGTGACCCCATTGATCGAGACCGCCATACCCGGTCGAAAACCCTGCCCCTTGATGGCGACCGGCCCCCCGTTCAACGTCAGGCGTGGCGGGAACACAGAGTCGGCATACAACACGCGAGCGCGGTAGTTGAAATCCGGACGTCCATCGCCCCGGATGTCCGCGTAGGCGACCCGGATCTCTCCGTCTGTATCGGTCTGCGCGGCAAGCGTTGCCAGACCTACAGCGGCTCCGTTGAAGGGCACAGTGGTCGCCAGAGCGGGAGCCGAGCCCATCGGGTCGGTTCCGTTCCATAAGCCGATCAACACCGCCGATTTGCCTTCGGACCCGAGCCCGCTCTCATCGAGCGACGAGGCTTCCACCGTGAAGTAGCGATTTGCGCGCGCGTGAAACTGGAACCAACCGGTATGGCCGTAGCCCACCAGCTTCGAAATCCACTCGCCGTTGCCACCCGCGCTGTTTGGTGTTGCTTCCAGGCCGTCGTCGGTCTCTCGCCCATCGGCGGAATCCGCCATAGTGAAGTTCTGCGTCACGGCCGAGCCGGCAGTTAGGCTTCCCAGCGTCACGGTCTGCACGGCTCCAGACGGTTTGACCTGGTTGTCGGTATACGGTCCTACCGAGCTCGCGCCGATATACAAAGGATTCACCGGCTCGATCGAAAGTTGATAGACCGCTGACGATGCGCCCAGCGGCAATGGAACGCCGCTCAGCACGAAGGCGCCTTCCTGCGCAACCGCATCCGTGCCAAACCGCCCATACGCATTGCCCTGCGCGTCCACCGCACCGGTGACGGCGTTACCGGCGTTGGCCCGGTAAAAAGCCCCGCTCACCGCACTGACGGTGTAGCGAAGGTCGGGCGTCGTGCCATTAAGCGGCGTCAGCACCACGTTGACGCCCTGCATGCCCTGCCCATTGCGGAAGGAGATGGTTCCGGTCACGGTCACGGTCGCAGGAGCCGTCTGGGTCTTGCCGTTCCAGGAGCCGGCGTTTGCAGCGGTGACCGGGTACAGCTGGTTCAGCCCGGCGATGTCATCAGGACGCAGTGTGAGCTGGTTTGGCATGCAACTGGTATTGGAGCCGGTGCACAGGTGCTCGATCGGATGCATGATCGGCCATCCGGTCAGGCCGTCGGTCGTCGGATTGCTGGGCCACATCGCCTCATTGACCTGCGACCAGTCCAGCCCGAGCACCCGCCCGAACGCGCGCACCAGTTCGTACTGGAGCAGCTGATCGAGAGCTGCCGAAGTCGCGCAGCGGCCGTTGATGATGACCAGCGCATGCGCGATGGTACCGGCGGCAGCCAGATTGTCGACCGTCGTGTACACCCCATTGAGCGTGCAGTACCCGGGATCACTAGCGCCCGGGCCGTAGATGTCGTCGATCACGCTGCCGTCCGCATCCAGAACAACCGCGACCGGCTCGGCCGTAGCGGATGGCTGCGCATCGGCCGGCAGCGTCGCACCGGTACCGGCGGGCGTATGTGCCGTCACATTCGCGCCGCTTACATCCTCGCCCAGCGAGCCGCCCTGCGTGATCGCGACCGCAGCCGTAGGCACACCCGACCAGACAGCCGCGGCGCTCGCCACCATGCCGGCCGCCTGGCTGTTTGACACTGAGCTCGACAGGGCACCCTGATCGAGAAAATAGCTGACCTGCCCGTTGGCCCAGACAATCGGCTGGCCCTTTGCTGCGGGAGCGAAATAGTTGACCCCCGCGACCCAGTGCGGACCGCTTGCATCGGCTCGGGTGTCACCGCCGAGGAGACCGGCAAGGATCAAAAGCAAAGTGCGGCAACGAGACCAGGTAGGCATGGCGGCAACCCCTCCTGTCGGCTGGAGACCTGCTCACAGCGGACCTGAGTTGTATTTCGCCATGGTTGAGCGACTTCTTGAGCAGGATTCACACATCCAGCGAAGGGCGCGGCCCACACTGGGAGGAGCCACGGCTGCTTGTTCCGATTCGGCACAGCCGAGCCATAAACAGGGTTGACGCGGCGACTCACGCTGACCGGCAAGTGACGCAGCAGCCGGGCTGCCCTGAACTTCCGGGCTAAATCTCCGGAAAAAACTCGAAAAACGCCTCGATGCTCTGCCGCAGCTGAGCCTCAATCTGTTCCCGCGAGCCTTCCAGCACGTGCATCGCCACGCGTGCTTCATTGCCGTTCTTGAGCGCCACCGGTGCGTCGCTTACACCGGCGATTTCATCGGCCGGCAGCAGTCGCATGCCGTACACCAGGGTCAGGTTTGCCATGGAAACCATGGTAGTGCCAGGCTGCATCGTCACGGCAAAGAGAGCATCTTTTATTCGAGACCCCAGCAAAACCCAGAGACAGGCAGCCCACGGCAGCCGGTAAGATGAAGGACGATCCCATGGCAGAAACACCGATCCACAATGTTGTCATCCTCGGCTCCGGCTGTGCCGGCCTGACCGCCGCTATCTACAC
>CAXTMW010000189.1:0-5535 GCA_964245455.1 uncultured Acidobacteriaceae bacterium
ACGAGGTCTTTGTGACGCCGACTCTGGTTTCAGTGGAAGAGTACCTGCGCAGCACGTATGAGCCGGATGCTGAGTATGTCGACGGCGTCATCGAGGAGCGTTTTTTGGGCGAGGACGAGCATTCTGCGTGGCAAGGAACCTTGGTTATTTTCTTTGGAGTCCACCGGCGGGAGTGGAAGATCCGGGTTCGTCCCGAGCTGCGGACCAAAACAAGCGAGCGTCGCTATCGCGTGCCGGACGTTGCAATACTTGACGCTGCCCTGCCGCGTGAACCGATTGCGACCGTCCCCCCGCTGATGGCTATCGAGATCCTGAGTCCTGAAGACCGGCTTTCTCGCCTTGTAGTTCGGCTTGCCGACTTTGAAGCCATGGGCGTCCCGGCGATTTACATCATCGATCCGGCGGACAACAGCCTTCTGCGCTTCCAGGCCGGTCGGCTTGAGGTCGCTGATACCATGCTGCTCCGCGATGCCGTTGTTCCCTTCGCTGACGTTCTCGCAGAACTCGACTGAGCGGTCCCGCGAACAGTTAGGCTTAGAAGCAGAGGTGAATATGGCGACGACTCTGGTTTCCGTGGAAGAGTACCTGCGCAGCACCTACGAACCGGATGCTGAGTATGTGGACGGCGTTATCGAGGAGCGCCCGATGGGGGAAGACGAGCACTCTGCGTGGCAGATAACTCTCGCGGCGTACTTCCACGTACGTAGACGAGAATGGCATATCCGCGTGCGTCCCGAGCTGCGGACGAAAACAAGCGAGCGCCGCTATCGCATTCCCGATGTCGCTATCCTCTATGCTGCTTTCCCGCGGGAACCGATTGCGACTGGGCCGCCGCTGATGGCGGTTGAGATTCTGAGCCCCCATGATCGGCTTTCCCGCCTAGTGGTCCGGCTCGGCGACTTTGAGGCCATGGGCGTCCCGGCTATCTACGTCATTGATCCTGCGGACAACAGCCTTCTCCGCTTTCAGAACGGCCGGTTGGAGGTCGTCGGCGTCTTGCAGCTCCGGGACGTCGTGATTTCCTTCGCCGATCTCCTGGCAGAACTCGACTAAGCGGGTCCATCGAAGCGCTGAGCGACGCCAGAGAGGCCAAGCCTTGAAGAAGGAAGCCCGGAGCTTTCGCTCCGGGCTTTTCTTGTTACTAAGTGACGCGGCTTAGTTGTTCTTCGCCTTGTTATACAGCTTGTTCGCGATCTCGAATATCTCGTCCGGCGCATAGTTGGGCGCGAAGGAGGAAGCAATGCCGGCCAAGTTCTGCAGATCGCCGCCCTGCGGGGGCGCGTCCACAAACTCAAGCTCGGTGCCGCCGATGCCCTCGGTGTAGGCCTCCGGCGCGGTGACTTGCCAGATGGTGCCGGCATCCTTGAAGTCGTCCGGCGAGAAGGGGTACAGCTTCAGGTGCGAGCCGTTCTCCATAAACTTGCGCGCCTCCGGGAAGACCTTGTTGCCGATGTTCGGGATGGGCAGCATCTCCGACATCTGACGCCGGTCAGGATTTCGAGCGCCTTGGCATAGGCGAGCGCGTGGACGCCGCCGCGGACAAGCAGGTAGCCAAGCATCATGCGAGCCGCCGGGTTCTCGGTCATCTCGTACACGCGAAGCTTCTGGGTGCGTGCGCCGTTTTCTAAAAAGAAGTTGTGTACCAGGTCGAGAACCAGGTTGCCGGATGAGAAGACATACTCCCCGGTCCAGGGCATGCCGCGCGAGTCGACCGGCAGCGCGGTCTGGGCGGACGCGATGTAGTGGCCGCCGAACATACCGTTCTTCGCGGCTTCCACCCATCGGCCCTTGGTCGGTCTTCCGTGTTGTCAAACCCTTCGGTGCGGTTGCCGGTCAGGCAGGCGTTGATGGCTGCACTGACGATCTCGATATGGCCGCCCTCTTCCGCGGCGATGTTGGAGACGAGCGAGTAGAAGGGCTTGATCTGGTCGCGCCCGCGCATGTTGAAGGACTGGAACGTGTAGTTCATCAGAGTCGACATCTCGCCGAAGCGGCCGCCGAGCAGCTCCTGCACATTTATTGCGGCTACTGGATCGACGGTGGGAGAAGCAGGGAGCTGTACGGGTAGCTTGTTAATGCGTAAAAACATGGGCTATCGAATTCCTTTGCTGTGACCGGTCGATTCGGCTTGCCATCGCACAGACTCCCTCCAACCTCCTCTTGCCGGATAAATCCTGCAACAGGAGAAGTTTTATCCACCACGCGTGCCATCGACTTGTTTTTGCTGCGGCACAATTTCTCGATCGTCGCGATCCTCCGTTTCTTCACGTGCACCTTGCTGTTCGCGTAACAGAAGGGTCCGCCATGCTTATACCGGCTCAAGGTGTGAAATCCCGCAGTTGCTCCGCCGTTTTCGCGTCCAGCTGCTGCAGCACCGCGACCATTAAGTCGACCATCCGGTCGAAATCGCCGCGGTTGATGATTCCGTTGTGCGCGTGCGTATAGCGCACCGGCACCACGAAATTGAGCGTCGGCACGCCGCCCGAGCTTTCCTGGATCATTGAGGAATCATCCCCGTAGCCCTGCACCAGGTCGAGCTGCAGCGGAATGCCCTTGGCGGCTGCCGTTCGCTTCACCAGGTCGACAAGTTTGCGGTTGGGCAGCGCGCTTGTGTCGTAGAGAAAGATGCCCGGGCCCGCGCCCAGCTTCGCCTGCGTTTCCTCCGGGTGGCCGAGAAAGGTGTCCCCGGCGATGCCGCCCTCAATCGCCAGACCGATGTCCGGTTTCACCACGTCGGCCGCCGTTTTTGCGCCGCGCAGGCCAATCTCCTCCTGCGTGGTCGCGACAAAGAAGAGCTGGTTGGCGTGCGGCAGCTTTGCCATTCGCTGCATGGCTTCCAGCAGCACGGCGCAGCCCACGCGGTCGTCCCAGGCTTTGCCCAGGTAGTTGGGCGATCCATCGATCGTGCCGCCCATGACCAGGAACGGCGAGTCCGGCACGACCGGGTCGCCCGGCTCGAGCCCCAGCGCGGCGACCCCGGCCGCGTCCTTGGCGCCGACATCGAGAAACAGACTGTCGCGCGGGAAAACCTTGTTGCGGTCGTCCGCGGGCAGTACATGGATGTCGCGGATGCCGGTCACCGCGTGCACCGCTCCCTTGGATCCAAGGATGATCCAGCGCTGATCGACCAGTGCCTGGTCGAGCCAGCCGCCCAGCATCTGCATGGTCAAAAAGCCGTTCGGCGTTACCCGCCGCACGATGCCGCCCAGCTCGTCCATGTGCGCGTCGACCATGATGCGCGGGCCCGTACTGCCGACCTGCGCGATGACCGAGCCCATGCCGTCATAGGTGAGCTTGCCGGCGAGCGGCTTCATAATCGGGACCATCACGGCGCGTACGCCTTCCTCTGCGCCGGGCGGCCCGGGCGCGTCCGAGAGCGTCTCCAGCAGCTGGACAGTGGCGTCACCCGAGGTAGGAGTGGATTGCGCGCCGGCAACGAGCGCAGGCAGGCAGAGCGCGAGCAGCAGACGCTTCACTGGCTGCCTCCCTTGCTGCCGGTAAACACGGCCTTCGGCAGGATCGCGTGTACGCCTACGTTGGTATCGACGAGCTGCGTAATGTCGAGATCGACTGCCACGCTCGAAAGCTGGTAGGCCTGGTCGCGGTTCAGATGCTTTTCTGTTTCGAGGAAGGTAAGCATATTGTGCAGAGCCATTTCCGTCGCTTTGTTCAAGTCCTGGTTGAAGCCCATGGTGATGTAGGCAGACGGTGTTTCCGCCATGGGCCACAGCAGGTGCTGGTCTTTGTGGACCGTGAAGCGAAAGGTGCCGGTCAGCATGGTTTCCATCGCGGTGATGTCGACCTCGCCGTTGCCCTGCCCGGCGTGGCCGTCGCCGACCTCAAACAAAGCGCCTTTCGCGTGTACCGGCAGGAAAAGTTTTGTCCCTGCGACCAGCTCCTTGTTGTCCATGTTGCCGCCGTGCATCCAGGGCGGTGCGGAGTTCCAGCGGCCGGCCGACTCAGGCGGTGCGTCGCCCATGGAACCGAAAAACGGGCGCAGCGGCACCTCGATGCCCGGTGCGAACTCCGCCACCATGCGCTGTCGATCGAGCGGGATGCGCTTCATCAGGCCGTACGGGTAGTCGTCAGGCAGGTAGCCGCGGCCCGCGCTGAAGCCGTTGCAGGCCCAGGGCACGTCAATCGTGATTTTCTCGACATCCACCTCGAGCACATCGCCCTGCTCAGCGCCCTCGATCGCGATAGGCCCGGTCAGGATGTGGCCGCCCGGCCCTTTGTCGAGGCCCTTTGCATCGTAGAGCGCCGTCACGGAGGCTGGGATGTCGGCCGGTGCGACGCCCATGCTTTTGAGCCGTTCCGGGTCGCCGCAGGTCGAGAGCGTGTGAACGACGACGGTGTCGCCGTCTTTGACCGTGAGCACTGGCTTGGCATGGGCCGAGTAGTAGCCCCAGGCGACTGTTGCAGGGGTGGCGTCGAGAGTCTGTTGAGCGAAGGCTGGAAGGCTAAGTGCTGCCAGACTCGCGGCTGCGACAGCGAGGGGAAATCCGTGCATGCCTGAATGTATACCAGCGTCGCCAACGATCATCCGGCAGCAGAGGCGAACCACCAGTTTTGTCCGGCAGCACCCTCGTTTAAGGGGCGGGCGCGAGGCGTGGAGCCGGCTCCCCAGCATCCGCCAGCGCGTACGCGGTCACGGCCATCACGGCAGCGTTTTCCGCTAGCTGGTGTGGGTTTACCTTGTCGAGCGTGTCCGCGGCCGTGTGGTGGTAATTGAAGTAGAAGCGCGAGTCCTGGGTCGGCGTCAGCCCGGGCACGCCTTTGCCGACGATCGCGGCGATGTCCTCGCCGGCGTCCTCGCCACGAGTCAGGACGCTGGCGCCGATCGGCGCCAGCGTTGCCGCGACAGGGCGCAGATAAGCTTCAAGCTGCGGGCTCCCGGCGTAGGTAATGCCGGTCGGGTGATCGCAGCCCAGGTCGCTTTCAAGCGCGGCAATGTGGTCCGAGAGCTGCGCCGCGTGCTCCTCGGCGTAGGTCGCCGCGCCCTCCGAGCCGGACTCCTCATCCATCCACGCGACAAAGCGCAGGGTACGCTTCGCGTGCAGCCCGAGCTTGCTCATCAGGTGGATCGTCTGCATGGACACCGCGATGCCGGCGCCGTCGTCGATCGCCCCGGTCCCAAGATCCCAGGAGTCGAGATGGCCCGAGATGATCACCACCTGCTCCGGATGTTCGGTGCCTTTCCAGTCGGCGATGACGTTGTAGCTGGGCACGTGGGGCAGCGTTTCCGGCGTCAGGGTAAGCCGCATCGTGACCGGGCCCTCCGCGGTCAGCCTGGCCAGCAGGTCCGCGTCCTCGGCAGTGATTGCTCCTGCGGGCAGCTTTGGCCCACTGTCCGGGTAGGCGGTAGCGCCGGTGTGCGGCAAGCGGTAGTCCGCACCGCCGACCGATCGCACCAGCACCGCGGCGGCCCCGGCGCCGGCCCCCAGCGACGGCGCTAGCGCGCGATACACGACAGACTGACCGTAGGCCTGGCCGCCCTGGCCCTCGGCCGCAAGCTGCTTGTCAAAGGCGTGATTG
>CAXTMW010000189.1:5545-6776 GCA_964245455.1 uncultured Acidobacteriaceae bacterium
GTGCTGCCGCCGAGCGCCGTCACCAGGATTTTCTGCGTTGTGCCGTCCGCGCCGTCAGGCCAATGCGTCAGGGTGGCAGTTTCCTCGCCGCGCACCCAGTGCGGCACCATCGTTTTTTCAAGCGTGACCGTTGCGCCGAGCGAGCGCATTTCGGAGGCGACCCACTCCACCGCCGCCGCGGCCTGCGGCGAGCCGCTGAGGCGCGGGCCGATGTTGTCGGTCAGGTGAGCAAGCTCTGTGTAGGCGTAGGGATCGGCGATCGCGGCGTCGCGGATCCTGCCGAGGATCGCGATCTGCTCCGGTGTCCAGGCACCGGTGCCTTCGCCGGTAAATCGGTCCAGGCGTGCCTGCATGGCCCGGGTGGGCCCTTGCGCGTGCGCCGAGATGGCGGAAGCAAGCAGTGCGAGAAGAGCGAGGCGTGCGGCAAACATGCCCGATAGTAGCAAAGAGGCGATCTTATCTCTCCGGCTGGAAGGCAGGTACGGCACAGGAATGCCCACTTCTTTCCGTTAGATGATTTGTCACATGCGCCCTGCTCCAGCCTTGCCTTCCGTTAGGGAAATGCTAATTGCGCAGATCGCGCATCACGCGTGCGACCTCGGCCTGCTCGTCGCCGGTAAGCGGCAGCAGCGGCAGCCGCGCGCGTCCGCCGTAGTAGCCGTTCAGGTCGCATGCGTACTTGATGGCAGAAATGCCAAGCCTGCCAGCGACGATGGTTGATGCATCCACGATGCGCGCCTGCTTCTCGGCTGCCAGCGGGGCGTCGCCTTCCTTCCAGGCGATGTACACCTCATGGCAGGCCTGCGGTGCGCATGCGGCCAGCCCAAGCACGCCGCCGGCGGCGCCTGCTTCCAGCGAGGCGTGCAGTTTGTCAGCGGCCCCGCACAGGATCTGAAAGCCAACCTCGCGTGTGCGAGTACGCAGCATCGGCATTGTCTGTGCAGGTGCGACGGCCGTCGCTGCAGGAGCCTGGCCGGCGATGGTGACCAGGCTCTTCCCTGCCGCGGCACTGGCCGCGACAGACGCCTTCCTCATGCGATCCGTAACGGCCTCGAACACCGGCGTCACCGCGACCGAGCGCTGTGGCGCGGCCCTGGTTGCGGCAACAACAACCGCGATGCGCTCGACGCTGCCGCTTGAGTCTTTGAGGCCGATGATGTTGCGGTGTTCGGCGAGCTCAGCCACCAGCTCGACCGGCAGCTCATAATGGGTGAACTTGGGAATGCTGTAC
>CAXTMW010000190.1:0-6717 GCA_964245455.1 uncultured Acidobacteriaceae bacterium
CGTCCGAAACGGCCTACCTGCGCGAACTTCTACGCCCTGTGCTCGGTCCGCTCGGCACCGCAGGCATGGTGCTCGTCTTTACCGTCTACATGCTCATCAAGCGCGAAGACCTGAGAAACCGCCTGCTTCTGCTGGCTGGCATCGGCCGCCTCAACCTTGTGTCGCACGCGCTCGATGATGCCGCGGCACGAATCTCGCGCTACCTGATTGCCAACGCCGCCGTCAACGCCGGGTTCGGCATCGTGTTTGCCGCCGGCCTGTATGCAATCGGGGTGCCGTACGCGACACTTTGGGGCGCCCTGCTCGCCATCCTGCGCACGGTCCCCTATGTCGGCTCGCTGGTCGCGGGTGCGCTGCCTACGCTGTTCGCGCTCATCTACTTTCCCAGCTGGTGGCAGGCCGGCTGCACCCTGGCGCTCGTCGCCCTGCTGGAGGTGTTTGTTTCCAACTTCCTCGAGCCCTGGCTTTACGGCGCGCACACCGGCATCTCCGAGCTGGCGCTGCTAGCCATGGCGATCGTGTGGACCCTGCTGTGGGGCTGGCCCGGCCTCGCGCTCTCCACCCCGCTCACCGTGTGCCTGATTGTTGTCGGACGCACCACCCCTCAGCTCTCCTTCCTTCACACCTTGCTGGGCGATGACGCCGAACTCGCCCCGGAAGCGCGTTTCTACGAGCGCATGCTCGCACTGGACCACACCGAAGCGCACGTCCTCGCCCATCGTTTTCTGGAGCAGGGGCGTACCCCGATCGAGCTTTATGACGCGGTGCTCCTCCCCGCGCTGGCTCTGGCCGAAAGCGACCGCCACAAGGGTGCTTTGGAGGAGCAGCGTTCCACGTTCATCCTGCAGAGCGCCGCGGAGCTGATTGCGGAGCTGACGACCTTCCCCGTGAAGGTGCCGACCCCGGCTCCCAGTCCTTTGCCCTTGCCTGGATCGTCTTCCGAAACTTTCAAGGAATCCGTTGCGAGCGCCGTACAGGAGCCCCACGCCGCCAGAACCGGTGCCGTTGTGTGCGTACCGGCCAGCGATCAGGCTGACGAGATTGCGGCGACCATGCTCGCGCAGATTCTGGAAGCTTCGGGCTACAAAACCCTGCTGCTGCCTCCATCCGCGCTGACCCCCGAGGTGCTGGGTCGCTTCGCCGAGGAGCCGCACACCACCCTTTGCATTTCCGCGCTGCCGCCCTTTGCATTTACGGGTGCTCGGGCGATCTTTGGCCGGCTCCGAGCCGAGCTTCCGGACAACCCCGTCCTGGTCGGCCTCTGGTGCAGCCCCACCGCGCCCGATGTGCTCCGGCAACGGTTCGGCATGGCGCAGGAGCAGCACGCTACCGTCACCACTCTTCAGGCAGCGCTTGCCTTCCTCCAGAATCAGGGAAACGCGTTCGCTCTGGACGACATCTATGCTCGCACGGCATCGCCGGTGGCTGTGCCGGGCCGTTGATCCCTCCGGTGGAGCCGTCTGCGACGATCCCAGGTTCGGAGACACTACGTGGAAAGTACAAGCACCCCGGAAGCGGTTGTTCAGGCCAATGTCGACGCGTATAACGCTCATGATCTCGACCGGTACATTGCTAGCTTTACCCCCTCGGCGACCTTCGGCCAGCTGGGCGGCCGCGTTCTGCTTGACAGCCGCGACGCTATGAATGGTTTCTACCGGCAGCTTTTTCAGGACCGGCCCACCGTGCAATGCACGGTCCGGAGCCGGACCGTCATGGGTCCTTTTGTGATCGACCTCCAGGAGATCTCCAGCCCTGAGCTTGCCGGCCAGGGGCAGCCGCCGATGCAGGCCATGGTTCTTTCTGAAGTGCGCGAAGGGCGCATTGCCAGAGTTTGGTACGCGCCACTTTCCGATCCATCGCATTAGCTCCCGGCCGGCGCTGCTACTGCAGCAGCACCGGGCTCGCCCCCACGGTCAGCATCCCGGTTCCTGCGACAGGGTTCACTACGCCATCCAGGCTCGTCACCGTTGAGGCGCCAAGCGCACTCGCTGACACCGAGCCCGCCGTGGACCAGAGAACCCACGCAGTGCTTCCGTTCCGCACCAGCTGGCAGGTCCAAAGCCCGCCGGCATCGGCCGCACAGCCGTTCATCTGCGCTCCCCCAATCCAGCTTTCCACCGTGTTGTAGGCGACAGCCGCCTCGGTTGGCTGACCCTGGGCGTCGCTCAGCTGCAGCGCAGTTGGGTCCGCATCATCCCAGGCGTACCAGTGAACACGCTGCACCCCAAGGCCGGAGTTCAGCAGCAGCGCTCGCGCCACATAGGCCGCCTGCACCTCTGTCGGAAGATCAGAACCTGCCAGCGCCCACGACGACTGCTCGTTCCAGATCGGTTTGCCAACCGCCGGTGTGCCGGCCACGGCCGCCAAAAGCGCTTGCAAGGCAGGCCCCATCGCTTCCGGCGCCTGCGGGGCCGTGCCGGTCCCCCCATTGAGTGAACTCCCGATGACATCGACTGCCGCGCCGCCTCCCGCGGAAAGGAAGCCCGCAATGCCTTGCGCTGACAATGCCGGCGAGATCACCACAGCGGAAGAGTCAGCCGCGTGAACGACCGCGGCGGTATGCTTCGCCAGCGCAGCCATATCGGCGCCGAGCCCGGCGGTGGAAGCTGCGTAATACGCAGGATTCTCAGGCGCATTCCACACTTCATATCCGTGGATGCGTCCGCGATACCGGGTAGCCACGGCCCGAACATATGCGTCCCAGTCGGACAGATTCACAGGCATCGCTGTTGCTCCGTCGCCATAGTTCGAAGGGAGAGCCGGCTGCGAGGAAGCCCAGGTCGGGGTCATTCCCAGCGTCAACGTCACCTCGGCGCCCACTGCTTCGGCCGAGGCTACCTCCCCATCCAGAGTCGACCAAGCAAAGCTGCCAGGCGCCGGCTCCACGGCCGCCCAGTTTACCCCTGAATCCCAGAGTCGCCGCGCACCCGCGCGCACCGCCGGCTGCACACCGGGCTGTTTCACAACCATGCCGAAGAACTCGGCCGGCACAATCCCGGTGGCATAACTCGCCTGTTCCTTCTGCAAAGGAGAGGAAACGCCGGGACCCGCGGCAACGGAGCAGCCGGAAAGTGCGGCCACGCCAGGTATGGACAGCAGCAACAGGGAAAGCTTCGCGATGCTCCGGACAGTGTTCGATCGGCGATTCAGCGCCATGGCAGTGTGTCTCCTGCCAAGAATCTTGCCGCTGTTTCGTCTCAAAACGTGGACGAATCGAGCCGCTTTCGAAGAGCTCCTCCCAGACCGAAACTGCCCCGCGGAAGCTTCCCAATCCGGGACAAAGCTCGTAAGAAAGTTGTATCTGTCCGTTAAACCGTCAGGGGAGGCTCAGCGAGGAGCGGAAAAGGACATTTCCAACAAGGCTGCGAAAAAGACGTTGCCAAGGCTCCCGGGAGAGGGTCTATAGTCGCGGGAGAACGGCAGGAGCACACCTGCCTCCCTGTTGAGCTGAAAACAACACTGTGCACCCAACTTATCCCCGCCAAGGAGCCCCTGCAATGCAAGCACTTTGCATAGTTACGGCCGACGAAAACTGCGATGTTCAATGCCTCTGCTGTGGCCAGAAATACAGCGTCTACTACGCGCGACAGGACAAGGCTGAGCGCGAAGAAGCCCTGTTGCTCATCCAACAGGCTCTAACCGAGCATCACCTGCGAAGTCCCCTCACAACAGCCCATCCGGGTGACGCCTTCAACGTCCCAGCCTGGAGCGGACCCGCGCACGCCTCCGCAGCCGCGCTGCTGGGCGGCGCGCCGGTCGCGCGCGCAGGCGGAAACAAGCGCAATGCTCCAATCCCGTTTGTAGCAGCCGGCGAACAGCAGCGTCGCGTTTCCTAACCGGCCTGTCTTTAGCCCACATGCAAAAGGCCGCCCTTTCGGGTGGCCTTTTGCATGTCCACTGCTAGTCGCGCGTTGTGTCCACAAACGCTTTCAACTTGCGCGACCGCGACGGGTGCCGCAGTTTCCTGAGCGCCTTCGCCTCGATCTGCCGAATCCGCTCGCGCGTCACCTGGAAGCTCTGCCCCACCTCTTCCAGCGTGTGCTCCGAGCCGTCCTCCAGACCGAAACGCATCTTGATCACCCGCTCCTCCCGCGGGGTCAACGTCCGCAGCACCTGCGAGGTGTACTCCTTCAGATTCACGCTGATCACCGCGTCCGATGGCGAAACTGCCTGCCGATCCTCGATGAAGTCCCCTAAGTGCGAGTCTTCCTCTTCGCCGATCGGCGTTTCGAGCGAGATAGGCTCCTGCGCGATCTTCAACACCTTGCGCACCTTCGCCACCGGGATATCCATGCGGCGCGCGATCTCCTCCGACGTCGGCTCGCGCCCCAGCTCCTGCACCAGCTGCCGCGAGGTGCGGATCAGCTTATTGATCGTCTCGATCATGTGCACCGGGATACGAATCGTGCGCGCCTGATCGGCAATGGCCCTCGTAATCGCCTGCCGGATCCACCATGTGGCATAAGTCGAGAACTTATACCCGCGGCGATACTCGAACTTATCCACCGCTTTCATCAGGCCGATATTGCCCTCCTGAATCAGGTCAAGGAATTGCAGGCCGCGATTGGTGTACTTCTTTGCAATTGACACCACCAGCCGTAGGTTCGCTTCGATCAGCTCCCGCTTAGCCTGCTCGGCATCCATGTCGCCCTGGATCATCTCGCGCTGAGTGCGCTTGATCTCCGAAAGCGGCACACCGGTCTCCTCTTCCATCTTTTCGAGGTCGACGCGGCAGTTCTTCTGCTGGCGGCGGTACTCCTTCTTTAACTCCTCGCTCTTCGAGGCATCGAACTTCTGGTCCAGCGACCGAATCTGCCGCTCCAGCGTCCGCATGGAGTCGACCGACTTATTCACCTTGTCGAGCAGCCGCTTGCGCTCACCATTGGTGTACTTCAGCTCCCGCACAATCCGGGACACATACACCCGCTCGCGCGCGATCAGCCAGCGCGTCTTGCGCGCTTCCTTGCCCTTCGTCTTTACCCCGTCAAGGGTCGGCAGCTTTTCATCCAGCAGCGCCGCCTTCTTCAGGTGCTTCTGCATCGCCTCAATCCGGCCGGAGGTCTGTTTGACCCGCGCGACCACTACCTCTTCGGTGACCTCTTCCTCGTCGAAGATCACCACTTCCTTGATGTTGCGCACGCCGCGCTTCAGGTCTTCGCCGAGCGCGATGATCTCGCGCACCACGATCGGCGAGCGCGCAATCGCCTTCATTACGCGCACCTGCCCTCGCTCGATACGCTTGGCGATCTCGACCTCGCCCTCGCGGGTCAGCAGCGGCACCGTGCCCATCTCGCGCAGGTACATGCGCACCGGGTCATTGGTCTTTTCAAGGGTCCCAGGGGTCAGGTCGAGCTCAACATCCTCGCCCTCCTCGGCTTCCTCGAACTTATCCCCGCCGAACTTCGGGCCTCCGTCCAGAATGTCGATGCCCTGCGTCCCGATGGTCGTCATCAGGTCGTCCAGGTCGTCCGGCGAGTGCATATCGCCGGGGATCAGGTCGTTGACCTCGTTGTAGGTCAGGTAACCCTTTTCCTTGCCTGCTTCAATCAGGTTTTGGATGTCGTCTTCGTACTTATCTTCCATAGCCAAGCGAGTCGTCTCTCCCGCGTAAGATTTCGCACGTTTCCGGTGGTCTGGCGTTCGCTGTCAGGCTTTTCACAGGGGGCCGAAATAGAAGTCCTATAGACAGGACTCGAGGCCGACGCAACATACCAAAGAGCACCAGAATAACAGGTTTTGATGCCGTCACAGCCGCTTACGTCGCGCGCAGCGCATGCTGGGGGGCGGATCCAACCTGTTTCGTCGATGTTCGCTGCTAATTAGATGTTCCCTGCGCCATTTCGTTTCGTCTCCGCGCTAATTGCGTCCATCAGCTTGCAGCACCTACGCTAGAGTGCACGGAGAGCACGCTCGACCTGCTGCTTGCGGCTCATCAAGGCAAGAATCTGCGCTTCATCCCCCCGCCGCTCCGCTTCGGCCAGGGCCACCCGTAGCGCCCGCCCGTCCCGCTCCAGGGCGCTGCACTCAAGCGACCGCAGCGCTGCCCGCACCTCCTCCAGCTGCACCGCGCCCTGGCCCTCTTCCAGCAGCACCTGCGCCACCAGCGTCCGCTCCGGCCCATCCGGCAAGCTTCCCAGCGCGTCAGCTCCCGCATCCCGCGCTATCAGCAGCTTCAACGCGCCCTCCCCGGCAAGTCCCGCAAAGTGCTCCGGCCGAGCAGCCAACCCCTCCGCCGCCGCCTCAAACACCGGGCTGCCCGTATCCGAGGCCAGCGCCCGCAACAGCTCCTTCTCAGCCCCGCTCAGCTTCGGCCCAGCTGCGCCCAACGCCTGCTTGCGCCCCGCGGCAGCCTGCTTCAGCTCTTCCCGCACCATCGCCGAGTCAATCCCCAGCCGGTGCGCCGCCTCGTTCGCGAACTCCTCCCGACTAATCCCGCTCGGCATCCGCCGAATGTGCGGCAGCAGGTAGTTGAGCGCGTCAATCTTGCCCTGCGCCGTCGCGGGCGAGTGGAGCTGTCTGGCTCGGTCCAGCAGGTAGTCTGAGTGCCGCCGAGCCCCGCGCACCGCCGCCATGTACGCCCCCACCCCGCGCTCACGCACAAAGCGGTCCGGGTCGAGCCCGCCCTCAAGCGCCACCACCCGCACGTCAAAACCCTCTTCGGTCAGCAGCGCAATCGACTTCTCCGCCGCCGCCGAGCCCGCCTGATCGGGGTCGAAG
>CAXTMW010000191.1:0-6690 GCA_964245455.1 uncultured Acidobacteriaceae bacterium
GACCATCCTGGTGGGGCCGGATGAGGTGCGCCCTCTGCCAGGCACGCTGCTGCGGGTCGATCTCGATGCGGCTCCTTACAAGGTCGGCGTGCTGCGCGGGTCGGCGCATATCGATAATGTAGTGAGCGATCTGGGCTTTGAGGTGCCCGCAGGGCAGACCGCGACGCTCGATCCGCACTCACCCACCGCGTATGATCTGAAGGCCGATCTCGCTTCGGAGTCGTGGGACAACTGGAACAGCGACCGCGATGCGGCGCTGGCTGACATGGCAGGCGAGCAGACCAACGCGCGCATCGGCAACGGCTCACCCGACGCGCAAGCCTGGAACGACCTGGACTACTACGGCTCCTGGTACAGCGTGCCGGGGCAGGGAATGGCCTGGGCGCCGGACGGCGTGGACGCAAACTTCGACCCATACGGCGCGGGCAGCTGGAACTACTACCCCGGCGTGGGCCCGACCTGGGTCTCGGCGTATCCGTGGGGTTGGCTGCCCTACCACTGCGGTGCCTGGAACTACTACGGCGGCTTTGGATGGGGCTGGCAGCCGGGCGGGGTGTGCGGAGGCTTCGGCGCGGTCGGCTGGTACCCGTACACGGGCGTATATGGCGCGCCACGCACGTACCACTTCAACCGGCCGCCGATCTTTCCGGTACCACGCAAGCACCTGACCGGTGTACCGATTATCCCCAAAGTCGCCGCTCCTAAAGTCATGCCGAAAGCCGTGGCGCAAAATGGCGTCCAGGGGCCCCGGCAGGTCGCGGCCGCTCGCCCAACGCCGTACCCTTTCCGGCAGTTCGGCGGCGCGCGGCCCGCGCCTCGGGCGTTTCCGCTTGCGGCGGAAAGCACCGGCGAGCAGGCCGCGCTCGCGCCTATGCTGCCCAAGCTGACCACCCCGTATCTCGGCGCCCATGCACTGCCCAGTTATGTGTTTGCGCCCAGCATGGTGCGCCCGCTGCAGAATGAGCACATCCTGGGCGGCCGCATGTTGTACAGCCCCCCTACAGGAGGCGTGGTGATGCCTCGCATCATCCCGGCAGTTCCCATGCAGCCCGCGCCGCGCTACGCCGGGCCCGGCCCCGTACGGCTCGCACCCCCGCCGGCCGCAGCGCCCGCGCCTCGCATGGCAGCCCCGGCTGGGCGCGTTCGCTAAACCAGCGCCCGGTACACCGCGGCCAGCCGCTCGGGAGCAAGCTCCTCCGCGCGCTCCTGTCCGCTGCCGCCTGTCGTCGTAAGGACGGATCCGAGCGCCTGCGCGACGCGGTCCGCTGCGTAGCCGGCTGCCCGCAGATTGTTGGCGAGCGTTTTGCGTTTCTGCGCGAAGCATGCCTGCAGGAAAACGGTGAACGGCGCCCGGGGAACGGCAAGCTCGACCCACAACGGTGCAAAGCGCAGCCGCACGACCGCGGAGTCGACCTCGGGCGGCGGCTGAAATGCTCCCGGCCCGAGCGTAAACAGCAGCTCGAGTCGGGCATGGATCTGGCACAGCACCGAAAGCAGCCCGTAGGCGCGGGTGCCGGGCGCGGCCGTCATGCGTTCCGCTACCTCGCGCTGCACCATGACGACTGCTTCGGAAAACACTGCTTCATGCGTGAACAGGTGCTGCAGGATGGGCGAGGTGATGTAGTAGGGCAGATTGCCGAGCACCGCGAGCGAGCGCCCGGAACTGCGGGCCAGCCCGGTGAGGTTCACCGTGAGGACGTCTGCTTGGAGCACCTCCACCGACGAAGTGGACGAGAACTGCGCCCGAAGCCGCGCGGCCAGCTCAGGGTCGAGCTCGACGGCGACCAGGCGGGCGGCGCGGCCGGCAAGCAGCGTTGTCATCGCCGCCTTCCCGGGGCCAATCTCCACCACGTCGCCGCGTCCCGCCTCTCCGAGTGCGGCAACAATCGCGCGTTGTGCCTGGGCATCGATGAGGAAGTTCTGGCCGAGCTTCGACTTCGTCCTGCGCTGCATGCGGCCCCCGGGCGGGACGCGCCCCGCGATGATCCTTTAGCCTAAGCCTTCGTGGATGCCACGCGCTCTCTCGTGGCCGATGGGGAGTCCCGATCGATGCACATCGCTTTTGCCGCCTCCGAATGTGTTCCGTTCGTCAAAACCGGCGGCTTGGCCGACGTGATCGGTGCACTGCCGCCGGAGCTGGTCCGCCAGGGGCACACGGTGACGGTGTACCTGCCCTTGTTTCGCGCGGTCGCTCCGCACCTGGGCAAGCGCCGGGTGCTTGTGCCCAGCATCACCATCCCGTTCCTCGGCTATAACCGGTTCGTCTCCGTGGTGGACGGCGGCAAGCGCGACGGTGTGCAGTTTGCGTTCGTCGACTGCCCGGAGTTGTTTGACCGCGAAGCCCTGTACGGCACCTCCGGGGGCGACTACCCCGACAACTGGGAGCGATTTGCGCTGTTTAGCCGCGCGGTGCTGGAGGCGAGCAAGCAGATCGGCGTACCCGATATCTTTCATGCGCATGACTGGCAGGCCGCCATGCTGCCCGTGTACCTCCGTACGATCTACGCGCAGGACCCTGCGCTCGAGCGCGCCGCGACGGTCTTTACCGTGCACAACGCCGGCTATCAGGGCTGGTTCCCGGCACAGACCACCGAGCGCCTGCTGCTGCCATGGGAGGTGTACCGCATGGACCGGTTGGAACAGTACGACACCTTTAACTTCCTGAAAGGCGGGCTGGTCTACTCAGACGCGCTGACTACCGTCAGCAGGAAGTACGCCGAGGAAATCCAGACCGCCGAATTCGGCTACTCGCTCGAAGGCGTGTTTCGGAGCAGGGCGGCGGACCTCCACGGCATCCTGAACGGTGTGGACTACGACCACTGGGACCCGCTGCATGACCGCTTTATCGCGGCCCACTACGGTCCGGGCAATCTTGAGGGGAAAGGGGAATGCCGCCGCGATCTGCTCCATGCCTTCGGCGTGCCCGACACGCCGGACACGACGCCGATCCTGGGCATTGTGTCGCGCTTCGCCACGCAAAAGGGGTTCGACCTGCTTGCGGAGATTGCCGACCGGCTCGCTGAGCGGGAGCTGCTGCTGGTGGCGCTCGGCACGGGCGAGCCCTATTACGAAAACCTGCTGCGTTCACTGGCTGAGCGCTTCCCGCAGCGCTTTGCGGTACGCGTGCAGTATGACAATACGCTTGCGCACAAGATTGAAGCCGGGGCCGACATGTTCCTGATGCCGTCGCGCTACGAGCCCTGCGGCTTAAACCAGATCTACAGCCTGCGCTATGGGACCGTACCGGTGGTGCGCGCGACTGGCGGGCTGGATGACACGGTCGAGGAGACACCTGACCCGGGCGACGGCACCGGCTTCAAGTTCCATGGCTACGCCGCCGATGATTTCCTCTACGCGATTGATCGGGCGATTGCCTGCTATCGCGACAAACCGGCGTGGAACGCGATCATGCAAAACGGGATGCGGAAGAACTACAGCTGGGTGCGCCCGGCGGCGGAGTACGGCGCGCTGTACGAGGCTGTTGCTCGGCGTCGGTCTTAGCAGGGCGCTGCGGTACTTAGTTTGCAGGAGACCGGATGCAGCGGTCACCAGCTTTAAAGAGGAGCGGCATGAAACGCACGATCGGCAATCTTTCATTGCATGTGGAGGAAAAGGGCGCAGGGGAGATCTCACTTGTCTTTCTGCACTACTGGGGAGGCACACATCGCACCTGGAACAAGGTGATCTCCCAGCTTGAAAACGCATTTCACTGTGTCGCCTACGACATGCGAGGCTGGGGTCAGTCAGGCGCGGCGGCAAGCGGCTACTCCATGGGCGAATTGGCAGATGAGGCAGCTTTGCTGATCCAGCGGTCGGGACTCAAGAAATACGTCCTGATCGGACACTCGATGGGCGGCAAGGTAGTCCAGCTTCTCGCATCGCGCCACCCGGCCGGGCTGATCGGACTGATCCTTGTAGCGCCTGCCGCTCCGACGCCCACACGATTTTCTGAGCAGGCTCTTCAGCAGCAGCTGCACGCCTACGACACGCGCGAGACCGTGCTCCAGACCATCGCGTTCCTTTGCGCTCGTACACCTGAGCCGGAGATTGTGGAACAGATCGTCGAAGACAGTCTCAGCGGCGTGCCTGAAGCGAAGCTGGCATGGCCGACCTCGGCCATTCTCGAGGACGTTTCGGCGGAAGCTTCACACATCGCCGTTCCAACCCTGGTCCTCGCGGGAGAGCAGGATCGCCTCGACTCCCTCGAACAACACCGCCGCGAGATCGTCGCGAGAATCCTGAACGCCCGACTGGAGACCATCGCCGACAGCGGCCATCTCGTGCCTATCGATGAACCGGTGAAACTCGCTCGCGCTATTGCCGAGTTCGTGACACAGCTGCCGGCGTGACCCTCGATACCTGGACGCATCCGGTCGGCAGGCGCGTCAGCGATACAGCTTTTCCGCTGCCCAGTCGCTCGCAAAGGACTGATACCGGTCGCGGCATAGATAGATGTAGCGCTGCTCCCACGGCATCTGGTAGGGGCTGGTTTGTTTTTCCGCGACGGTGCAGCTCTTGTACGCGCGCAGCATGTCCGCGAGCGGGGTGTCGGTAACCACGATCATCTCGCGGCCTGTATAGCTTCCCGGTCCCCACATCCAGTAGTTCTGGTGCCCGCTGATCGCGGTCGGCAAACCTAGCGGCCGGCCCAGGATGTTAATCGCGCTGGCTTGTCCGTAGTTGCCGGTGCGGATGCCAGTCTCCTTCTGCTCTGCCGGGGGCAGTGCGTGGTACACGCGGCTGACCCCATCGACCAGCCGCTGCCAGTCCAGGTGATCGGCGAAAAACTCCGGGAAGGCCACTCCTGGGTGCTGTTCGCTGTCGATGGGGGCGAAGTGCACCACGCGGGTGTACCGCACGAAATCAGCCGGCGGCAGCACCGGCACGGCGAGCGGGGCTGCTATCAGCGAATTCAAGGTCAGCCGCGCCGTCAGCCCCCAAATCATAATGATTCGCCGCGGCAAGGCCGCCGACCACTGGAGCCAGAAGACGGCTCCCGCGGCGAAGTACAGAGGGTAGATGGGCGCCAGGTAGTAGTCCTTGGCGTGCAGCGCGAGCATGATGGCAACGAAAAACAGGTAGAGCAGACCCAGCGGCCGCCACACGCGCGCCTCGCGGGCCAGCAGCAGCCATACCACCCCGGGCAACCACAGAACCACGTGCAGCGGCGACAGCATAAGCACCTGCTCCAGCAGGAACTGCCACGGTTGCAGTACCGCAACTTTGTCGCTATGCGCCACGTCGCGCAGCCATTCGAGCGTGGGCCAGCGGTGCCGAATTTGCCAGAGGAGGTGGGGTGCGGCGAGGGCGGCCGTGATGAGGCAGGCTAGGAGAAACCCGCGCGTCCTGAGCAGCACACGGGCCGGAGTCGCCAGCAGAGCGAGCAGCAGGGAAGCAATCAGGAAGACGATGGAAACCTTGTTTTCCACACCAAGGCCCGCGCTCGCGCCCAGCAGCAGCCACCAGCGCGTCGCCTGCGGCTCCCGCACTAATAGCGCAACCGCCAGCAGCGCCGCGGTCCAGAATACCGGCTCCCAGGCGTTCATCGAGAGAAAGCTTTGCGTCGCCAGAAACACGGGAACAGGCAGGATTGCCAACATGGCCAGCGCCGCGGCCTTGCGCGTGCCGCCCAGCGCGACGGCGGCCGCGCCCGTAAGCGCAACCATGGCGGAGCCGGCCAGCGCGGGCAGCAGGCGGAACAGCAGCAGGTTGTGGTACCCGAACAGCAGCTCAGCGACCCGCGCCTGCAGGGCTACCAACGGCGGCTGATCGACATAACCGAAGGCAAGCCGATGACCGCACACCAGGTAGTAGAGCTCATCGCGAAAGATGCCGTAGCCCGCGTGCACGGAAGCGACCGTAATGAGCAGCTGCAGCAGCAGTTTGGCGGCGGCGAAGAGCAGGAGCAGCGGCCAAAGGCGGTTGGGCTCGAAATGCGCCGCGGAAGACTGCTGCGCGGGCGCAATGACCTGAACGCGGGTACTCACCTCTTCAGGGTAATGGCTGGTTGCTGTTCGCGCAGCATACATCTGCTAGCGCTTCAGTTGAATTTTGTAGGGAGCACCGGCAGCACTGAAGCCATGGGCGGTACCGGCGCGTCTTCCCGATGGAAATGCGCGTAGATGCCTTCCGCCGTGGCTCGGGGGACAACCGCGGTCAGCGCTTCAATGCCCGCGCTTTCGACGGCACGCACGCTGCCGAAATGCTCCACCAGCCGAATGCGCGTGCGCGCGCCCACGCCCGCGATCTCGAGCAGCTCCGAGCTGCGATCGCGGATCTGCCGACGCTTGCGGTGGTAGGCGATGGCAAAGCGGTGGGACTCATCGCGGATGCGCTGCACCAGGTGCAGCACCGGCGAGCGCCTTTCCAGCACCACGGGCTCGTCGTCACGGCCGCTGCCCTGCGCGCCCCCGTGCACGTAAATCACTTCTTCGCGCTTGGCGATAGAGGCGAGCGGCTGGGTGACCAGCCCAAGCTCCTCAAGCGCAGCGGCAGCAGCGCGCAGCTGCCCGAGACCACCATCCACGAGGATCAGGCTCGGCAGCGGCTTGTCTTCGTCCACGAGCCGTTTGTAGCGGCGCGTGATGACCTCGCGCATGGAGGCAAAATCGTCGACGCCTTCGACGGTCTTGATCTGGAACTTGCGGTAGTCGCTCTTTTTCATGCCGCCCGGCTCCCAGACCACCATGC
>CAXTMW010000192.1:0-5298 GCA_964245455.1 uncultured Acidobacteriaceae bacterium
GGACGAGGTGGCGAGCGGCAGGTACACAGTGAAGGAGTTTCGGACGGGCGAGCAAACGAAGGTGACTGCGGGGGAGCTGGCTGGGCTGTTCGCGGGCGGCGGGGCGGGGTCAGTCTAAGAGCGAGGGCGCGCATGGACGCGAAGCCGGTGGGGGACTCGATTGCATCGATCCGGAAGGCGCTGGAGGAGTTTCTCACGCCTTCTCTGCGCGAGCTGCGCGCGGAAAGCCACGCCGATGTCGTGGAGCTGAAAGAGGACATTGAGAAGCTGAAGGTGGATGTCCAGCAGCTGCGGGCGCAGGCGAGCCAGGAGGCGGCGCTGGGTCGGTCGGAAGCGCAGCAGTTTCGTGAGGAGACTGCGGCGAGTTTCTCGCAGGTGCGGGCGGAGGCACGGCAGTTTCGGGGGGACTTTCAGCAGTTTCGCGAGGAGACGGCGGGGAGCTTCGCGCAGGTGCGGGCGGAGGCACGGCAGTTTCGTGAGGAGACGGCGACGAATTTTTCACAGGTACGGTCCGAGATCGCGGACGTGCGGTCCGAGCTGACGATGCTGCGGTCGGTGACGGAGTTGGGCTTTGCTGCGATTGGAGCCAAGTTGGACGTACAGGCAGATGTGCAGCGGCTGAAAGAACAGGTCGCGGCCCTGCAAGGGAGCCAGCCGGTGCGTGCGCTGGAAAGCGGCCGCTCCTAGCGGCGCGTGGGCGCCAGGTTTGAGCGCGCGTCCCTGGTTGTTAGACGCAGTCTCGTGCGCCTGGCAGCTCGTTGACAGGACCGTAATGGCTTTACAGCTTGTGATCGAGCAAGAGAGTCGCCAGCACGGTTGCAAAGATCGTAGCCAGGTAGATGCCGAACTCATGCCTGCGCCACCACGCCAGTGCCTTCGGGCGCGGCTTGCCTTCCGTGGCCGTCGTCCAGCTTTGCGCGATGAGCCAGGCCAGCACACATAGAACGGGCGGGATGTAGAGGAGCGTTTCCTGGAGTCGTGACATGGCCTGTCTGCCGCGCGGGTCTATTCCTGCTCTTGAGACTAGCTCGCGCGCGTTGGGGCCGGTCGCTGGCCTCTTACATCATCAACAGACCGTAAGATGGAGCGTGAGGACAGAGTTTGCTCGATCACTTAGCGCAATTGGAACGAACGGACACCTGCGGCGATCTGCGGGCGGAATACGAGGGGAAAGAGGTCGTCCTGCTCGGCTGGGTAAATCGCCGGCGCGACCACGGCAACCTGATTTTCCTGGATCTGCGCGACCGCTACGGGGTGACGCAAATTGTGCTGGACCGAGACCTTACCCCGGACGGCCACGCCAAAGGCGAGCACGTGCGACCGGAGTATGTGGTGGCGGCGCTGGGCACGGTGCGTCTGCGCGGCGCGGGTGCGGCCAACCCCAATATGGCTACCGGCGAAATCGAGGTGGTCGCGCGCGAGCTGCGGGTGCTGAACGATGCGAAGCTCGCGCCGTTTTCGCCCGCTGAGGACGCGATTGCGAATGAGGAGCTTCGGCTTACCTACCGCTACCTGGACCTGCGCCGCGCCGAGATGCAGCGCAACTTCCTGGTGCGGCACAAGGTCGCGTTCGCGGTGCGCCGGCATCTGTCGGGGCTGGGGTTTTTAGAGGTAGAAACGCCGATGATGACGCGTTCGACGCCGGAAGGTGCCCGCGATTACCTGGTGCCGAGCCGCGTGCATGCGGGCGAGTTTTACGCGCTGCCGCAGTCTCCGCAATTGTTTAAGCAGATTCTGATGATTTCGGGCTTTGACCGGTATTTTCAGATTGCGCGGTGTTTTCGCGATGAAGACCTGCGCGCGGACCGCCAGCCGGAGTTTACGCAGATCGACCTGGAGATGACGTTTCCGCAGCAGGAAACGATCTTTCGCGTGGTGGAAGGCTTTATGGCGGATGCGTTTGCCGCGGTGGGGATCGGGCTGCCGACACCGTTTCCGCAGATGACCTACGACGAGGCCATGCGGCGGTTCGGCATTGATAAGCCAGACCTGCGCCTGCCAGGTTTGACCGACGTGCGTGACGCATTCCAGGCCGAAGATCTCGTAGCCCTCGGCATCGATCCCCTGCTACCGGTCGTGACCGTGCGCGTGCCGGGGGTGGGCGAGCTTTCGCGCAAGGAGCGGGATGAAAACCGGCCGATATTTGATGGGCGCAAGGGCGCCAAGCTGATCGACGACCTCAAACGTCTGGAGAAGAGCTTTCCGGCCGTGGTCGCGGCGCTCAGAGACAAGAGCGAGGCCGGCGCTGATGATCTGCTGGTGCTGGTCGCGGGCGACGCTGCCTCGACGGTCAAGCTGTCCGAGACGAAGTCGCCGGGGCGATTGAGCGAGCGCGAGATCGGCGTGCTGGCAGCGGCCGGCAATCTGCGCGTGGAGCTGGCGCGCAAGTACGCGGACCGGCATGGGGCATTTACGGAAACTGACCGCGTGGTTGCTGATGCCGGCAGCCGGCTTTCGCAGGCCTCGATCGGCCCGCATCCGTCGGCAGCGGGCATGATTGACGGCAGCCTGGCGTTTCAGCCGATTTGGGTTACGGACTTCCCCATGTTTGAGCAGGACGCCGACACGGGCCGCTGGCTCCCTTCGCACCACCCGTTTACCTCGCCGCACGAGGCCGACATGGACCGGCTTACCAGCGATCCGGCCTCAGTCCGAGCGCGCTACTACGACCTTGCGATGAACGGTCTGGAGCTTGGCTCGGGGTCGATCCGTATCCATCGCAAGGACGTGCAGGCGCGCATCTTTGCCGCGCTCGGTATGGACGAAGCAGAAGCGCGTGCGCGCTTCGGCTTCTTTCTGGAGGCGCTTGAGTATGGAACGCCGCCGCACGGGGGCATCGCGCTCGGGCTGGACCGGATCGTAATGATCCTGGCCGGGGCGCACAGCCTGCGCGAAGTGATCGCCTTCCCGAAGACCGCCAAAGCGATTGACCTGATGGTGGAAGCGCCGACGCCCGCGACCAAAGGGCAGCTGCGCGAGCTGCACATCCGGACAGCGCTGAAAAGCTAAGGCAAGACCGCCTACGCGGCCGGCGCCACCTTCGGTGGGGTTAGTCGCCCTTCGGGCAGGAGCAAGGGTCCCCGTAACTCTGGGATCTTGCTCTTGCCTGCCGCAGGCGGTCTTAGCTCCTCATCATCGCGGCGAGCTGCAGCACGGTCTTCCAGTTGCGCACGGTCAGGCTGCCCGGCATGGACGGAGCGGTGCAGGCGATTGCCAGCTTGGATCGTCCGAAGCCGCCGGGCAGGTACAGAAACAGCTCTTGCCCGATGGATGCCAGGCGCTCGTTCTGTCCGCGTTTGGCTTCAAGCTGTGCCAGGATTGCGGGGGCGAGGGGCCCGTCCAGGAAGACGAGGTGGACTGTGTCTTCACTCGCCCCCTCAGTTCCGTCACTGGGAAGAAAAGGGTTTGCGGCGACCGCTGCTTCGAACTCACCAAGAGTTCGCAAGGTGACTGGGATGGCAAACCCAAAGTGGATCTGGAGCGCCTCGGCGATCCTGCCTGCTGAAAGCTCCGCAGGGGCGGTACACACCAGGTTGCCGCTCTGGATATAGGTCGCGACCGCATCGCAGCCAAGCTCGCTGAACAACGTCCGCAGGGCAGCCATGGGCACGATATGGCGTCCGCCGACGTTGATGCCGCGCAGCAGCACCAATACGCGTTCCGGGGCGGGCGATACCATGGCTACTTACCGCGCCGGCCAAGCTTGTAGACGATGCCGACTCCGCCGAAAAACTCGTTCTGGCCTTGTTTGCCGTAGTGGGTGGGCTGGTAGTCGCCGGTAAAGCGGATGGCGAAGCGCGGGTAGACCTTGTAGTCGGCCCAGCCGCCGACGGCAACAGCCCAGGTGAGCTGCGTGTTATAGACGCCTACCTGGAAGGGCTGCACACCAGTGCCCTTGAAGGCGTTGTCAAAAGTACCGTTAGCGCCGCCGCCCAGGATGTGGCCGCCGGCAGTGTAGCGCGGCGACTGGTACAGGCGGAAGGACGGGCCGAAGAGGAACAGGTACTCCGAGAGAGGCGAGGTGGTGGCAGTGATGGACGGGTAAGCGCTGACGCCAGCGGGCAGCGTGTAGTTGCCGTAGAGGCCGCGCACCGAACCCTCAATGCCGAGCAGCGGGGAGAACCAGCCGGTGATGGCGCCCTGCCAGCCGAGCAGGTTGATGGCCTGTACCTGGTGGGCGTAGCCGGGGTTGAAGTGCGAGTAGGCGGCGCCGCCCAGGATGTCGACACGCTGGTCTTCAGTTTCGCTGATGGGGGCAGCGGGCGCGGTGGCGGTCACTTGAGCGTGCAGGGCGGCGTGCGGCGAGGTAACGGCAAAAGCGCCGGCGACAAAGGTGGCCAGGCGCGGAAAACGGTTCCAAAACGTCAACGAATCTTCTCCTGCGGAGCGCGCCGGCAAACGTCCTTGTGCCGGCAGCATCGAGTTCAAGAATACCGCGCCGCTACCGATTCTGCCCGTACTGCCCGGTAGAGCTCGCTAGTTCATCCAGCTGCGGTCGTTCGGGTCGCGACGGGAAGGGCCTTTCGAAGGCTGGCCGGTGTCGGGGTCCACGTAGCGGCCTTCGCTGTCGAAGTGCACATCGCGATTCTGCTTGCGCATGTAGACCTCGAACTTTCTGGCGGCGTTGCGGCGCTTCCAGCGGTAGTAGTCGTTGCGGAGGTCAAGGTAGCGCTGCCCGGAGGCCGCGGTAAAGCCGCGTCGGGGGGCCATGCGGATGTAGAGAAAGCCGGCGAGCGCGCCGCCCAGCTGCGCGAGCGCGTACACGCGGTTTTGCCCGAACAGCTGCGCGAGCGCCAGCAGCATGTACACCGCGACCAGGTATTTGGCTTTCATCTGGATGGGGATCGGGAACAGGGTGAACTGCATGTCGCCGTAGAGCACGCCGAAAGCAATAAGCAGGCCGAAGATGCCGCCGAACATGCCGTTGAGCGGCGGGATCAGGAATGCGCCGGCGCTGCCGGCCATCCCGAACGCGAGCGCGACTGAGGCGAGGCCAGCGCCGAGCACGGAGGCGAAGAACAGCTCGCCGACCCAGCGGCCGCCGTGGTTTGCCTCTAGAAACGCGCCAAGGAACCAGAGGGACAGCAGTTCAAGCGCGGTGCCGAGCAGCCCCACGTGCAGAAAGCAGTAGGTGAGCAGCTGCCACAGGTAGCCGTGCATGACCAGGCCGGGCGTGAGCGCAAATAGCGTGTAGAGCTGGGTGGCAAGGGTCGGGGCGGCCAGTTGGAGGAGCAGAAAAACGAAATAGATGCCGACATTCCAAAGAACCAGCGTGCGCGTAAAGCCCCGAAAGTCGGG
>CAXTMW010000192.1:5308-6675 GCA_964245455.1 uncultured Acidobacteriaceae bacterium
TTCCGGCAGAGCGAAAGGGCGGCATATATGGATATTGTCGCAGGTTGCGCGGGTCTTCGCAGATTACCTCCGTGGGAATGCCTCCGAACGGCTGGAGCGCGCGTGCGGCGGGCCTTCTACTGCATGTCACAGGGGCGCGATGCACTCGCGGCCTCGACATAATGACTTACGGTCATATAAGATGACCATGGGTCACAGGGGATATATGGCGACGTCAGAACAGCAGTGGGCAGTGGTGACCGGGGCATCGAGTGGGCTCGGTAAGGAGTTTGCACGCGCACTGGCGGGCAGCAAGGTGAACTTGGTCCTGGTGGCGCGACGGGAGGAGCGGCTGCGCGAGCTGGCGGCGGAGCTACAGCAGCGCCACGGGATCGAGGTGGTGGTGGAGCCGGTTGATCTGAGCGCCCGGGCAAGCGCCGACGACCTGCTCCGGCGCCTCGATGAGCGCAGGATCGCGCCGGACATCCTGATCAACAATGCGGCGTTCGGCATGAGCGGGGAGTTTGTTGCGCAGGAGCCGGACCGTCTGCGGGAGATGCTGCAGCTGGACGTGGTGAGCCTGGTGGAGCTGACCCATAGCTTTGCGCGGCGCATGGCGGAGCGGGGGCGAGGGCATATCCTGCTGGTCGCGAGCCTGGCGGCCTACCAGCCGGACCCGCTGCTCGCGGTGTACGGGGCGGCCAAGCACTTCGTTCTGGCTTTCGGGATCGCGCTCCATGTGGAGCTGGCACCGAGGGTGGGGGTGACGGTGCTGTCGCCGGGCTTGATGGACACAGAGTTCCTCGATGTGTCCGGCTACGCGCCGAAGGCGTCGTTGCGGCGGATGATGGTGCCGCCCGCCAAGGTGGCGGCGATTGGACTGAAGGCGATGTTCGCGGGCAAGTCCAGCGTGATTGCCGGACGGCTGAACCGCATGGTGGCGTTCTCCAACCGCTTCATGTCGCGCCATGTGCAAGCGAAGTTGACGTACGGCATCTCGAAATGACAGCGCGGAAGACGGCTCCGCACGCGCATGCTTCGGAGGACAAGGAAGCGCGGCGCGGAGACATTTTGCGGGCGGCGGCGGCGCTCTTTCGTGCAGGCAACGGCAGCCTGCCGACCGTGGCCCAGATCGCCGCCGCCTCGGGGCTGGCTAAGGGTACGGCGTATCTCTATTTCCGGACCAAGGAGGAGATTTTCGCGGCGCTTCTTCTGGAGGACTGGGGCGTGGTGATGGACGAAGCGCAGGTCGCGTTCAGGGCAACCGGAGGCAAGCGGGGGCACAAGGTTCGAGCGTTCTTGACGAGCCTTGTGGCGCACCTGGACCGGCACCCGGAGGTGCTTCGGCTGGATGCGCTGGGGTATGCGGTCCTCGAAAAGAACATGGA
>CAXTMW010000193.1:0-6581 GCA_964245455.1 uncultured Acidobacteriaceae bacterium
TTCGAAGACTGTGCCGTGGCTGCTGCTTGCCTTTACCGCCGCATTTTTCTTCGCGCGATTTTTGCCCGCCAACAACTTCCTGATCTACTTCGACGATGACTTCTTTTATTACCTGGTGGTCGCGAAACATATCGCGGCCGGGCAGGGTTCCACTTTCGATGGAAGCCACCTGACCAACGGCTACCATCCTTTGTGGATGCTGGTGATCGTCTGCCTGGTCAAGCTTTTCCCGGGCAAAGCTTTTTTCTACGCTGTTGTCACCGTGATGAGCGGCAGCGTGATGGCGACCTACGCGTTTGCCGCCCGCTGCTTTCGCCGGTATCTGTCGAGAGACGCATCCGCGGTCTGCGCGGGGCTAATCGCCGGTGAGTCCCTGCTCTTTATGGGCGGCGGCATGGAAATCGTCCTCACCGTGCCTCTGATCGCGGCCCTTTGCCTGTACAGGGTGACTCGCTTTCAGTGGACCGTTCGCAGCGCCATAGTTTTTGGCCTGATTGCATCGGCAGTCATCCTTTCGCGGCTCGACTCAATTCTATTTGTCACCACGCTTTGCCTGCTTGAGCTGACGATGGCCAGGATGCCCCTGGCGACTCGTGCCAGGGCCGCAGCCGGCTTTCTCGTCGGCACGGTACCCCTGCTGGCTTACATGGCAAGCAACGTCCTCATCTATCACACGCTGGTGCCCATCTCGGCTACGGCCAAGCAGCTCCGCATCTCTCACGCGCCCAGTTATGAGGCATGGAGGATTGCGTTTAGCTATCCCTGGCCAATACCCCGGCAGCTGGATCGCCCTGTCGTCGCCGGAATCGTCATTGCAGTTGCATTTCTGCTGCTCCGCGGGCGAGGGCGGCTCGCGCCGGAGCACCGCGCGATCGTCTGGGCGCTCATGCTATTTCCTTTTCTGCAGCTCAGTGCGCTTTCGCTTCTAAGCGACTGGCCGATCTGGAACTGGTACCACTACCCGTTCCTGGCGGCCGCGCTGGCCGTTGTTCTGGTGCTGGGTACGCGCACCGAGGCGTGGGTGCCGCAGCTGGGTCGCTACGCGGTTCCGCTGGTCGGCCTCGCCGCACTGCTGCTCACCGCGAAGAGCACGGCCCATGCCGTTCGGTCCTCACTGCACCACGATGACGAGCTTTCCGCCATGCTGGACGCGGGACAGGCTTTGTCCGGGTTTGCGGCCACGCACGCCGGCATCTACGCCATGGGAGACCGCGCCGGCATCGTCGGCTACCTGATGGATCGCCCGGTAGTGCAGCTCGAAGGCCTGATGATGGACAAGGCTTTTCTTGAGCGTATCCGTGAGCAGCGGGACGTGGTCGATACCCTCAAGGCCTACCACGTTCGCTACTATGTCGCGACCGACCCTAAGCCTTCAAACGGCTGCGTGGCCGTGCGCGAACCGGTGCAGGCCGGGCCTACCTCAAAGGTCATGCGGAGCACGCTTTGCCAGGTGCCGGTGTACGCGTCCGCCTTCCATGGAACCCGCACGCTGGTCTTCGATATGGCAGCGCAAGGCGCTCAGTAGCCGGTCAGGTGCTTCCGCTAAAAGCCTCATCTACGACGGGCCCTGGCTTGGTACATGCCGAAGGTACCTACTCGGTCGCTTCCTCGCTCGGCAGCGGAGATGCGGCTGCTAGACTCAGCCTCGCAGTTCAGGAAAGCTATGCTCGCCAAGGCACTCAGCGCCGCTGTCTACGGCATCGACGCAAACCTCATCGACGTGGAAGTGGACTTCTCCGGCATCAAGCTGATGGAAGACCGCTTCTACATGGTCGGCTTGCCCGACTCCGCCGTGCGCGAGTCGCGCGAGCGGGTCCGCGCCGCCATCAAGAACTCCGGCTTTCAGATTCCGCCGACCTCCATCACGATCAATCTGGCGCCGGCTGACCTGAAAAAAGAAGGGTCGGGCTTCGATCTCGCTATTGCGATCGGCATTCTTCACGCTTCAGGCGCGATGCAGATCAAGGCTCTCGGTGAAATCCTGCTGATCGGCGAGCTCGGGCTCGACGGGCTGCTGCGGCCCGTGCCCGGCATGCTGCCGATCGCGATCCTGGCACGCGAGCGCGGCATCAAGACACTGATCGTTCCCAAGGCGAACGCGCGAGAAGCCGCTGTGGTCGAGGGCGTAGATGTATACCCGGCCGACTCGCTCAACTGCGTACGGCAGCTGCTTAACGAGCATGGCGCGGCCGGCATCCAGTCCAAGCCGTTCCGCGTGGAAGCACGCGAGTTGCTCCAGGAAGAGCAGCACTTTCACGTCGACTTTGCCGATGTACGCGGGCAGGGCGGCTCGAAGCGCGCACTCGAAGTCGCGGCGGCAGGCGGCCACAACATCCTGATGATCGGTCCGCCGGGCTCAGGCAAAACCATGCTCGCCAAGCGCCTGCCGTCAATTCTGGCTCCACTGACGCTCGACGAAGCGCTTGAACCCACCAAGATTCACTCGGTGGCGAGCGTGCTGGAGGAGGGCGCGGGTCTGGTGACCGAGCGGCCTTTTCGCGCGCCTCACCACACCATCTCCGACGCCGGGCTGATCGGCGGCGGCGCCGTGCCCCGGCCGGGTGAGGTGTCGCTCTCGCACAACGGCGTACTTTTTCTGGACGAGCTCCCGGAGTTTCCCCGCAATGTGCTCGAGGTCATGCGCCAGCCGCTCGAAGATGGCAATGTCGTGATCGCCCGCGCCGCCATGTCGCTCTCATTTCCGGCACGCTTCATGCTTGCCGCCGCCATGAACCCCTGCCCGTGCGGTTACTTCAACGACAAGTCGCGCGAGTGCCACTGCACGCCGCCTCTCATCCAGCGCTATGTCGCTAAGGTCAGCGGTCCGCTGCTCGACCGCATCGACATCCACATTGAAGTGCCCGCGGTGCAATATCGCGAGCTGCGTTCCGGTGCCTCGGCTGAAAGCTCGGCATCCATTCGCGGGCGTGTGCTGGCCGCGCGCGACCGGCAGCGCGCTCGGTTCGCCGACGCCAAAGAGAAGATCTATAGCAACGCGCAAATGGGCACCCGGCAGATCCGCACCTTTTGCGAGCTGGGGGCCGACGCGGAGCGGCTGCTAGAGCGCGCCATGCAGCAGCAGGGCCTGACCGCACGCGCGCACGACCGCATCCTCAAGGTCGCGCGTACAGTCGCGGATCTGGAAGGCGCCGACGCGATCGCGCTGCCGCACATCGCGGAGGCGATCCAGTATCGGACCCTTGACCGCTCCTACTGGAACTAGGCGGGCCGAACCGGTATCGGACTGATCTGTTTCAAGCGCTCGATCGCGTGTGGAAAGCCTACCGCGCAGCTGCCCGGCGCTCCAGCGCGCCCACCACCGTGTCCAGCAGCTCCGCCGGAACCTGCGCCTGCGCCAGAGTCGCCGTGCCCCCGCCGCGCAGGTGGAAGGGCGTCAACACTTCACGCAGCATGTCGCTGCAGCCCTGCTGCCCATGAAGGCTGGACGCTACGTTGGAGGCGAGCACAACGGTCGCCGGCTCATCGCTTTTCGATACCAGAATGGCTACCGTCTGCGGCACCGCTTCCAGCAGCTTGGCGGCGAGTAGTTTGACGAACTCCACATCACGGTGCGGGAAAACACGGCACACCAGACGAAGACCGCGTTCGATGCGCTCTTCGACCGCGAGCTGTACAGCCTGGCTTTCCGCGATCTCCTCGCGCAAACGCTGCCGCTCCTTGGCAAGCGCCCTCGCTTCAGCCTGCAAACGCAGCACGGCTGCTGACACGCCTCGGCTGCCGCTGGACAGCAGCGAGGCCGTTTCGTGAAGCTCTGCCCAGTCCGCGTGTGCGATCGCGGCCGCACGCAGGCCGCATACAAAGTGCAGCCGCAAACCTTTTTTCACCCGTTCCATCTCCCGCAGCAGCACCACTCCGATCTCGCCCAGCCGTTCTACATGGGTGCCCCCGCACGCGTTCAGGTCGAGCCCCGGGATTTCTACCAGGCGGATCGCTCCTTCGCGCGGCGGCAGCTTGCTCAGCTCCCCGGCAGCTAGAAGGGCCTGCGCCTCCTCGTTGGACACGGTCCGAACAGCGAGCGACAGGTCGCTCGCAATGTGCCGGTTGACGCGCTGCTCTATCTCCCCAAGCCTCGCCGACAAGGCACTCTGCGCGTCGGTATCCTCGACTGCCAGATCGATGGTCGCGTAGTCACTCCCCATGTGGAAAGCAACCGTCTTCGCTGCAAACTCGCCGGCCAGCACCGCCGACAACAGGTGCTGCCCGGAGTGCTGCTGCGTGTGATCCAGCCGGAGCTCCGCGTCCACCAGGCCCTTAATCTCCGTGCCAGCCAGCAGCGGCTTGGCCGTTATATGCCACACCTCACCGCCGTCATCCTCCACCACGTCCTCGACCTGGACGGACAGCTCCGCCCCGGAGCGGGAAATAGCCTTCAGCGTGCCCAGGTCGTGCGGTTGGCCGCCGCCGGTCGGGTAAAAGGCAGTGCGGTCCAACGCCAGCTGCCACACTTGCACACCATCCCGGCGCGCGAACTCGCGGACATCGGTCACAGTGGCATGAAAGCGTGTGAGCTTGGGGGCGTCGAGGTAGAGCCGTTCCGGAGTAGCCATACCCTGAGCAGTGTACCGAGCCCAGCGCGCACCGCGCACCTATGCGCGTTGATGGAGGCAACTACGGTATGCTCGGCAGGGAACGAGGTGCCTGTGTCTGATAGCAATCCGGCCCCGCGCGACCCCGAAGGCCACGCTGATCCCCGGCTGGGTATCCCGCGCAACCTGAAGCCTTACTTTCTATGTTTCCTGCTGCGGGGCGAGCGCTGGGACGACCCGGAAGGTGCCGAAACACTGATGGGCGAGCAGCTAGCATTTCTGCGCGAGCAGATCGAGTGGCACCGCTACAAAGTAGCCGGCCCAGTCACCGATGGAGGCGAGATCGTCGGTTTTTCGATCCTGGAAGCAGAAAGCGCTGAGGCTGCGCTAGCGCTTGCGAACAGCGACCCGGCGGTCGTGGCTGAACGTGTTTCCGTCCGCTTGCTGCCGGTAGTGCTCCCGGCGCTCGACACGCTCAAGGTGGAGTTTCCGAAACGCAGCTGAGTCATGAAGGATTGGAGGCCGACTGAGTAACACTAGATACAGAGATAAGTGGCGAATGACGGAGGCAGAGTGTAGCTACTGGAAGCTCAGAACGCCATGGACTTAGGCGCTCTGAGCCGGGCGCTTTACAGTGAACTCATGTTATGCAGAAACTCCGCATTGTTTCGCGTCTTGCCCAACTTATCCACTAACAGCTCCATCGCCTCGGTCGGTGACAGCGGGTTCAGCACCTTTCTGAGCACCCACACGCGCGTCAAATCGTCCTTGGTAATCAGCAGCTCTTCCTTGCGGGTGCCTGAGCGCTGAATGTCGATCGCCGGGAACACACGCTTGTCGATCAGCTTGCGGTCCAGGATGACTTCCATGTTGCCGGTGCCCTTGAACTCCTCGAAGATGACCTCGTCCATGCGCGAGCCGGTATCGACCAGCGCGGTCGCGATAATGGTCAGCGAGCCGCCTTCTTCAATGTTGCGGGCCGCGCCGAAAAAGCGCTTGGGCCGCTGCAGCGCATTGGAATCGACACCGCCTGACAGTATCTTGCCGGAGGGCGGCACGATCGTGTTGTAGGCGCGTGCCAGCCGCGTAATGGAGTCGAGCAGGATGACCACGTCTCGTTTGTGCTCGACCAGCCGCTTGGCTTTCTCGATGACCATCTCGGCAACCTGCACATGCCGGGCCGCAGGCTCGTCAAACGTCGATGAGATGACTTCGCCCTTGACGGAACGCTGCATGTCGGTGACTTCTTCCGGGCGTTCGTCGATCAGCAGAACGATGAGCGCGACCTCCGGGTGATTCGCCGTCACGGAGTTGGCGATGGCCTGCAGCAGCATGGTTTTGCCGGTACGCGGCGGCGCCACAATCAGTCCGCGCTGCCCTTTGCCGATGGGCGTCAGCATATCCATGACACGGCCCGATATGGACTCACGCACAGTTTCCATCTTGATCCGCTCCTGCGGATACAACGGAGTCAAATTGTCAAACAGAATCTTGTTGCGTGTTTCCTCGGGCGACTCGAAATTGATCGCTTCGATTTTGACCAGCGCAAAGTACTTTTCACCTTCGTGCGGCGGCCGCACATTGCCGGAGATGGTGTCGCCTGTCTTGAGATCGAATTTCCGGATCTGCGACGGTGACACATAAATGTCATCCGGCCCGGGCAGGTAGTTATAGTCCGGCGAGCGTAAAAAACCGTAGCCGTCAGGAAGAATCTCCAGCACTCCTTCGGCGAAGATATGCCCTTCCTTCTCGCTTTGTGCCTGCAGAATCTTAAAAATCAGGTCTTGCTTGCGCAATCCGCTCGCGCCGGGGATGTCAAGCGTGCGCGCGATACGACTTAGCTCGGTAATGTTCTTTTCTTTTAACTCAAGGATGGTCATTGTCACCTACGGAGGAGGGAAGAGCGATGAAAAGGATGCCGCCGGGGAAGAACACTGGCGTTCGCGGAAGGGGGGCAGTGCGGGATAGAACGGGGGTGGGATACTGCAGGCCGCGGGGCTTAAGCCGCGCGGCGCTGCTCGTTCAGTGTCGGAA
>CAXTMW010000194.1:0-904 GCA_964245455.1 uncultured Acidobacteriaceae bacterium
CGCACTCAGCAGTGTCCACCATGCCGTGTCGCCGACGATGGGCAGCAGCGTTCCGTGTTCCATGCGGTACGGGTTGCGCGGGGCCCGCAGATGAGCGCTCATGCGCCTCATCAGAGCCGGGCCAAAGGTGCCGCGGTGGCCGGTGCCGCTGCCGAGCCGGGTGACGGAGCCCGGCACAGGCGGCCACTGCGGCAAAAAGGGCCGCTGATCTGCCGGGTAGCTTGGCCTGACGGCATCGGTCGAGGCCTGGTCATAGCAGATCGCCCAGTCTCCCCCGGCTGCGGAGGCGCCTTCTCGAAACAGTGCGGTCTCGAGCAGCCCGACTGCATCCGGGGCGAGCCGGTCATCAAGGTTGAGGTTCATCACAAGTGGCGTGCTGACCATGGAAAGCGCGACATTCCATGCCTGGTAGATGGTGAGCGATCCCCGTACGGCTACGGAGCGGCCGGTGCACCAATCCGGGGGAGAATCGTCACCGTCAAAGACGTAGATCGCGTCGACCGGGGACTGCTGGGCCCGCAGATTCGCCTGATGGCCGCGAAGCAGCGCCCTCCGGTCCGGATCGCCGTGCCATACCGAGCAGATCACGGTGGTTCTCGGCAGGCGGGCCACATCGTGCCGCTTGAAGATCAGGTCCGGGCCGAGGCGCGCGACCGAGTCGTAGCCCTTGCGGCCCATACACTCGAGCAGCGCGGCTTCATCCGCTGCGTGCCGGACGGTGAGGACCGAAATGCGGAACCGGTCGAGATCGAGGTCGTCGAGAATGGCGAGTTCAGCACCGGCAGCGTCGATTGCGCAAAGGTCGATTGCGTGGAGTGCGTATTGTTCCAGCAGCGGCTCAAGGCGCACGGCCGGAACTTTCGCGGCTCGCTTCCCGGTCGTGAGCGCGCGAACCCGCTCGATG
>CAXTMW010000194.1:914-2305 GCA_964245455.1 uncultured Acidobacteriaceae bacterium
ATGTGAGCCGGGTCGAAATAGCACGGCAGGCCGCTCAGCCTTCGCCCTTCACCTGAAGGGTCGCATTCCAGGAAGTCGGCCAAACCTTCAAACGGAGCAACGGCGGCTTCGACGCAGGCTGTTTTACGACGCGTCCGCAATTGGCTAAAGGCCGCCGGCGCGGGCTCGACGCAAAGTCCGGACCACTGCATCGTTTCTTCAAAAAAGAGGGAGTGCGAGCCGGTTTGGCCGTCACCCGCGCCGACGTCGACGAAAACACCGCCGCGCTTGCCGCGGAAAAAGTTTTCAAGCAGATAACGGTCCTGCCCGTCGTGTGAGTAAAACCGCATCGCCGCTCGTCAGCCCTAAACAGAGGAAGTGACGCGAGAGTAGCACCGCGCGGCGCCGCCACGCCCATGCCCGAAGTAACGGACATCGGGCGGCCACGAAGTCAATCAAGCATGATCATGACCTCTGTCGACTTGATCAGTGCCGTGACCGGATCGCCGACCTCCAGGCCCATCTCCTCCACGCTCTGGCGCGTGATGACGCTTTCGATCAGGTGTTCGCCGACACGCACGCCGACTTTGGCCGTTACGGTGCCGAGCACAATCTCCTCTACGGTGCCGCGCAGCTGGTTCCGCGCCGAAATTTTCTGGTTGCTCATGGATTCCCCTTTTTGCACTGTGGGATGCCGGCCGGCCCGCAAACCTGAGGCAGCGCAACGCGAAGACGGTATACTCGCCCGGACATGTCCGAGAAAATACTCGCCGTTCTGGCGCACTACATCGAAGCGTTCATCGCCGCTACCCACTACTGGGGCGTCGGTCTCCTGATGGCGATCGAGTCGGCTTGCGTCCCGCTGCCGTCCGAAATCATCATGCCCTTTGCGGGCTTTGAGGTGCACCAGAACGTTTTGACGTTGCTGGGTGTGGCTACAGCCGGGGCGCTGGGATGTAACGCAGGTTCCGTTGTGGCGTACTGGGTGGGCGCGCGCGGCGGTCGACCGTTCATCGAGCGCTACGGACGCTACGTCCTGCTAAGCCGGCACGACCTGGATCGGACGACGCGCTTTTTCGAAAAGTATGGCTCGGCAACTGTGCTGATTGGGCGGCTGCTGCCGGTAGTGCGCACCTTTATCGCGCTGCCGGCCGGCATCGCGCGGATGCCGCAGCTGCGCTTCCACGTGTACACGTTTCTCGGCTCGTGGCCCTGGTGCTTCGTGCTGGCCTACATCGGCATGAAGCTCGGCGAGCACTGGGATACCGATCCGCGCTTCAAAGCCGTCTTCCACCGCTTTCATACCGCGGTCGAACTCGTGCTGCTGCTCGCAGTCATCTGGTTTGTCTGGAGCCATGTGCGGCGGGGCCGGACCGACGTGGTCCGCGTCTAGCCAGGCTCGTTCTCAATCT
>CAXTMW010000194.1:2452-6578 GCA_964245455.1 uncultured Acidobacteriaceae bacterium
AGCGGTTCTCCACGGGAGACACTTACCTGTTTAGGGGCGCCTGTTTGAAGCGCCTGCCCGGGCGAGCCTGTTCCGTTCCGAGCCTGGCGAGCGGGCCCCAAGCTATTTTGTTCGGAAGGACGGAAATACACGCAATGGAAACACAAAAGCCCAAGCAGCCGACTGGCAAGCTGGGCGTCATGACAGTGGGGATGGGCGCGGTCGCGACCACCCTGATCGCCGGAGTCGAAGCCGTCCGGCGCGGGCTCTCCAAGCCTATCGGTTCGCTCACGCAGATGGGCCATATTCGGCTCGGCAAGCGTACCGACGAAAACTCTCCCTTGATCCACGATTTCGCGCCGCTGGCTTCGCTCGACGACATCGAGTTTGCGGGCTGGGATATCTTCCCCGAGAACATGTATGAGGCGGCTTCCACGGCAAACGTGCTGGAGCGCTCGCACCTGGAAACGATCAAGCCGTTTCTGGAGGCGATCAAGCCGATGCCGGCTGTCTTCGACCAGCACTACGTGAAGCGGCTGAGCGGGACGCACGTCAAGAGCGGCCGCTCCAAGTGCGACCTGGCGCAGCAGGTGCGGTCCGATATCCAGGCGTTCTCGGCGACCGTTGACCGCGTTGTGGTCATCTGGTGCGGCTCGACCGAAATCTTTATCGAGCCAACCGCGGTCCATGCCACGCTGGCCTCCTTTGAGGAAGGCCTCAACAACGACGACGTGGCGATCGCGCCCTCGCAGATTTACGCCTATGCGGCGCTGATGGAAGGAGTGCCGTTCGCGAATGGCGCACCGAACCTGACCGTCGACCTGCCGTGCATGGTCGAGCTCGCGAAGAAAACCCAGACGCCCATCTGCGGTAAGGACTTCAAGACCGGCCAAACCTTTCTCAAGACGGTTTTGGCGCCGGCGTTCAAGGCGCGCATGCTCGGGGTCGCGGGCTGGTACTCGACCAACATTCTGGGCAACCGCGACGGTGAGGTTCTGGATGACCCGGAGTCGTTCAAGACCAAGGAAGAGTCGAAGCTCGGGGCGCTTGAGTACATTCTGCAGCCCGGGCTCTACCCCGACCTTTACTCGGACATGTACCACAAGGTCCGGATTAACTATTACCCGCCCCGCGGTGATAACAAAGAGGGTTGGGACAACATCGACATCTTCGGCTGGCTCGGCTACCCGATGCAGATCAAGGTCGATTTCCTCTGCCGCGACTCCATCCTGGCCGCGCCGCTCGCGCTGGATCTGGTGCTGTTCATGGACCTTGCGAAGCGGACGCCGGAGTTGGCCGCGCTCGGCATCCAGGAGTGGCTGAGCTTCTACTTCAAAGCTCCGCAGACCGCCGAAGGGCTGTATCCCGAGCACGATCTTTTCATCCAGCTGATGAAGCTCAAGAACACCCTGCGCCACATCATGGGCGAGGAGCTGATCACGCATCTCGGGCTGGAGTACTACGACTAAGGGCTTTCAATCCATAGTGGCGGCTACAGAAGGCGGCCGCTCCCGGGCAGCCGCCTCCATACTGGAGGTCTAAGTGAAACGTTTGCTGATGAGCGGTGCGGCGCTTCTCTTCTGCGCGCAGGCAGAGGCTGCTCCGATGACGGCGCGCGAGGCGATCACGAAGATTGTTGCCGCGAATGGCGTCACGCTCCCTCCGGACACGGTCGATACGGTTAAGGCGGGCGACCCGGACACCCCGGTGACCGGGGTCGCGACCACCTTCATGGACTCCATGAGCGTGCTGCGCGAGGCCGTCGCCCACGGCGATAACCTGATCGTCACGCACGAGCCGACCTTCTACAACCATCGCGACGACCGGGCACTGCTGCCGTCCGGCGATCCGGTGCTCGCCGAAAAGCTCAAGTACATCACTGACCATCACCTTGTGGTGTGGCGCTTTCACGACGGGTGGCACCGGCACCAGCCGGACGGCATTCTAACCGGCGTCATCGAGCAGCTCGGGCTTAAACCGGACCAGCAGGGCGGCGCCGACTCCCAGTTCTTTACCCTGCCGACAGCCGTGCCGCTCGGCCGCTTTGCGGAGCAGCTCCAGAGCAGAACCGGCGCGGTCGCGATAAGGATTGTGGGCGACCCGGCCTTGCCGGTGACCCGGGTTGCGCTGCTGCTGGGCGCGGCAGGAGGGGCTCGGCAGATCGCCATGCTGGCGCGGCCTGATGTGCAGGTGCTGGTGGTTGGCGAGGCGACCGAGTGGGAGACCATCCCGTATGCGCAGGACGCCTCCGAGCAGGGCCGCCCGAAAGCGCTCATCCTGCTGGGGCACGATGTCTCAGAGGAGGCCGGCATGAAGACCTGTGCCGACTGGCTTCGGGGCGTGCTGCCCGGCGTGCGCGTCGATTTTGTGCCGATGGGCGAGGCGTTTTCGGCCGTTGCCGTGCGGAAGACTCAGGAGTAGGGTCGGGCTTAGAGCCAGCCCTTGGTGCGGGCGATTCGCGCGGCGTCCACCCGGTTCGCAGCGCCCAGCTTATTCGACGCCTCCGACAGATAATTGCGGACTGTACCCTCAGAAAGCCGGAACTCGGCGGCGATCTCGGCCGAAGAGCGGCCCTCGCCGGCCAGGCGCAAAATCTGGCGCTCGCGCTCGGTGAGCGGATCGGCCTCGGCCCAGGCCTCAGCCGCCAGTTCAGGATCAAACATGCGTTTACCCGCGTGCACCTGCCGGACGGCATTGGCGAGCTCGGCTGAGGGCCGGTCTTTGAGCAGATAGCCCTTCGCGCCTGCGTCCAGCGCGCGACGCAGGTAGCCGGGGCGCGCAAACGTTGTCAGGATGATGGTGCGGACTTGCGGATGGCGGTCCCGCACCTCGGCGGCAAGCGAAAGGCCGCTCAGCTCCGGCATTTCGACGTCAGTAACCAGCACATCCGGCTGGAGTTTCGCAATCAGCGAGAGCGCTTCCCTGCCGTTGGCGGCGCGGCCGCAGACAGTGATGTCCGGCTCGAGCTCGAGCAGCGCGGCAAGCGCGCCGAGCAGCATTGCCTGATCTTCGGCAACGAGGACGCGGATTGGCTGAGATGGAGGCATGCGCGTGAGTCCTGTTCTCAAACTTCTTACAAGAGCTGCAGGTCGACCGATTTCCTATCCCCGAAACGACCGAACACGGAAAGAAAGCCTCAACCTGGCTAGATAAAACAGCGTCGTCAACGAGCCGACGACCAATGCAGGCAAGAAGAACGGTGCGATGCCGCCGAGCAAGGGTAAATGGTCACACCGCAAAGACTAGCAGCGAGAACAGACGCCGGTCCTACGACTATTCCGTTGCCAAGCAGGATCCAGAAGCGTCGTCCTTCGCTATCTTTGAGGCCGATTACCAGCGGCAGAAAAACAAGCCAGGCTGGCCCGGCCAAGATTCCTGAGACCCGAATGGTATTGAGAAACGTCCATAGATGCGATGAGTTACTCGAAAAAAGCGGGAGTGTCAGCAGGCTGAATAGGCCTGCGGCAAGAAGGAGAGAAAGAAGCCACAGCCCCGCACGACCCAATGCAGCCATGACTCAGCGCCTCAATCCATGAGGCGGCCGCCTACACTTCGTCGCCCCACAGCTTGATGCCGCCAAGCAACCCGTCCTGGTTCGACACCAAGCTTACGTGGTCGGGCAGAGTGAACGAGACGAGCTTGGCGTTGCCGCCGCCGATGTAGAGGGAGTCCCAGTTAAAGGTGTGCGCAGTCTGGTCAATCGCCTTCTGGAGCAGCTTGTTCCACTTTTTCGGGCCAATCTCTTTCAGGCCGCGGCGGCCGAGATAGTCCTCGTAAGTTTTGCCTTTGCGAAAGGGATGGTGGCCGAGCTCGAGGCCCGGGCTCAGGTGCCCGCGCGTAAACAGGGCCGAACCCATGCCGGTGCCCAGGGTAATGACGAGCTCGACCCCCTGCCCACTGATCGCACCGTACCCCTGCACAGCCGCGTCGTTGGCAACTCTGGCGGGCCGGCCCCAGCGCCTTTCACACTCACCCTTCAGGTCGTAGCCCACCCAGTCCGGGTGCAGGTTCGCGGCGGTCAGCGTGTGGCCGCTTTTGATCACGCCCGGGAAACCGACCGACACGCGATCAAACGGCGGGATTTGAGCGCGCAGCTTTTCAAGCGCTTCCATGACGCGCGCGGGCGTCGGCTTGATCGGGGTCTCCG
>CAXTMW010000195.1:0-843 GCA_964245455.1 uncultured Acidobacteriaceae bacterium
CCCACCCACCGACATAGACCCCGTCATTGAACAACAACGACGCCTGCTCAAGGCCGTCGAGATCCATCCAGCGCGCTGACCCGTGAAGGAAATGATCGGGAGCGGCGGTCTGCGCGATCCGCTTGCGCTTGGCCGCAATCGCGACGGCCGAGGCGAAAAACGTCCCCATGCCGACGAAACCAGCGATCTTTGTCGGATTTGGGAATTGCGATGCGTAACGGAGCGACCATGGAATGATCTGCAACGGTTGATAGACCGGGCCGATGTGCAGCCCTCCGAGCGCTTCCTGAAACTTGAAGTGGATGGCAAAGGCTTCGGTCGCCGCCCAAAACGATCCTAGGACAGAGGCGCCTGTCGCAACCGGGACCCACAGCGGCGTCCCTCCCGATTTCGCGCCCGACCCCTGGATCATCGGGCCGACCGCATTGTTGCGGAGCTTCGCCAACCTTGCCGTCTGGGTATTGCGTGCCATCAGCTATCTCCATGGCCTGCCGTGCAAGCTTCATCGTCCTACCGCTCAAGGTCTTCGTCACGCTCCACGCCGCGATCCCGATCGAGGTCGCGTGTGCTCCGCTCCTCGGCCGAGTTGAACTGGCCTGAGGATTGCCAATGCGTCACCTCGACGACTTCTTCGATCGCGGGCGCCTGTACCGTGATTGATTCCCCTGCTGCGATCGTGCCGGCTTGGGCCGCCAGCGTGTTCTCGCCGGCTCCGATCGCCTGATCGCAGGCGGTTCTAAGCGTTTCGCGCGCTTCTTCCTGCGGCAGTTCATCAAACGCCCGCTCGCCGGCAGCGATGCCGGCTAACACACAGCCCTGCTCGACGAGCCGCTCCGTCTGGCC
>CAXTMW010000195.1:909-4050 GCA_964245455.1 uncultured Acidobacteriaceae bacterium
GTTACAATGATCGGCGTGCTCGGAAACCGGAACCGGACTTCCTCTACCGCTTCTACGACCTGATTTCGGGCGAGGACGACGCCTACGTCAGAGCCTGCCGCCCGTGCGATAGCGGCTGCCTCTCGCTCGTCATTCGCAACGCACAGCGTCTCGCATCGCGCCAACTCGTCGATCCCCGTCCAGGGGATGAACAAGCCGGGCTGATACTCTTCCTCGATCGCAAACGCCTTCCTGTTGGTGTCGCAAAAGACACCGCCAGCCAGACCATCTCTGTTGTATGCAGGCAGGATCACGCCGCCTTCGACGCCGATCGCGGAGGGTGGCGCGGTGAGGCCGGTCTGCGCTTCCCAGTCCATCTTCAAATGCGCACTGAGAACGCGCGACCCGCTTGCCTGAAGCGCTTCTACACCCGCTGTGGTATAAAGGTGCATCGGACCATCCTGCGGGGATGGCGCAGCCTCGGCCTGGGCAGGCTCTAGTAGAGCCTCCGGCCCACTTCCGCTGCGAACTCCGGGTCCCTGTGGCCCCTCTCGCCCGCTCTCAAGGCCGTCTCGCTCCAAGCCGCGATATCCGGGGAAAGGTGCTTCACCGTGGGCCTGTCGGGCGAAGTCGTCATTGGCGCGTCCATCGTCTCGAAGTTGTTCGAGGCGTGCTTCGAGGCGTTCTCTAACCGGTCCATGATCCAGCTCCTCTTGCCAAGCCCGTAGGCCGTCTTGAAAGTTTAACTCGCGACGGTTGTCCGGGTCGCGCACATCATGGACTAATATAGTGATTTTGTCACCAAATTCACGCTCTAATGCGCGTAGCCCGTCAGGAAGTCCTTCATGGATATTCGCCATCGCGTCGATGCCGGCTCCGCGGCCGAGTTGTTCAAATCGGCCTAAGGTGCGATCAAATGCGTCTTCGACGTGGGGAAGTACGGCGATGCCCTCGACGTTGAGCCCGGCATCAAGAGCGGTACGCACCTTATCTATCGCAATGTCAGGTCGGGCGAGCTGACCTTCGTATAAGGCCCGCACCGAGGGCGGCAGCTTCCCGTCCTGGAACCGGTTCTGGATGCTGTATGACTTACCGGCGCCGGGCACGCCGGTCAGAAAAAGCGCGTTAGTCTTCCCAGGATCGCTAATATCCGCAACGGTGCGCCTAAACTGCTCGGACGCAAGCACCGCGGCCGCGTTGTGGACCGCCATATTGTAGCGGCCATGACCCTCGCGGCTCTCGGCAAATTCTGGAAACCGATCTTTCATGAGATCGGAATTGATGTAGCGCCCGCCGAAGCTGCGTTCGTCAGCGGTGTATTCCGAAAGCAAACGCTCGGTGTCGTTGAGTGCTGTGTCCATCGCGCGATCCTGCACTGCGGTCCGATCCGGCTCCGCGAACTCGCGGCGCGTTAAAGGGTCGAGTGCCACAGTCGTCTCCTTCGGCGTTTCGATCCGAGCCGGGGCAAGGCTGGCGGCCTTTGCAGCGGCTATGGCAAGGAACTCGCCCACCTTCGCCTGTTCGTCGGCTGGCGCCTGTCGTGCGCGCATCGCGTCGCTGGCAACCTGCCATGTCTCGCTTGTGACCTTGATTGCCTCAATAGAAGGCTGCATGTGCGCCTTCTCCAGCGTCTGCTTCATAGAGATGGCGGGAACCCAGGCGCCTACCTCGAACTTCGTCTCGACCTTCGCGCCGTCGCCATAATAAAGCGCCATCGAATCTACCGCGGCTTTTGTCTGGAGGGCGTCAACCGTAGCGGCGTAACCTTTCACGGCCTGGAAATGAAACTCGTCGCCGACCCCTCGGCCGAACCCGGTGGGTGAATTGGCGATCTGATCCTCGCGCCGGGCGTAGGTGCGGGCGTGGCTAAGCTCCGGGCTTACAGCCATACCGTGGAATTCGACGGAATAGGCCGCGGCGCGGAGTTCACCAGCCAAAGCGAGCGCGCGGGTAGTGTTCTGTAGCGTGCCGTCAACGATCAGGTTTCGGCCCTCTGTCTTGGCGATCTGTACCATCTGATAGGCGATCGTGCCGGCGTCGATGTTGGCCGCGTCAGGCACATCGAGATTACCGGCGGCTATGCGCTCTTTCATATAGGGCAGGGTTGGCCGGATCGCGTCGGGATCGATCACGACTGTACCGCCCAATCCTTCGAACTGAATGCCGACAGAATTGACGATTCGGCTTTTACCGGAACCGGGTTGTCCGCCGGTGAGGATGGCGCGCGGGTGAGGGACGCGTATGGAGTGCAATAGCTCGGGAGCCATCAATCGAGCGGCATGAGCCTTCTGCTCATCCGCTGTCATGGGCGTTGGATCGTCCGGCAAGCTCAGTCCGCCTCGCCGATATCGGCTTCTGCCAGCAAAGCCGGCCGGCTTGTCTCCGGGCGGAAGCGGTTGGCATAATGCTGGTCTAGCGCCTGCGATAGCTCGGCGCGCCTGTCGCCTGTCGCCTTCTCTATCTGCTCGCTCAGCTCGGCCGCGATCCTATTCCAACGCTCGCGGTGAAGCTGTGGCAAATCATGCTCGATCTGGAAGCGCCGCAGCTCGGCGTTGGGCTTTGGCTCGGTCATGACGATCTTTCTGTCTCGAAGGCAGGGGCATTATTACGATCCAGGAACGTCTGTTTGCAGCCGGGGTATCCACTGCAACTCCACCAGAACCTACCCTTGTGCTTTGCGGACGGCCGCCTCACCAGCGGTGCTGCACAGGCCGGGCATTTGTGAACGTCCGACAGGACGCCAGCCGCAGCCTTGCGAGCGACGGGCTTTTCGCCCTTGTCGTCGGTTGTGAATGAGCATCCGTCCTCGCGGCCGGTGCACGACCAGAATATACCTTTCTGCCCCTTGATCCGGCGTAACGGCCGCTTGCATAGCGGGCAGGGCGGCGCGTCGCTCTTAATGATGAGACCGCGTTCATGAACCGTCGCAATTTCTTTGGCGACGAAACCCTCGATCCCCGACACAAATGTGTCGAGGGACATCTCCCCAGATGCGACTGCCTCCTGCTGGACCTGCCACATCGCTGTCATGTCAGGGAAGCGAGCCGTGTCCGGTAGAGCATCATAGAAGGACATGCCCAGCGGTGTGGCGATGACCGCCTTGCCCTTCTCGGCAAGGAAGCCACGTTCGAACAACGTCTTGATCATCGTGTCGCGCGTCGC
>CAXTMW010000195.1:4060-6501 GCA_964245455.1 uncultured Acidobacteriaceae bacterium
GCATCCCGCGCGATCAGGATCTCACGCATCTTCGGGTTCTTCACCTCGTCGGCGACGCGCGTGAGCTTCAGCAAGAGCGTATTGATCGTGTAGAGAGGCGGCGGCCTGGTCTCCTTCTCCTGCGCTACGGCGTTCTCGCAAATACCAGTGTCGCCCGCCCTAAGAGCCGATAGATCGGCTGTCAGCTCGACATCTTCCGACTTGGCATCGGCCCCTTCGGCCTCATTGCTCTCGACTACCCCGATCGCGGTCCACCCCGGCACTGTCGTAACAGAGGCAGTCACTGTGAACACAGCATCGCCGATCGCGATCTCGACCTTGGTCTGGCGGTAGCTGCGCGGCTCGAGAAACTGAAGCGCATAGCGCTCCGCGATCATCGCATAGATCCGCTGCTCGGGCTCGGTCAGCGAGGCCATGTTCACTGTTGTCTCGGTCGGGATGATTGCGTGGTGCGCCGAGACTTTGGAGCTGTCGAAGACACGTCCCTTGATCGCAGGATCGGCCGCTGCGATTGCCGCCTTCAACGCTATGACATTGGCCCCGATCGCGGCCAGCACGCCGGGTGCGTCGCCGTGCTGCTCCTCGCTCAGATATTGGCAGTCCGAGCGGTTGTACGTAATCAGACGGTGTTTCTCGCGGAGCGCCTGTGTGATGTCCTTCACCTGATCGGGCTTGTAGCCATAGCGCTGAGACGCCAGGGCCTGAAGCATCAGCAGGTTGAACGGCAGCGGCGCCAGTTGCAGCTTGTCTTCGGTCTTTGCCTTGACGACGCTAGCGGCCTCGCCGGTCACCGCTGCCGCCAGCGCATCTGCATGCGCCCTGTCGTTCAACCGCCCAGCGCCATCCACCGGATCGCTGTCCGTCACCCGGTAGTTTGCCGGGAATGTCAGGCCGCCCACGCTCACCGTCGCGCCGAGCTTGTAATAGACCGTCTTGGCATGGCCCGCATTCGCGCGGCAACGCCGAACGACCAGCCCCATGATCGGCGTCTGGACGCGGCCGACGCTCAGCACCCCATCATAGCCCTTTTCGCGACCCGCCAGCGTATAGGCCCGCGTCAGGTTGAGCCCATAAGCAAAGTCGCCACGTCCGCGCGCCTCGGCCGATTGAGACAGTCCGCGATACTCGCTGTTGGGCTTCATCGCGGCGAGTTGCCGCTTGACGACCGCGAGATTGAGATCGTTCACCAGCAGCCGATCGACGGGCAGCTTGCAGCCCGCCCATTCGAGGATCTCGTCGACGATCAACTGACCCTCGCTGTCGGGGTCGCCTGCGTGGATGACGCGATCGGCACCCGCCAACAGGCCTTTGATGACCCTAAGCTGCGCGCCCTTATCCTTCGCCGGCACCTTGCGATAGTCGAGCGTCAAAGGCAGCGTCGCCCAGCTCCACGGTGCCCTCTCCGGCTCCTCCAGTTCGAGCATGTGGCCGAACGCCCATGTTACGAGGTGACGCCCACAATCGACATACCCGTCCGAAAACCTCCCGCCGCCCAACCCGGCGACGATGGCTTTTCCAAGCTCGGGCTTCTCAGCGATTACAACGATTGCGCCTTTCATGCCGACACTACTCCTGGCGCGCTAACGAGCGCCGCTCCCGCCAAAATCGGCTGCGATCGAGGTCGGCGCCAACACGGCATAGCGTAGCATCGCGGCTGGACCGGCGTGCGATCGGTGCGCGCTGTGATAGCGCACCGTAATGGGCATTGCCGCGACAACCTCGCTTGCCGGAGCAAGCGACATCTGCGGCCACCGGGCCGAGAGCCACTGCCCCCATGCAGCGCCGCGCGCCATGACCTGCGCCCGATAGCGCGCGTTGATCTCCGGGGTGCGGGAATTGTAGTTCGCGACGCGCGTCCACAAGTCGCCGCTGTCATGCAACAGGGATTGGTGGAGCCGCCAGGCGGCCAGATCATATGCGTAACAGCCGGGAGCCGCGACGGCATCGAGCCCGATGCCGTATCGCGCCAGCGTGCGGACATAGGACGTGTTGAACTGCATGGTGCCCACGTCATAGCTGCCGTTGGTGTTGCGTACCCATCGGCGCGGTGACCCATTTTCTTGCTCTGCGACCGCCAGCAGGACGTTTGCTGGGACATTGTGTTTGATCGCGGCTGCAAGCGAGCATGCCAGCCGTTCCGTCATGATGACGGGCGGGAGTGCTGCGACCATCTCAGCCCTGATCCGTGCCAGGGTTTATCGATCCCGTTCCGGTGTTGTTGAGTGGGTCCGCATCGATCGATGTCGCCCCTGGCCTATGCGGTCTGACTTGCGTGGGCCCTTGCCCCGTCAGCCGATTGACGTTGCCGACATCGCCGTCCTGGGTTTCATCGGGAACGCCCACGCCGTCCGAAGCGGGCGGGGACGGTACCGGACCAACCGCCGGAGCTAGATTATCCGGGTCTGGCGCACCGGAGCTTTGTGGAACCGCCTGGGGCGTGC
>CAXTMW010000196.1:716-3313 GCA_964245455.1 uncultured Acidobacteriaceae bacterium
GCGCTCTGCACCTGCTCGCGTGAGAGTGGGGAGGCGCGCAGTGTGCGCGCAGCCAGGCGCTCAAGCGGGCCGCGCCATTGCCGCACCTGCTGCTTGCCGGCATCGGGTTGCGCGGCAAACAAGGTGGCGAGGTGCTCCAGCAGCGCATGCATGGCCGTGCCGCCGGCTCGCGCGGACTGGGAACCCTCGGCACGCTGAAACAACGGCGCGGCCGCCGCCGAGCGCACACGGAGGCCGGGTGCGCACGGCGGCAAGCACCAATCCACGGGCAGCCGCTCAAGGCCGGCGATGGACGAGCCAGGCGGGGTGGCGGCGTTCGCGGCAAGCGCAACACTCGAGAACTGGGCTGCTTCCTTGCGCCAGCGCGCTTCAAAGTCCTCGGCAAGCCCCGGCCATGCCGCGCCGAGCAGCGAACGCTCCGCCGGCTTGCGCAGCTCGCCCCCTTTCACAGTGACCGTGCCGAACAGGTGTAGGCTCGTGCGGGCGCGTGTGCAGGCGACATAGAAGAGCCGCTTGCGTTCGTCGGCTTCGCGCTGCTGTTTCTGCCGGGTTACCCAGCTATACAGGCTGTCTTTCTCGCCCGTGTCGCGGTGGCCGAGCGGCGCGAGCAGCAGTTCGTCTGCCATCTCCTCCCCGTCGCGCGTGGCCCGTTCGAGCATCGCGATCAGCGCAGTATCCGCGCTTCGCGTGGAGCGTTCAAGGCCGGGCACGAGCACCACCTCGAACCCGAGTCCCTTGGCTTTGTGCATCGTCATCAGCTGGACGCCGAAGCGCTCACTGACGCGCGTATCGGCCGCGGCGCACAGGCCGGCTAGGCGCAGGGTGAAGTCGCCGCGCAGCACCTCGACTCCGCTCGGCTCAAGCGTGTCAAGCAGGCGAAAGAAAGACTCCGCGTTTTCGCGCGCAGTCGGCAGCACACAGGCGTCGCCGCCGAGCGCGAACCAGGTGCGCTCCAGCCATGCGGCCAGCGAGGCGTTGTTGTCGGCCGTGTAGCGCGTGGCGAGCGCCGCCGCCAGCGCCACCCAGGTACGGGCCAGCCGTGCAAGGCCGTCCGCCGAAAAGCCTTCGGGCGGCGTCTGGAGCACCTGCGGAATCCGCTCGACCAGGGGCCGCTTCAGCAGCTCGGGATCGTCCGCCCCGGTGAGCAGGTGCAGGTCTGGGAGGTCGAGGCCGCACCAGGGCGCGCGCAGCACGGTGAGCCACGCGACGCGCTCGCCCGCGTGCAGCAGCGCGCGCAGCAGCATCAGCAGGTCGTGGACCTCCGGCTGGTCGGCAAGCGGCTCAAGCTCCACCGCGCGAAACGGGATGCCGGCCGCGCGCAGCGCCGGCAGAATGGCCGCGAGGTGCGAACGCGAGTGGACCAGTACGGCTACCCGGTACTCCGGCGCGCCGCTTGCCTGCGCCGCCGCAATGCGGGGCTGCTCGGCATCGAGAATGCGCACGACCTCGTTTGCCTCAAGGAGCCGCGCCTCCCTGCGGCGCTCTTCGAGGCCGGCCTGCTCGGTTGTGTCGACGAAGTAGGTGTGCAGGTGAAAGGAGTCCTCAAGCCCCGGCTTCTCAGAAGCTTGCGCGGGCACGAAGGCATCGCTGCGGCTGCCGGAGAACACCTTACCGAGGCGCATGTTAAGTGCGCCGACCAGTGCGCGATGCGAACGGAAGTTGTGCGTAAGCTGCAGCGGTTCGCAGCGGCGCCGGCTGTCGCCGCAAGGGATGCCGCGGTCGCGCGTTTCATGGAAAAGCGCGACCTCGGCCTGGCGGAAGCCATAGATCGACTGTAGCGGGTCGCCCACAAGAAACACGGTGCGCCTGTCGCCCGCGGTCCACTCGCGCAGCAGCTCGGCCACCAATCGATACTGCGCGCGCGAGGTGTCCTGGAACTCGTCGATCAGCAGGTGCTGCTTGCGCTCGCTTTCAAGCAGGCCGCGCATGCTGTTTTCATCGCGCAGCACCGCTTCGGCTGCCTGCGCGATCTCCACGAAATCGACCGCGTTTTTTTCCGCGAAAACGAAGCGCAGCTCGGCAGCCGCTCGCCGCAGCACGCGAAAAGCGGCCAGCAGCGTGTGCCACTGGTCGTCGGAGTAGCCGAGGGCCGGGAGGCGGCGCAACTGACACAGCAGCTGTAGCAGTTGTTCCCCGCCGTGCCGGTGCGCCTGCAGGTCCTCGCCGCACTGTTCCATCAGTTTCTTAAATTGAACGCGCTGGTTTTTGCCAGGGCCAGTGCCCGGCGGAGGGAAACCCTGCCCGACGTTCCAGGCGCTTCGCCAGCAGCCATCCTGCGTCAGCAGAAGCGACGCCAGCGCTTCCCACTGCGCGCGGTGCGCGGGTGTATCGCCGGGCAGCTCGGTGAGATCGCGCAACGGGCGCAGATCAAATTTGTCCTTGAAGGCGTCACCGAGGTTGGCGGCGGCGTAGCGGGCCGCGGTAAGCAGATCTTCGGCAAGGTCCGGCATGGACGCGAGCATTTCCCGCAGCTGCCCGAGCACGCGGCGATTTTCATCCGCGAACGGCTGCTCCAGCTTTGACCGGACTGCCGTCCATTCGATATCCCCCGATGCCCCGAGAGGTAGGGTCCCGAGCCACGCATCGCGGCGCGCGAG
>CAXTMW010000196.1:3323-6260 GCA_964245455.1 uncultured Acidobacteriaceae bacterium
CAGCAGAAGGGTGCGCAAGGCTCGGTCGAGTTCCGTGTCCGCGCCGGCAAGCTGCGCGGTCGTGCGGCGCGCGGCGGCTGCGTACAGGGCGGCCGCGTTTTCAGACGGCTCCAGCGCGCCGCCCAGCCGCGCCAGCAGGGGCTGGCTGCCGGCCAGGCGCAGGCACAACGAATCGATCGTCTGCACATCCAGCCGGTGAGGCTGCTCTAGCAGCCGCCAACCCATTGCCTCGGCATGACGCAGCGCCGCGCGGGCCAGCGACTCTTCCGAGATTGGGTCATCCGCTTCGTCGGCCGGGGAAGCGTCGCGCGCCCCTTCCAGTGCCGCCGCTCTTTCGAGTGCATAGAGGATGCGGCCGCGCATCTCCGCCGTGGCTGCGCGCGTAAAGGTGATGGCAAGAATCTGCTCCGGCGCTTCCACCTCGGACAGCAGGCGGAGAAAGCGCTTGGTCAGCAGATCGGTTTTACCCGCGCCCGCCGGAGCTTGCACCAGGATCGAGGTATTCGTGGCTAGGGCATCCCGGCGCGCCGCTTGATCTTCGGTGACCGGAGCTTCCGTTTTAGCCGGCCCGTCCACCGCCTGCAGCGCAAACAGGAGCTCCCCTTGCTCAGCCATCGTGTCTGACATCCTGCTCGGCAAACTCCTCGTCATCCTCGGCGAGCAGCGCGGTGCCGCGTGAGCGGACGCGGCATAGGCCGTACAGCCCGCAGAAGCGGCAGGTTTCCTCGCCATGCTTCGGGTTCACCGGCGCTTCGCCGCGAAGGAACTCATCGGCCAGCACCCGCAAGGCTCGATCCCACTCGCTTCGGGTGTGCTCCGCAAGCGTTCGGGCATCCCCGGCTGCGCGGTCTCTGCTGCCGCGGCTCCCCTGCGCGGCTCCCAGCTGGCTCGCGGGCTCATTCGCAAGCCCCAGAAGCTTGGTTTTGCCGGAGCGGATTTGTGCGAACGCGATGCCGACCACGTCTGCAATGCCGCCGTACAGTGCATAAATCGGAAGCTGCGGCTCGTCGGGCCGCTCGCCCTCCCACAGGCCGCTGTGCACCTTGTCAGCGGTCTTGTAATCGAGGATCAGCCGCCCGCCCTCTACCCGATCGATACGGTCGGCACGAAGATTCAAACGCAAAGCTCCAGGTCCCGCACCGATGCGCGCCTCCCTGAGCTCCTTTTCCAGGGACTCTACCGCGAACGGGGCTCGGTCGTTCTCAACCGCGAGCCACCATAAAAGGCGCGTGCGCAGCCTTTCCTGTTCCAGCCCGAGATAGCTTCTATGCCAGGCATCTTCGCCCTCGCCTGCACGGGACGCGAACGCGCGCGCGATTGCAGCCTCGACGAGCGAATCGAGCTGATTTTCGTCGATGGCGCGTCCGAGATCTTCCGCAGTGTGCAGCTGCATCGCGCCTGCCGAAACGGGTTCGGTCGACCACAGCTCTTCGAGCGCGCGATGCAGCAGGGTGGCGCGTTCGCGGGGGTCGAGCCCCCAGGACTCGTCCTCGAGCGCACCGGCGCCCAGGCGCTTCGCGAAACCCTGAAATCCGCAGGCAGCCTGGCGCTTCAGCACGTCACTGCCGCCGGCGACGTGCTCCGGCGGCCACGGCGGCACCTTCGCCGGCTCCGGCTCTCGCACTGCCGCATACGGCGTTGGCGGCGCTGCGGTGCCAGGCTGCAGACGCTGCGCGTTCCCGGCAAAGGGGCGCAGCAGCGGCGACAGGCGCGCGTCGACGCCGCCCGACTGCAAAGCGTAGCTGCACACCACCAGGGGCGCGCTCTCTAGCACGCGCCTGAGCTGCTCCTGCGCCAGCTCCAGGTCCGCCGCTTCGCTCGCGTGCGGCAGCCCCAGGTCCCGCTGCAACCCGGGCGCCAGCAGCGGGTGCGTGCGCCCGGCGCCCGGCCAGCGGCTTTCCGTCATCCCGAGCATCCACAGCGCGTCGAAGCGAAGGCCGGCAGCCTCCGCGATGCCGAGGATCTGCACCGGCGCCCCCTGCGACTCGGCGGCAAACATCGTGTTTCGTGCAAAGCCCGTCAGCTCCTGGACAAAGCTGCTCCAGCTCAGCGCTTTTCCTGCGAGATCAAGCCCCGCTACCTCTTCCAACAGCGTTTGCCAGCGCTCGCGCGCCTGGAACGCGGCGGAGTCAAGCTCCCGGAAGCCGGGCCACGCGAGCGCGTCCAGTTGCGCGGCGGCAGCCTCCGCCCACGCGCTGTAGGTGCGTTTGCGCGTCGCTTCCCGCCGTGCCCAGCCCTGAGCTGCCCGCAGCCGGACAAGCGTTTCCGCGGGCAGCGCCGCGCGCCGCGTGAGCGAGGCGAGAGAAAGTTCGGTCGTCAGCAAGCCGGACCGCCTAAGCCTGCGATCGCTTTCGGCCAGCGCCAAAGCCTCGCCGGCGCTTGCGGCGTACCCAGCGAGAACTCATATGGCGCGCTGCGTCCGGCTGCGCCCCGCGCGCTTTCCGGCGTCAGCACCCGGCGAAACATACGGTCGAGCTCGGCGCGCAAGCCGCGAAGCTCGGGCACCAGCACGCCGATGCGGCAGGTCGGGTCTTCTTCCAGCCGCGCCCGCGCCCACTCGGCGCAAGCGCGCATCTCTTCGCGATCGTCGGGGGCGCACAGCAGCTGCTGCTGGCGCGCGGGCTCGCCGGGCGCGGCCTGCGCGGCAGGCACCCCGGCGTTTTCGAGAGCGTGCAGCAGCGCCGACTGCGCGGGGGTAAGCCGGTCAAAGCCCACCAGCAGGAGCGCAGGCGGCAGGGCAAGCGCGTCCTCATGCACCCGGACGTGCGCCCGAAGCCGCGCCTCCTTCTCGCATCGGGGCGCGACGCGCAGCTCGGCCAGGCGCTCGTCAAAGCGCTCGGCCCACGCCAGAAAGTGCTCTGCATCTTCGTGCGAAGCCGCCCACGAGGCACGCCGGTACGCGTGGGCGCCGTAGGCGCTAAGCAGGCTGTACGCGCT
>CAXTMW010000196.1:6270-6498 GCA_964245455.1 uncultured Acidobacteriaceae bacterium
CGGGCCAAACTACCAGGGCGGCTTGCTCCGCCTGCACCTCGGTCCACAGCAGTTGCTCCTCCAGCGTGCCGAGCAAAGGCGGCGCGTCCGCGGGCTGGGCGTTCGCCAGCTGGGTGTACAGCTCGTCGGTCCAGCAGACCCAGTCCTTAATAGCCGGCGCTCGCCAGCTGCCGGCCCCCTGCGCCCGCGCATCCTCGGCATACGCCCGGGTCAGGGCTCGGGCCGCAC
>CAXTMW010000197.1:0-4374 GCA_964245455.1 uncultured Acidobacteriaceae bacterium
AAGAAATTCCAAGGCGAAGCGCGGCTTCGCGCGGCGTAAGCAGGGCAGGCATATGCGAAATTATACGATTTTGCTCGTCCGGTGTGCGATTTGTAACAAGGTCCCGACCTGCGCCGCGGCGTCCCTGCAGCCCGGTTACTCCGGCGTTGCTGATACGCGCAATCGAGCCGAAAGGCTGGGGACGCGGTGCTAGGCTAAGGGTGTATGGGTCTAATGAGCGACAACGCCATGGCTCTTAACGCTCGGCCCGGCCTGCCGGCGATGCACGAGCTGCACTGTACCGGCTGCGGAGCAGTGGCGGCTCAGGGTTCCTTAAAGGGCGATCTGCGTTGCGTTGCGTGCGGCGATCTGTTTGCGGTGCATTATCCGTCCTGGACGATTGAGACGACGCCGGCAAGCGAGCGCAGCAGCGTGCTGCGCGATCGATGGAAAGCGCGCCGGCTGTCGGCTGCGGCGATCGATCAGAGCGGCGTTTGGCGCTTCCGGGACATGCTGCCGATCGTCAGCGACATGTCCAAGGTCGTTACCCTGCGCGAAGGAAACACTCCGCTTTTTCATCTGCGGCACACCTCGCGCAAGCTCCGGCACGAGCATTTGTACGGCAAGCACCAAGGCATGAATCCTACCGGCTCCTTTAAGGACACGGGCATGACCGCAGCTCTTTCAGTCGCGCATGAGGAAGGGTTTGCATGGGTCGCCTGCGCCTCGACCGGTAACACATCCGCCGCCATGGCCGCCTACGCCGCGCGAGCAGGCAGGCGCTCGCTGGTGTTGATCCCGGCAGGTAAGATCGCCTGGGGCTAGCTGTCGCAGGCCATGGACTACGGTGCTCATACGGTGCAGCTGCGGACCGATTTCGACGGCTGCGTCCGGGTTTTGGCGGAGGTGGTGAGGCGCGCTCCCGTGTTTCTCCTGAACTCGGTGAACCCGTATCGGCTGGAAGGCCAGAAAACGCCTGCGTTCGAGCTCGCCGAGGCCATGAACTGGGAGGTCCCGGACCACGTCATCGTGCCCGGGGGGAACCTGGCCAACGTATCAGCCTTGGGCAAAGGCTTTGAAGAAATGCTGCGGGTAGGGCTGACCACGCGGCTGCCGAAGCTTTCCGTCATTCAGGCCGAAGGTGCGAGCCCCCTATACAACCTGCTGCATTGCGCGGCCGGCGACGATGCGCCGAGGAACAGGTCACTCGCGCCGGTGCGCGCGAACACCAGAGCCAGTGCGATTCAGATCGGCAATCCCGCGTCCTGGCGCAAGGCGCTGCGGATCATCGAGCTTACGGGAGGCTTCTGCGAGAAGGTGTCCGAAGCGGAGATCGCGCTGGCCAAAGCCGAGATCGGGCTCGAAGGCATCGGCTGCGAACCGGCCTCGGCGGTCACGCTTGCGGGCTTCAAGAAGCTGCAGGCTGCCGGGCGGATCGCCCCGGAAGAGGCCGTGGTGCTGTTCCTCACCGGTCACACGCTCAAGGACTCGGAGTACACGATACAACACCACCGCGGCGAGCTGCTGCCGCCTGATGAGGTTGGCGCGTTCGGCGATGCCTTGGCCGCGACGCAAAAGAACTCGGTCCTGCTTGACGCCCATGCCGATGCGGTGTTGCGCGCCATGGATTCCAGTATGAAGATCTGAGCATGCAACACCTGAGCATGAAGCAACTGGGTGGCGTCTCGGCGTGAGTGCACCTCTTACTCCGCTCCGCCTGCGTCTGCCGGCAACGTCCGCGAACGTTGGGCCGGGTTTTGACGCTGTGGCACTCGCGCTCACGCTCCACTTGGAGATCGACGCGGAGGCCGCTGATAGCTTCTCCATCCACGCCGAAGGGCGCCATCCAGAGGTTTGCGCAGCCGAGGACGGGAATCTGCTGTTAGACAGCTATCGCGCGCTGTGGGCCTCCCACTGCTCCGGCCCGGCGCAGCCGCTCGCGCTGCGGGTACGCAATGGCATTCCGATGGGAATGGGCTGCGGTTCCTCCGCGGCCGCGCGTCTCGCCGCGGTGGCGCTGGTGTCGCATTTCGGGACGCTTGGCTGGGCGCGCGACCGCATGGTTGCCGAAGCAAGCGCGCTCGAGCACCATCCGGACAATGTAGCAGCGTGTGCTCTCGGTGGGTTCACCGTAGCCGGGTATGGTCCGCCTGATGGAGAGCCGGGCACGGTCCCTCCGGTTTTGGCGCTTTCGCTCACTCCTGCCCGGCAATGGCACGCATTGCTCGTTCTGCCGGCGCTGGGGCTTGCGACCACGGTCTCCCGCGCCGTACTGCCAAACCAGTGCGAGCGTGCGGTCGTAGTTCGAAATCTGCAGAATCTGGCTTTGCTGGTCGCCGCCTTTGCCCGTGGGGATGCGGCACTGCTGGCAAGCGGCACGCGGGACGGGCTGCACCAGCCATACCGGAATGAAATGTGCCCGCTTTTGGGACGCCTTCAGCCGCTCGCCGGCGTAGGCGATATTTTGAGTGTCACCCTCAGCGGCGCGGGGTCGGGTGTGTTGCTGCTGCTCTGCGGCGAAGCTTCTGTGCCGCCTGCCATGGAGCTGGTGATTGCAAGGGCGTTGGGCCAGAACGGCGAAGACGCTTTGCCGATCGCCGAGCTCCTGCCGTGCTCGCTCGAAGCAGCGCCGGCCCGTCTTACTGCGTAAAATGAACCCGTGTCAACGCCAGAGTACACGATTTGTTACCTAAGTTTTCTTTACACGCACGAGCTTCCCACCTATGTTCATCCTCGTGGGCAGCTCTGGGGGAGGGCTGCTCCTGCGCCCGTGGCTTCTTGAGCACGGGCGCTTTCCCTTGCCCCTCGTTCTCCCCTTCGTTCCCCCTCTTGTTCTCAGGAAGGTGCGTCTGCGACGAACCGGGGCGATCCGGCATCTAGTACATGTGCATGAAAGCCGCGAATAGAGCTAGGGAACGCAGGCTGGTGTGAAGCATACAAGGGAGAGCGACATGGCCGGAAAATCGGTTCAGGAAGTAAACGACAGCAGCTTCGAGAAGGAAGTGCTTCAATCGCAGCAGCCGGTCTTAGTGGATTTCTGGGCTGCTTGGTGCGGGCCCTGTAAAGCACTGGCGCCCGTCGTTGAAGAGGTCGCGCAGGACTTCAGCGGCCAGCTTAAGGTCATGAAGATGGATGTGGATCGCAACTCGGCCACGGCTACGCGTTATAAGATCAGCGGCATCCCTGCGCTGCTTCTGTTCAAGGATGGCAAGCTGGCCGACCAGATCGTCGGCTACGTGCCCAAGGACACCATTTCCAAAACCGTCACAAAGTACGTCACGGTCTAAGCTGCGGCAAAGCGCGAAAAGCCCGGGATCATTCCCGGGCTTTTCTATATCCGGGCCTGTCTCCCTTAGGCGTAGCGCCGCAGGACGCCCAGAACGCGGCCTTGCACCTCGACCTGGCCCGCCGGCACAAAGATCGGCTCCATCTCGGTGTTGGACGGCTGCAGGCGCACCACGCTGCCTTCGACATAGAAGCGCTTCAGTGTCGTCTCCGAACCGCGCACCAGAGCCACAATGATTTCGCCGTCGCGCGCCGCACGCGTCCGCTCCACCAGTACGTAGTCGCCATGCACGATGTGCTCGTCCCGCATGGAGTCGCCGCTGACCTCAAGTGCAAAGACTTCCTTGTTGCCGATGATGTCGGCAAGCGAGATGCTTTCGCTGGTTTGCACCGCTTCCACCGGCAAACCGGCGACGATGCGGCCCATGAGAGGCAGCCGCTCGCGAACGGAGGCGGTACGCGGTGCTCGCGGCTGCGGCAGCACATCGATAGAGCGGCTCCGGTTGTGTCCTCGCTGCAGCACGCCTTTGGTTTGTAGGTTGGTGACGTGCTTGTGCACGGTCGCGAGCGACTTGAGGCTGAGCCCGCGCGCGATCTCCTCAAAGGAGGGGGAGTAGCCATGCCGCTCCACAAACCCGCCGATAAAATCCAGAACTTCCTTTTGCCGCCGAGTTACTGCCATAGCTCTCGATTATGAGCGAAGAAAAGGCGAATCGCAAGCGACTCTGTCCTCCTGGTGGCTCGAGGCGATACAGCGGCGTGAGTCAACCGGAAAACCGATAGTCAGACAGGGCTCCGTTCCATTGCGGGACGGCCCAGAAAGGGAAGCCCAAAGGAGGAGAGTGCGCGCCGCGGGGGGCGAGAGAGTTGTGGCGGGGGTGCGAAAACACCTTAGGGTGAAGGTGTGGAGGGCTGCGATGCGGGTACTAGTCGTAGCAAAGGATCAGGCGCTTGGCAATCTTCTGCGCCGCGGACTTTGCGAGTACGCGCCGGACGTGGCCCATGATGGCGACGACGCCCTTGCCCTTTGCCGCGCACAGCAGCCGGACCTGCTCGTTCTCGACGAGACCGGGCTGCTGGAAGGGCATGGATGCTCCTTGCTGGAAATGC
>CAXTMW010000197.1:4389-6317 GCA_964245455.1 uncultured Acidobacteriaceae bacterium
ACGGAAGCGCGCATCGGCTGTCTGGAGCGGGGCGCGGATGACTGCATGGCAAAGCCGTTCTCCATGCGCGAGCTGCGCGCCCGGTGCCAGGCTATGCTGCGGCGGCAGGGAAGATTTCTGGACCAGATCGCCAGCGCATCGCTGCACACACACACGCTCAGCATGGGTGCTCTCAGGATGGAACGGGCGCGGCGGCAGGTTGAGATTGCCGGAGCGCCGCTCCACCTGACCAACCGCGAGTTCGGCCTGCTGGAGCAGCTGCTCCTGGCCGGGGATCGCGCGGTCGAGCGCGTCGCGCTGCGGGCCGCGGTCTGGGAAGGCAAGCCGGTCGATGCAAACGTGCTTGAAGTGCACATGGCCGCCCTGCGCCGCAAGCTGGGGGGCCGGGCAGGCGCACCGACGATTGAAACGGTGCGCGGCGCGGGATATCGGCTGGTGAACGTTGCGGCCGAAACGGCCGATATACCGGTGTGGATGCTGGATGGCCCGGCCAAAGGCGGCCTAGGCCTTCAAAAGGCAGCGTCCTAACGCGGGAGCTGCGCGGCGCGAATCGCAGGGGATTGTCGGATGCGAGTGGGAGTGAACGGACCGAAGCACGGGGCAGTGGACAACAGGTGGAGCTCTGCCGGCTTTCCGCCCGTGATCTCTGCTGTCCGCAGCGCGGTTCTTGCTGTAAGCGATGCGCCGCTGCGGGATGCGATCACGCGCGAGCTGAGGCTGCTTCGTTGGACTGTGCGCGAGGCCGGGGGGGCGGCAGAGCTGTTTGCTTGTCTCGAGGCGGAGCCGGCCTCGGCTGCGATCCTTGATGGCTGGCTGCCCGATCTGGAGTTTGCGGAGTGCGTGGACGAGTTGCAGGCGCAGTTTGCCGGCCTCCCTCTCCTTTCCATCGATGGGACGAATCTCGCGGCCGCCGAGCCGAAAGGGCATGTGCGGAGCGAGCTGCACCATGCGCTCCGGCAAGCGCAGAGCTCGATGGATGCTCCGAGCGGGGAACTCGGTACCGCGAGAGAGCCGATGTCTCGGGAAGAGGCTGCCGGGGCTGGGCAGCCGAAGGGAGCCATGCCGGACCTTCTGACTGACTCGCCCGTACTGCTGCCCCTGATCACCGCGCAGGGCCGCAGCAGCGCGTCGGACCCCGTCGGGCCATGCAACTTGCCGGAAGCGGGCGATCCCTGCCTGCCGGAGTTTGTTGGTGCAGGCATGATGGAAGTGAGCCGGCGCATCCGCCTGGTCGCTCACCGGAAAACGGCAGTGCTGGTGCACGGGGAAACAGGCACGGGCAAGGAGTTGGTCGCCCGCGCGCTCCACCGCCTGAGCGGTCGGCCTGCGGAGAAGTTTGTGGCCATCAACTGCGCTGCGATCCCCGAAGCTCTGGTGGAGTCGGAACTGTTCGGGTACGTGCGCGGCGCGTTCACCGGGGCAGTGGGCAACCGCATCGGCCGCATCGAAGCAGCCTCCGGAGGCACGCTCTTCCTGGACGAGATCGGCGAGCTGCCCCTCCCTGTCCAAAGCAAGCTGCTGCGCTTCCTCGAGAGCGGAGAAATCCAGCGCGTGGGAGACAACGAGACTGTGCGCGTGGATGCGCGCGTGGTCGCGGCGACGCATCGCAAGCTGGGCGCCATGGCCGCGGCCGGCAGCTTCCGGATCGATCTGCTGCATCGCCTTTCGGTATTTCTGATTCAAACGCCATCGCTGGCGGGCCGCCATGAGGATATCGACGCCTTGATCGACCATGCGCTGCGCGCGCTTGCGAGCGATGAGCCCCGCAAGCAGCTCAGTGCCGCGGCGCGCGCGAAACTGCATGCGCATCGCTGGCCGGGCAATGTTCGCGAGCTCGAACACACGCTTGAACGTGCCTGGATTCTCGCAGGGGAAAGCGCCGTGATCGATGAGCCGTGCGTGGACTTCGGCGAAGCACTGCTGTGAAG
>CAXTMW010000198.1:0-608 GCA_964245455.1 uncultured Acidobacteriaceae bacterium
GGAGTACGCAGCGCGCCCCGTCAAGAACCACGACGCCGCTCGGAATAGTTTCCAAAATCAGTTCCAGCTCGTGCTGCCGCTCGCGAAGCTTGCGGTTGGCTTGTTCGATCTGCGCGCTGGAGCTGTCGGCAATGGAGCGGCTCTGCTCCAGGTCGGTGGCCATCTGGTTGAACGAGCCGATCAGCTCGCTCAACTCCTCGGAGGCAGATACCGTGATCCGCTGGCGGTAGTCGCCCTCCGCGATGGCATCCATTGCATCGGCGAGCGCCTCCACCGGCTGCGTAATTTGCTTGGAAAGGAACAGAGCGAGCCAGCTGGACGCGAAAAAGGTCAGCGTCGTGACCAGCGTCAGCAGCAGAAGAAATGTGCTGCGGACCGCGCGGCGCTGCCTGTAAACGGCCCAGTACTCGCGTGCGCCGTCAGCGATGCTGCCGGTGGTGCGGCCCAGACCGACGGGCAGCGGCAGTGCAACCACAACCACGCCGCCCTCGTGCAGCGAGGCCATGCCGAGGGCGTAGTCGCTGTCCGGACCGAGCGAAAGAACGGGACCGTCCGGGCTTTCTGCTCCACGCAGGGCGACGAATGACAGGGCGGATGCGCCGCTGAGT
>CAXTMW010000198.1:618-5768 GCA_964245455.1 uncultured Acidobacteriaceae bacterium
GAAGCCGCCTTCGAGCGTAATGCGGTGCTTGCGCATCTCTGCGGCAAGCTGCTCCCCGTCGCTCAGGCTGTCAAAGCCAGAGGAGCGCGCGAGGCTTTCTGCTTCGACCCGGGCATTGCTCGTCACATAGCGGGTCAGCTGCAGGGCAAGCTGCAGCGACTGGTCGCGCAGGGCGGCGACCGGCTGCGAAAACCACCGGTCAAGCGAGCGGTTCATGAGCAGAAAGGAAAACAGGGCCATGAACACGATGGGCGCGAACGAAAGCAGGAGTGCCCCGAGCAGCATGCGCGACCGGAGCCGGGAGCCCAGCACGCGCGAGCGGCCATCACCGTACATCTTGAGGATGTTGCGCGCCAGCAGCAGCAGCAGCAGCAGCAGCAGCAGGAAAAGCACAACCGTGATGGCCGTGAAGAGAAACAACGCCATGGGGCTGCCCCGGTAAGGCGGAACAGAATGGAACGCGTTCAGCGCGCTCATGCCTACCAGCAGAAGCAGGAGACCGCCGCCAAGCAGGAGGAGGCTGAGCCGCCGTTTTGAGGAAGCCTGCTGCGTCGCTTGCTCCATGTGCGCCTTTCCGTGGCTGGAAGGTGCGTCGATGCAAACCAAGAGTAACAGCGTCGTTCCGGTGTGTGCTGGTGCGATCGGTAAGCGAAAAGGGATCGAAAAAGAAAACTTTGGGGGGACACCCGTGCATCCCAAGTGCTGCCATGCAAACCAGACACAGTACTTCCGCTTCTGTTTCCCTGGCCCTCGCGGCCCTGATGCTGACTTCCGGCTGCAGCAAGCAGGCTCCTCAGCAGGCGAGTACGCCGCAGCAGGCTGTTCCGCAGCAGACCGCTCCACAGCCGACCCAAATCGCCCCGAATGCGGCGGGGCAGCAGGCCGTAAATCCGGAAGCGGCACCGGTGCAGCAGGCCGCACCCCTGCAGCAGCCGGTCGCAGCGACGGCGACCGGCACGGCTTCGGGGTATGCGGCCGCGCCCCGGCCGGCGCAGCCCGTCTCCTTGACGATCCCCGCCGGTACGCACATTACGGTGAGGACCATGGAGGAGCTCAGTTCCAAAACCAGTCAGGCCGGCCAGAGCTTCTCGGCCACCGTGTCCAGCCCGATCATTGTTCATGGAGTAACGCTGGTTCGCGCGGGCTCGACTGCGACCGGGACCGTGGTCGCCGCCAAGTCGCAGGGTCGCTTCAAGGGCTCAGGCGAGCTTGATGTGCGCCTGAACAGTATCCGCGCCGAGGGCCGGTCGGTAGAGGTGGAGACAAGCGCGATTGATCAGGAAAATAAGGGCAAAGGCAAGCGGACCGCGGGCTTTATCGGCGGGGGTGCCGGCGGCGGCGCTCTGATCGGCGGGCTGGCCGGCGGCGGCAAAGGCGCGCTGCTCGGTGGGTTGCTGGGTGCCGGCGCGGGCACAGCCGGCGCAGCGTTTACCGGAAACAAGCCGGTGATTATCCCGGCCGAAACGCCGCTGACCTTCCGCCTGGAACGCGCAGTTACGCTCGATCGCTAGGCAGCTGAGTTCAGAACAAAGGCAGGGGAGCGCCTGCGCTCCCCTGCCTTATCAAACGGCGACTTCTTGCAGGAGCTGCTGTACCGGATGCCATCCGCGATGCTGTGACACCGCCACTGGCTCGAAGCATAGAACGCCGTCGTACGGGTTCACGCCGCCTACGAGCGCTTCATCGGCGAGCGGGGCTGCTTTGACGCCCTGGGCGAGCCGCTGGACGTAAGGAAAGGTCGCGTTCGTCAGGCCCAGCGTGGAGGTGTTCGGCACGGCGGCCGGCATGTTGGTCACGCAGTAGTGCACCACCCCCTCAACCTCGTAGGAGGGATCACTATGCGTGGTCGGACGCGCGGTCTCGATACAGCCGCCCTGGTCGATGGCGACGTCGACGATGACCGCGCCCTTCTTCATGCCGCTTACCATCTGCGCGGTCACGATCTTCGGGGCTGCGGCGCCCGGAATCAGCACGCCGCCGATGACGAGGTCGGCCGTGCGTACTGCTTCAGTCACGTTATGGAGGTTGGAGGCCAGCGTAAAGACTCGGCCCGCGAATATGTCGTCCAGCTCGCGCAGGCGGTGGAGGTTGCGATCGACGATCGTGACCCTGGCGCCCATGCCCAGCGCGATCTTTGCCGCATTGGTACCGACGATGCCGCCGCCGATGATACAGACCTCCGCGGGAGGCACCCCGGGAATGCCGCCGAGCAGCAATCCTCGCCCGCCCTTGCCTTTTTCCAGGTAAGCCGCGCCGACCTGTATACTCATGCGTCCGGCAACCTCGGACATGGGCGTCAGCAGCGGCAGAGTCCCCAGCGTGTCCCGGATAGTTTCATACGCAATCCCGGTCACCTTACGATCGAGCAGGTGTTGGGTCAACTCCGGCAGCGGCGCGAGGTGCAGATAGGTGAACAAGGTGAGCTCGGGACGAAAAAACAGGTACTCCCGCTCGGTCGGTTCCTTGACCTTGACGATCATCTCCGCGTGCGCCCATACATCGGCAGCCGCGCCGACAATCTCCGCGCCAGCTGCCTGATACTCATCGTCTGAAAACGCGGACAGCTCGCCCGCGTGCTGCTCGACCAGCAGCACGTGCCCGGCTGCCTTCAGTTCTTTGACGCCGGCCGGGGTAAGCGCGACGCGTGTTTCGTGATCCTTTACTTCCTTTGGAACGCCTATAACCATGCCGACATCATACCGTGCGGCCTAGGCCCGCAAGCGCGTCAGACCTTCGCGCGGGGGCTGCCGGCAAGGTCCTCCGGCCCGGCAGCGAAGCAGGAGCGAACCGCTCCAGCTGCGGCTTCGCAAACAGATACCCCTGGTAGAACTCGACACCGAGGTCCTCGAGCACCTCGAACTCGGCCCGGGTTTCAATCCCTTCGGCAATGAGGGAAATCGCAAGCTCCCGACAGAGAGCAACAACGGCGCGCACAATTGCGCGGCTTGCCGGTTTGGCGTCGATATCCCGCACCAGGGCCATATCCAGCTTCAGGATGTCGGGCTGAAACTCCGCCAGCAGATCGAGGCCGGCAAAGCCGGCGCCGAAATCATCGATGGCTGTTTTCAGACCGTGTTTGCGGTATTCGCGGAAAATGTTGAGCAGGTGCCTGTGATCGGTCACGCGCTCGCCTTCCGTGACCTCGAAAATGATGTTGGATAAAGCCATGCCGACGCGTTCGGCTGTTTCGAGAGTCTTGCGGATGCAGGTTTCCGGACGGTATACCGCACCGGGTATGAAGTTGATGGAAACGCGCTGTGGAGCACCTGCGCCGAGCTGCGCCGCCATTTCAATGGCTCGTACCCGGCACGCCTGGTCAAAGGCATACATGTTGTCTTTATTCACCTGAGACAGGATGCTGCCGGCCGACTCGCCCATCGGCCCGCGTACCAGAGCCTCATAGGCGAAGACGCCTGCGGCATGCACGATGGGCTGAAAAGCCATCGTGAATGGAAAAGGTGCCGCACCGTCGGTGCGACAGGCACCGCAGCCTGCCGGTGAGCTGTTTTGCTGATTCAGGATGTGCAACGTTCCTCCTGTCGGGTCGCTTCTTTACGCACCCTTGCACCCCACTTAACGGCAGGTTGAGCCGGAACGTTCTCGCAAACAGAGAGCACGGCGACGAAATTGAAAGGGAGCGTTCCAAATTGGGAATGTTCTTGGGGGATGTCCTACCGACTACCGAGGAATAATTGGGTGGTATTACCTTTGGTCCTCCCCGGGAGGATACTGTCGCAGACTGAAGCAGTGAAAGCGCTACAATGAGGCTTACTCCAGGGGAATCCGCACCCGCTTCATGCCAGCCAACGGTTTTCAGTCGCGTTCGTCGCGATCGCACGGGATGCGGTCGTTGTTCAGTGTATTTTCCAGCGACCTTGCCATCGACCTCGGGACAGCCAACACGCTTGTCTACGCCCGGGGCAAGGGCATCGTCGTCAACGAGCCGTCGATCGTCGCCATTAATAAAAACACCGGCGAGGTTGAGGCAGTCGGCAAGGAAGCCAAGGAGATGCTGGGGCGTACGCCCGGCAACATCGTCGCGATCCGGCCGATGAAGGACGGCGTGATTGCCGACTTCAAGATCACCGAGAAGATGCTGAACTACTTCATTCAGAAGGCGCACAACCGCAAGATGATGGTGCATCCCCGCATCGTGATCGGGGTGCCGTCCGAGATCACGCAGGTCGAAAAGCGCGCGGTGGAGGACTCGGCGTATCGTGCTAAGGCGAGCGAAGTGTTTTTAGTGGAGCAGGCCATGGTCGCGGCCATTGGTGCAGGCCTGCCGATCACCGAGCCGCAGGGAAACATGGTCGTCGACATCGGCGGCGGCACCACTGATATTGCTGTCATTTCGCTGTCCGGCATCGTCTACTCGCGCTCTGTACGCATGGCGGGCAATCAGATGGACGACCAGATCATGAATTATCTGAAGCGGAAATACAACCTGCTCATCGGCGAGCGTACCGCGGAACAGATCAAGATCGAGCTCGGCTCGGCCTACCCACTTGACAAGCCGTTGCAGATGGAGATCAAGGGCAGGAACCTAATTGAAGGCGTGCCGAAGACGATCACGATTGAGGATTCAGAAATCCGCGAAGCGCTTGCCGAGTCCATCTCCACGATCATGAATGCGATTCGCGTAGCCCTCGAGCGGACGCCGCCCGAGCTTTCCGCGGACATTTCGGACCGCGGCATTGTATTGACCGGCGGCGGCGCGTTGATCAAGAACCTGGATAAGCGCATTCGCGAGGAAACCGGCCTGCCGGTCTCAGTCGCCGACGACCCGTTGGCCTCGGTCGTGCTGGGTACGGGCAAGATGCTTTCGGACTTCCGCCTGCTGCGCAAAATCAAGATCGACTAGAACCGGCTTTCAGGACCCGCCCCAAGGACCCCAATCCCGATGGATTCCTTCTTTGCCCGCTACAAAAACAGTCTGGTGCTGGTACTGGTGCTGATGGTGCAGTTTGTGCTGCTGGCCGTGCAGGTGCGTCCCCGCCTGCCGGGAGCGGCCGCGGCTGACCAGGCTGGGGTGAAGGTGCTGCGGATGGGCGTCAACACGGTGGTAACGCCCCCTGAGAAGGTTCTGCATCGCAGCGGCCTCACCTTTCGCGAAATTTGGGGAAGCTACGTCAATTTGATTGGGGTAAAGG
>CAXTMW010000198.1:5778-6284 GCA_964245455.1 uncultured Acidobacteriaceae bacterium
TGCAGCTGGAACAAGCGGCACTGGCCGAGGATGCCCGGCAAGGGCAGCGGCTCCAGGAGCTATTGGCATTCAAGCAGAACTACGTGGAGACAACCGTGCCCTCGCAGGTTGTGGGTACGGACGGCTCAGACCATGGGCGCGTTCTTTATATCGATAAAGGGTCGGAGGACGGCCTCAAGCCCGATATGCCTGTAATCACACCGGACGGTGTCGTCGGCAGGATCCGCGATGTTGCGCCGCACAGCAGCCAGGTGCTCGAGATTTCAGACCCGACCAGCGCCGCCGGGGTGCTGCTGGAAGAAACGCGTACACGCGGGATTGTGCGCGGAGACAACGTAGGCCATACCGAGATCGTGAACCTGATGCCGGATGACCGGATCAAGCCGGGCCAGCTGGTGTTGACCTCCGGCGGAGACCAGGTGTTTCCGCGAGGACTGCCGGTCGGGGTTGTGGACCGGGTCGTACCGGACATCGATAACCAGCCGCTGATTGACGTGGTGCTGAAG
>CAXTMW010000199.1:0-2038 GCA_964245455.1 uncultured Acidobacteriaceae bacterium
CTACTACAACGATGCGCAGGCCATCTACGAGGTCTTCGTTCCATCGCTGCGCACCAACGCCTCCGCCGCCAGCTGGCTCAACGGCCCCACCCCCGGCACCTCTATCCCCATGAACCAGTTCTACGTCGCCAAACCCTCTGACTCGACCGCCACCCTCAACCAGGCGCTCGCCCAGGGCCTCAACCTCTTCTTCACCCCCGGCATTTACAACCTCACCCAGACCCTCAACGTCACCGCCGCCAATACCATCGTGCTCGGCATCGGCTATCCCACCCTCATCCCTCAGGGCGGCATCGATGCCATCCACGTTGCCGACGTTGACGGCGTGAAACTTGCGGGCCTGCTGATCGACGGCGGTCCCAACGGCAGCAACACCCTCGTCACCGTAGGCCCATCGGGCTCCAACGCTGGCCACGCCGGCAATCCCACCACCATTCAGGACGTCTTCTTCCGCATCGGCGGCGATATGCAGACTTCCGCTGTCTCCAGCCTCCTCGTCAATAGCAACAACGTCATCATTGATCACATCTGGGCCTGGCGCGCCGACCATGGCAATGGCGTCGGCTGGACCGCCAACACCGCCGCCAACGGCCTCACCGTCAACGGCAACAACGTCCTCGCCACCGGTCTCTTCGTCGAGCACTACCAGGGCTATGAGGTCCTCTGGAACGGCCAGGGCGGCGAAACCATCTTCTTCCAGAACGAAATGCCTTACGACGTTCCCAACCAAGCTGCCTGGAACGCCCCCGGCGATACCGGCTACCCCTCCTATAAGGTTGCCAACACAGTCACCCCCCACCAGGCCTATGGTCTCGGCAGCTACTGCTTCTTCAACGTCAACCCCGCCGTCAACTCCTCCCACGCCTTCGAGGTCCCAAACGCCTCCGGCGTGCAGTTCCACAACATGGCCACTGTTTCTCTTAATTCAAAAGGCCTCATCCTCCACATCATCAACTCCACCGGCGCCCAAACCCCGTCCGGCACTGCCCCCGCGGACTTAGTCTCCTACCCATAGATCCCCGTCAACAACTGCATGCTCCAAACGTAAATATCCCGTATCGCTCCGCAAGGAGAGATACGGGACATTTGCAATCGGTAAAGAGAATGCATTCTGGTTAACACTTTGAAGAGGTCATCTTGAGAGAGGTGTGAGAAGTTCATTTGTTTAACTTCAAGCTCACTAAAAAGGTCATCCTGAGGAGCGAAGCGACGAAGGATCGGCTTTTCGCACTTGCACGGAGCTGGCACACCAGGTCCTTCGCTGCTCTCAGGATGACCCAAGCTGCGCTCAGATCCTATGTCTGAGTATCATCCAATAAAAGCGCGTCTGATTGCAGCGAAGAACCTGCTGTGCCCGGGAGCTCTTCACCGAAACAACTTTTTGCAGGCGCAGCCGGAGTGGTCGTTTGACTCTTTAGATTGAGGAGCACACTCGCGTCGCTCGCGGCAAATACGAAGTGCCGCAGAGCGGCACTTCGTCCCTTTAGCCCCCCAGCGCTCCGAACTAGCCGTTCTGCGGAAGCCTTCTATGTACCATCCAAGCCTTTTACTGCGGCTGACCGGACCCGTCCGGCGCCCCCGCATCCGGCATTTGCCGCTGCTGGAGCACTGGCCCGCTCGGCACCCGCTGCAGCACCTGTCGTCCATTCCGCAGCACCACCGGTATCGTCACCGGCCCCGAGGTCGTAAACCTCAGCAATGATTCCGACTGAATCGTGATCTCCTGCCCATGGGTGACGCCATTTGCTCCCGCGCCCAGTCCGCCGCCGGCAAGCGCGCCAATGCCCGCGCCTGCGCCCCCGCCCGCCAGCCCGCCGATCAACGCCCCGATGCCGGCGCCGCCTGCCGTCTTTTCCGCCGTATTAGCGCCGCGCCCCTTACCCTTGTTCGATACCGGGTCCGTCACCACAGCGAGCGTCTGCGGCCCTGCCGGCGAGTTCACCTGCACACTCACCAGTTCCACTGACAACACCGCCGACCCCGTAAGCCGACCCGCCGCCTTGGCATCGACCACCCGGCCCACTACCGAGGTACCCAT
>CAXTMW010000199.1:2048-5219 GCA_964245455.1 uncultured Acidobacteriaceae bacterium
CCCATCGGGATCACCACAAATCCATCCTGCATCACATCGGCTGCGACAGTACCGTGGAAGCTGTCGTTCGGTTTCGCCGTCTTGCTTGTAATTGCCTCACTCGTACGCACCGAGATCGGGGTCCCCGGGGGTACAACTTCCTGCCGAGTTTCTGTTCGGGGCAGCACCGCCGGCGCAGGAGGAGGCGGCGGCGGCGCGACGGCCTGAGTTCCAGCCGGTGCAACCGCCAGGTTATTCAAAACCTCCCTCACTCCGGCCACGTTGCCGGCGTCCTTCGACGCCAGCACCTTCGCCGCGTCGCTGGTCACCGTTCCACTCAGCGTCACCACGCGATCTGCAACATTTGTGTACACACTCATGCCGTCAAATACGTGATCTGCCGCCAGAACTTTCTGCACTCGCAATGTCAGCACATGGTCCGACGGCGGCGCCGGCGCCGAGTGCTGCGCTATCAGCGATGGCACCAATGCCACCGTGCCTAGCAACAGGCAACCTAGCCGCTGCCTCCATGCAAGCCTCCGCGACAAACGCAAGCCGTTCTCCAGGTCATCCAAACGCATGGTCTCGTTCCTTCCACCTTCTACGAAATCGAGCAGCCTCCTCAGCACAGCTGCCGCCGTTTGCTTAGACGCGGCACTTTCCCAATTCGCTGCAGCCCGATCGCACTGCCTAGTGCGTTACCTGCTGGACATCTTCGCCAGGGCGATAACGGGTAAGTGCAGGCGACTGAGCAACCAGGAATTTGCGTCGGCAACCAGCTCGGAATTCCAGGCCGACAAATAGTTCAGTACAGGTACCTTGAACAAAGCGACTGGAGCGCCGTATGTTCCTTCTACACCACCCCGGCCACCGTCCTCCAAGGGAAATGGCCTCGTCCAATCCGTCGTAACCCATTCGTCCCAGAATGGTCATCCGCACGCGGGATCATCCGTTCCGCTCTCAAGTCCGGCACCCTCAGGCCCGAACCGGCAACGGCTCGTTCACTCACTGCCCGCCTCAACCGCGAGTACCCCGAGCCGCCCAATCACAGCTGTTGCTACATATTCTCGTAAAGAGGCCCAACCTCGAGCAGCTCCTTCTCAAGAAACAACCGGGTCAGCTGGTCCACGGCCTCCCCATACTTCCGCACCACCGTTCGCAGGCTCTGTCCGGTAAGCTCCGCCGCCTCCGCCTGCGTATACTCCTGCAGCGCGATCCGTGCAATCAGCTCACGGTCTTCGGGCCCCAGCACCTTCATGCAGCGCTCCACGTCGTACACAAAAATTACCGCGTCCTCAAAGCTCTGCACCTGTCGACTCGATACCCGCCCCCGAAACATGCAGCTCCCCAGCACCGACGGCACCCGCCCCATCCTCAGCGAAACCTGCATATAACGCCGCAGCAGCAGCTCCGTATACCTCCGGTAAAATGCCAGCGAGCTCAGCGGAACCTGCACCGTCGCCCGCTGGACTCCCTTCTTCTCCCGGGGGTCAACGGCTCCCTGCTCGTGTGCCCGGTTATCAAAGGCCCCCCCCGCAGCAGCCGGCTCCTGTGTCCGTGTCCAGGTGACGCGCTGTATGCGCGCGACCGCCCCGCTCACTGAACACCCCCCGCCATGCTCAGCGAGGGCATGGCAAGCAGATCGGGATACTCCTGCCCGGCACCCTTCTTGGGCCGCCCCGGCCGCCGCCGCGTCTTTGGATCAGGGAACTGCTCGAACACCGCCGTGCACGGCCCGCAGTACACCTCCGAGCCCGTCTGCTTGCGAATCCACAAAGTCCCACAGCCTTCACACACCTTCAGCATCACCCGTTGGTACGTCATGTGCTCTCCCTGTTTTCCAGTCAAGTCCACTGCCCAGCCCCAAAATCGCCCGAAACCGTACACGCCGGCTAGGGACCTCGCTGCCACCCAACCCTGCGATCCCGCCGCGTCCATTCCTTCCAGATCGCCGATTCTTCCTCCTGTCTCCCTTACCAAATCGGGAATACAACTCTTTTTCAAGGTCCCCTGGACCGCATCGCAAGCGGGGCTGCCTCGCCCGCGTGTCAGCCCCGCTACACGCCCGGATACGAGAGCAAACCCGCGCCAATCGAGCGTTTTCACTCATGCTTGCTTGTGAAAGTAACCCGACTCTACCCTCCCGCACCCCCGCTTAGTCAATTCCCACGCGGGTTACTTAGCTACTGAACTTCCTTTCTTTCCCTGCACCTTAGGTAACACCGCCGCAACTAGTGGGCGACACTTGCCAGTGGGCTATACCGTTCCACGCACAGACGTATAGCTCCTTGGCATGTTCCACTAAATGAACTTTTCTCAATTGCATGAGCGATTGCGATTGGAACTGCGCCGCAGACTCGAGCGGGAGGTGATGACAGCTTCGCTGCTCGCACGCAAAACAGGCCTGCAGCAGCCGCACATCTCCAACTTCGTTCACAGCAAGCGACGGCTCAGTCTCCAAGCCCTCGACCGCGTCCTCGCCGCGCTTGAGCTCAGCGTCGCTGACCTCATAGACCTGCGTGAAGACGTGCGTGCGGACGCGCGCGCAGCTGCTCCTGCTGTCGAGTTCATCCCGCTCGTCTCACAGGAGGTCGCAATGTACGACGACCGCATCCGGTCCGCTTCAATCATGGAGCGCGTGCAGCTGCCAGGCGCGATTCTCGCCGGCCTGCGCGCCGAGCATGGCGTTCGCTCGCCGGCGCGCGAGCGCTTCGTTGCCCTAAGCCTCACCCCCGCGCAAGCCGCTCCCATGTACCCGGTCCTGCGAGCCGCGGCCATCGTCGTACTCGACCGCCACTCCAACATGCCGTCCGCGGCGTCCGCAGCCGCCAGACCCATCTACGCCGTGCGCTTCGGCAAGCAACTGCAGTTCTGCTATTTGTCCTTTGATCGCAGCCATCTTGTGCTTCGTCCCCACTCGCTCGACTTCCCCGTCCAGCTGCTCCCAGTCCCGCTCCAGACCGCGCCGTCCGACCTCGTCGTCGGCCGCGTCTGCTTCGCCCTGCTCGCCCTGTAAACCGGCCGCGATCCAGCGAGAAACACTCTCTTGCTCCAGCAGAGGGCATCGTTCCGTTGGAGCATGGGACGGCGAGAATGTAGGCACCATCGCCCGCGCAAGTTAAATCAGGATCATCCCGGCATGAAGCGAACCTGCTCCGAGGAACATCGGTGAACCGAAGGTGTCGCCCTTCG
>CAXTMW010000199.1:5337-6273 GCA_964245455.1 uncultured Acidobacteriaceae bacterium
CCTCAAAGGGTCATCCTGAGCGCAGCGAAGGGTCCCGACGAGCGCCTCTGCTCGCTGGGGTGCAAGCGAAGGACCTGTTTCCGCTTCTCCGATGTAACGCCGCCACGTCGCTATCAGCGATCTCCGGCAAATTTTGCTAGCATCGTCTCGGAGAGAAATATCATGGAGACACCCAGCCAGCCGGCTCCTCTTCCCACCGTCGCCGCCTCGCGACGCAATGAGGACATTGCTCTAGACCTTCTGCGTTTCGTCGCCGGCAGCACCAACATCCTGCGCACCACCACCTCATCCACCGGCGTTACCGCAGCGGCTGCCCCCAAGCCCGAAGATCAGGTGCCGTTTCTGCTCGATCTGTATGGCCGCTGCCTCGCAACCGTCGCCGGCAAGCCCGAGCCCCTCTGAAATCTGCCCTCCGGCAAACAACGCCGCCCTAAGACGCTGCAGTCTCCTTACTTCATGACTTCATGGACAAAAACTCAACCAGGCACCACTCCCCATGGCAAGCGTCTGGACCACGTCTCCCTGAGACACTGCGCGCTTCAAGAGTGATTTCCCCGTGATCACGCACGTCGCCGTATGCGGTGCCGGCGCTTTCGGGCGTAACCACATCCGCATCTACCGGGAACTTGCCCTTTCCGGCGCTCCGGTCCGGCTTGCCGCCATCGTCGACCCAGACCCTGCCTGTCTCGCCGCTCTCACCACAGCCGGCATCGCCGTTCATCCCGCAGTTCCGTCCGTTTCCGCCAATGAGACGCCGGCGAAGCGCGCCTCCTCAGCAGGCCCGCCACCCTCCGAAAGCCTGTCCGAACTGGCGCCCGCGTCCCAAACAACTTCCCAGACGGCACCCGAAGATCCCGATCCAGCGACATCCGCGATCGATTCGCTACCGATTTTCCCCACCCCCGCCGCCCTGCTCGCCGCCGTCACCTGCGGCAC
>CAXTMW010000200.1:0-6205 GCA_964245455.1 uncultured Acidobacteriaceae bacterium
CTACCCCCAGCATCCAGTGCGGCAGCTGCTCGACCGGCATCCACAAGCCGCCGAAGAAAGAAAGCGGCAGATACAGCAGGTTGATAAACCCAGGCCCGGCGCTGGGCGGGACGGCAAGGCCGAACAGCAGTCCCAGGCTTGCGAACGGCACCGTGCCCACCGCGACCACGCCCAGCAGCTTGGCGATGTCGGCCGCCGTTGCGACCGAATGCCCGGCGACCAGCGGACTGAGCGCGACGAGCAGAAGGCAGATCGCGAGCGAGAAGATGAGGCTGGAGGCGAGCTTGGCCAGTAGGTAGGCCATCGGCGGCATGGGGCTGGCGCGCTTGAGCTCCAGCCAGCCGTGGCCGCGCTCATAGGCCAGGCCGGCGCCGATGCCGAACAGCGAGGCACCTACGGCGCCGAAGCAGCTGTAGCCGGCGAGCAGGTAGCGGGCGACCTCGTGCCCGCCGGGCCCGGCATGACGGTTGAGCGAACCGAACATGCAGAAGAACACGACCGGGAAGCCGATGGCGGAGGCCGAATACGCCCGGTTCCGCAGCATTTTGGTGAACTCGGCGCGGATTTCGCGCCCGTAGAGGCCTGCCGTTGCGCCCGTACGAGGCCGGGCAGGGATGGAAGAAAGAGTAGCGGCGGAGGTCGTCATGACGGATTCCCTTCTATGCTTACCGGGTTTGGGTGTCGCGGGTCAGCGACAGGAAAGCTTCTTCGAAGGAGAGGGCGTTTACCTCAAGATCCGCGACCGAGCCGTCCCTGTTGAGAAGCGCGCGCAAGGTCTGCTCTGGGGCGTCGGTTGCGAGCCTCCAGCGTTCGCCGTCGCGCACAGCGTCCACGACCGAGGGCAGCCCGAGCAGCTCCGTGCGGGCGAGGGCGCTGCGGCAGTGAATCCTGGAGCCGCCGGCGAGCCCCCTGAGCTGGGCGGGGGTGCCTTCAGCCAGCAGGCGGCCGCCTTTGAGCAGCAGGATGCGCGTGGCCAGCGCTTCGGCTTCCTCCAGGTAGTGGGTTGTGAGCAGCACGGTTTTCCCTCGCGCGGCAAGGGCGCGTACTTCGACCCACAGCGCACGGCGTGCTTCGACATCCATGCCAAGCGTCGGCTCGTCAAGAAACAGCAGGTCCGGGTCGCCGGCCAGCGCGAGCGCAAACAGCACCCGCTGTTTTTGTCCGCCGGAAAGCTCGCCGAACAGGGAGTCCGCGACCGCCTCAAGTCCGGCAATGCGCAGGATCTCTGCCATGGCGAGCGGTCGCGGGTAGTAGCCGCGAAACAGCTCGATGTGCTCGCGCACCCGCAGCGACTCCGGCATGCGCCCTACCTGGAGCATCGCGCCGATGCGCAGACGCGCCTCGCGCGCGCCGGGGCGGCGACCAAATACATCGGCGCGGCCGCTGCTCTGCCGAGTCAGCCCCAGAAGCAGACGGATCGCGGTTGTTTTGCCCGCGCCGTTCGGGCCGAGCAGCGCGACGATCTCGCCGGGTTCGAGTGAAAAGGAAAGCTCATCGAGTGCTTTGAAGCTCCCATATTGCTTGCTGACCCGGTCGAGCGTAGCCACGCTCCGGGCTGAGCCTGTCGTCACACGCTGGAGGCCTGCTGCCTCCTCCGCGCTGAAAATTGCCAGTGTCCCCATCGCTGCTCCTCGTGACCGGCCAACGATTGCGGCCGGTGGGTATGGATGAGGTGAGTCTGCGCTCCGGCGGGCGACGCGCAGCAGTGCCAAGCGTCACCAATCGAAGGTGACAAGTGTCAGCCCCATCTACCGGCGGGACAGCCTTGCGCACCCTCCACTCGGCGGAGCATATTTCCCCGCATCGGCGCTCACACACAGCGCGGGCGCCAGCGGAGGAGCTGCCCTTATGTTTGGAAAACAAAGGCTTCTGCGGGACGGAGGAAGTGCGCGCATCCGGCGTGCTTCTGCACTGTCGACCCCGGAAACAAGTTCTGCTCGGATCATTGCCGCGACGCGCAACATGATTAAGCTGCCCAGCCAAGCTGCCACACCGGCTGCGAGTGCGGTCCCTACGCCCTAAGATTGCAGTCGCCTGCCAACGCTACCGTTCGGGCGCGTTCAGTCGCATTCGGCGCGGCGGCCTGATGCAGGTAGCCAAAAGCGCCGCTACGAAAGACGAAGGATTCAGTGTCGACGTCGGGCAGCAAAGGTCCGCACAGGCACCCATGCATCCCATCCTGCTGCCTCTTTCTCGCGGGTGGCTGGATCACGGTTCAGCTTCAATTTGTTCTTGCCTTTCAAAATACAAGCGCTGTCCCAAATCGGTCACCTTCGTCCCGAATTCTGGTAAGTGCCGTTACTCGCGGGTCCCCGTAGCGTCTATTCTGGAGCAGTAACACTCCGCAGCTGGAGCAACCATCAGGACGCGAGGCGATGGCTAGAACAGGAAAATTCACAATCGCTACCCGGGGGGCAGTGTACCCGGCCAGTCGCTATCCGGCTTTCGAGCTGCCCAATCTGGGCGATCTTGAAGAACGCAAACGCTTCACTCCGGCGGCGCTTCGCGCTTTTTTCAACATCATGCGCCACTGGGAGATTCGAGATGAGGATGCGCGGCTGCTGCTCGGCGGCGTGTCCAATGGAACCTTTTACAACTGGAAGAACGGCTTGGCCAAGCCGCTGGAGCAGGACCGTTTGTTGCGCATCTCGTACCTGATCGGCATCTTCAAATCACTCAACATCCTCTTCAGCCAAGAGCTTGCCGATCGCTGGGTTCGCCTACCTAACTCGAATGCCATCTTTACCAGCCGCACTCCGCTCGAGTACATGCTGCGCGATGGCGCGCCCGCGATGGATATGGTGCGCCGCCTGCTGGACGCGCGGCGAGGCGGCTGATCGGCACAGGACAGACACAGGGACAGATACAGATCAATGGCTTCCGACCCCCCCACCGGTAAAAGTCACCCACCCCGCAAGGCACGCCAGGGCGGGCAGCTGACTCTCCAGGCCGCAGCCGAGCGCCTCCGGCTGGCGCGCGCTCCCGCATCCCCGCTTCTCACCTCCAGCCAGTATTTGCCGCCTGTGACCGAGCTCAGCCGCCTCCTGACCTCCCGGCTGCTGCCGGCGCGCTACAGCGACTCCGTGCTGACGCGCATCGCCGACTCGGAGGATGACCTGCAGCTGCTCTACGCGCTCGACAACGCCACCAATGAGCGGCTGCTTGCCGAAGGCAACAACCGGCCCGGCGTCACCGCGCGCGAGCTCGTCTACGAGCTTCCGTATGCGCGCATCATCAATGCGGCTTTCTCTCATCCGCACCCGCAGGGGGCGCGCTTTTCCACACCGAATAGGGGGGCCTGGTACGCGGGTTTCGATCTACAAACCGCCAAGTCGGAGGTCCAGTTTCATCGCTCCCTGCACTTCACGGAGATAGTCTGGCTGGGGCGCGAGGAGCTGGATTACGACCACTACCACGCTGATTTCAGCGGGCCCTTCCATGACCTGCGGCCCGAACCGGACCCGACGGGAGACGAAGCGGCCGAGGTTCGCTACAGCACACAGCGTGCGGCCTGCCTCCAGCCGGCCTCGTACCTTGCTTCGCAGCAGCTTGCGCTCGATCTTTTGGAGCTCGGCTCGCTCGGCGTTGTGTACCCCAGCGCGCGCCGCGTGGGTGGCGTTTGTCTCGCGTGCTTTCGTCCGGGTGCTGTGGCCAATGTGCGGAAGCGCGAGCTGCACCGGCTGACCTGGTACCCCGATGCAGCTCCGACCTTTGTTCGCGTGTCCCGGGACGCGGCGTCCTCGGCACCCGGGCCAAAGGCTGTGCGGCGTCCGAGCCGCGATTAAGTTACCGCTGCTTACCGGCAATCCATCAAGCGAGCACTTCGCGCATGGCGCGAAACAGCGCGTCTGTTTCGGCGAAAAAGTCCGCGCCGCCATGAGCCGCCCCGGTGCGCAGAGTACAAAGAACGTCGCACATTTCGATTCTCGAAGTGCTGCCATCGCTTTCCGACGCAATCCACACCCGCAGCCAGTAGCAGTCCTCGACGGCGACCAGGCGAGCCTCGGCAACATCTGAAAGAGCGAGCAGCCGAGCCATGGCCTCCATCATGCTCTCGGGCGAACCGGCGTCTACCGTTTTCACGCGGGGGAACCGTACCGCCAGCAGTTCACGGGTTGTTCGCCAGAACTCGGGTGCCGTTAAAAGGCCTGCTTCCACTTCTAGGCCGTGCATGCGCTCAACGGCGCGGATCAGGGCCGGGTTCTTGTGATCCTCAAAACACAGGGAAAGCCGGTCAGCCAAGGGTGTGACACGCAGCGGCAAAGCTCCGTGCTGCTCCAACAAGGGCCTGGGTAGATAAGCAGCCATGGCTGCCGGTGCGAACGTGCCGACACGCAGACGCGGGCAGCGCCACTGGAGGGCGAGCGCGGCCGTCAGCTCGGCATCACGGAGCTGCATGTGCTGCTTGAGCCAGCAGCCCAATCGTCCTGCACCGGTAGCACGCTGTGATTCCAGTGCCTGCGCGAGCTGCGCTTCAGTCACGCTTCCCTGCTCCACCAGGAGGCGGCCGATAAACGGCTGCGGCGGCTGCCAGTCCAAGCATGCAGCGGCTTCGCCGGTCCGCCGGTTCTCCTCGCGCACGATGCTGCTCAGCAGGAAGCGCAGGCATTCCGGGCTGCATGCCGCTCGCCGGTTCAAGCGAAAGCGCGTTGCCCCTCCGCACTCAGGGCTCGCGCACATGCTGGACACCGGCAGCCGCGGTCCGGGCAGCGCGGCTGCTGCAAGATTTATTGGCCAGCCATCCACCCACTCTGTGATTGCGTGCATATTTTCCATTCCTATCCTCCTGCTTTCTCGCTTCTCGTCTGTGGACGTCCACACGGCCCTGGACTGCCAGGCTTTGTTTCTAGCTCGCGCGCCGCACCCGCGCCGGTCCCGGCTTGCTGCCCCGGGCACCCAGATCCGCCAGCTTGCTGCGCAGCCGGCCCAGAGCCAGGTGGTGGATCTGCGACACCCGCGACTCCACCACGCCGAGCACCGTGCCTATCTCCTTCATCGTCAGTTCTTCGTAGTAGTAGAGGGTCATCACCAGCCGTTCCCGTTCCGGCAGCGCTTCAATGCCTGCGATCAGGCGCTGCTTCGCTTCGGCTTCCAGGCACTGAAACAACGGGTTTTCGGTATCTTTTGCAGGCAGGAAGGCAAGCTCCTCTTCCCCCGATTCCTCGCCGCGTTCTGCGTGAAGCGTCGCGACCTCGAGCCCCTTCAGCTGCCCGGTCAGCTGTTGCAGTTCCAGCAGCGAAAACCCCATCTTGGCGGCGACCTCTGAGTCCTGCGGTGCGCGGCCAAGCGACAGTTGCAGAGAGCGCGCGGCGTCTTCGATCGCGCGGCCCTTCCGGCGCAGTTCCCGCGGGCTCCAGTCGAGCGAGCGGAGGCTGTCCAGAATCGCACCGCGTACCCGGAACTGCGCATACGAGCGAAACTGCACATTCTTGCCGGCGTCGAATTTGCGCGCCGCATCCAGCAAACCCAGCGTGCCGGCACCGACCAGCTCGTCCAGCTCCACATGCTGCGGCAGGCGCTCGTGAATGCTGCGCGCGACGTAGCGAACGATCGGCAGGTGCTCGATCAGCAGAGCTTCCTGCTCGGCCGATAGAGGAGCGCCGGCCTCCGCCTTCCGTGCCGTAGTGCGCGCGGCCCCTCCCGGCGCGATCGGCCGGAGCCGTGCCGCATGGGCAAGCTTGCCCGCGTCCGCTCCACCCAGCACTGCTTCCGTTGCACGCGTCCTGTTGCCCGTAACCCCCGTCATTGCTCCCTGCATGGCTTTATCCCCCGGTCCTGATTTGTCTCGGGGCCTGCTTGGCAGCGGCTGCCCGACGACCGGACATAAATGCAAGGCAGTGGCCTGCAATGACACGCAGTTCTGAAGGCTTCTTCATGAAGATTTCTTCAGCAATGCAGTGCTTCTCCGCTGGACAGGCGCTTAGCGGTACGCGAGCATGAGCTGTCAGATAAGCTGCGGAAGAGTTATAAGAAACTGTGCCAGTTACAGATAAAGACGGCAGAGTTTCTTGCCGGGACTGCCCCAGCGCCGGAAACTCCGTCGTGAGCGCAACAAGCAAAAACATCCCACGAAGTGAGCGCCAGCCGCGCAGGCCGTTTAGAGTTTAGGAAGTTTTACAAGTCCAGAGTCGAAGCGTCGACCGGCAGGCGTGGCGAGCTTCACCCCACTGCTTCGCCGAAGTCCCCTCACCGCTCATCGATCCCG
>CAXTMW010000201.1:0-303 GCA_964245455.1 uncultured Acidobacteriaceae bacterium
GGTTCAGGCAGCGCGGTCACGGCTCAGCATTCTTTTACGGCGTGCCCGCGACGGCGGCCATACGAGATTGGATTCCGGTGGTCGTCTTTGCCTGCCTGTTCGGGCTTTCCATGGACTATGAAGTGTTTGTTCTTTCGCGGCTTCGCGAGGAGTACGATCGCACCGGTTCGACTGACGAAGCGATCGTCGCGGCGCTCGCCCGTACAGGCCGCCTGGTAACCTCGGCGGCTATCATTCTGATGATCTCGTTCCTCTCACTGAGCGGCGACCCAAATCAGATTCCCAAAATCATCTCAACAACAC
>CAXTMW010000201.1:313-6185 GCA_964245455.1 uncultured Acidobacteriaceae bacterium
CACTTGCTTTTGGCGTCATTGTGGATGCGGCCCTGATCCGGACGCTTCTGGTGCCTGCGCTGGTCTCGCTCATGGGCAAGTGGAACTGGTGGCTGCCGTCCTGGATGCGCTCGCAGGCGCCGCGCGGGGTTGAGCAATAAGACAAAGGGCAGAAGTGTCCGCATCAGCGTCTGGGTTTCCAAAAGCACAAAGAAGATCAGTGCCCTTTCCGGCAATCAAGGCATCCTGCTTTTTCCTGCTGAACGCCTGGGAAGGTCCAAAACTCCCGTAGGGCGGCCTGCGAGTGCTCAGGTGCTGAGCAACATTGGCACCCACTCTTCTCCTCAGTGTGAAATCATCGAATCTTAGAGCGCTATGGATCTTAAGCAGTTACGGTCGTTCATCGCTGTTGCCCCCACGCTGAATTTTGGCCGTGCCGCAAGGCAGCTCTACCTTTCGCAGTCTGCTCTTTCGATCCAAATACAGAATCTGGAAACGCATCCTGGCGTTCCTCTTTTTGAACGTAATCGACCAAGCGTTCGGCTTACCGCCGCCGCAGCGCGGAATATCGCGGCCGCCACGGTCACGCTCAAGCCTGGAGCCATCCGGGAAATGCATTGGCACCCGAACGGAAGCGAGTGGCAGTACTGGATCAGAGGTAAAGGTAGGATGACGTCGTCACGACAGGAGCAAAGGCACGCGCGTTGGATTTCAACGCCAATGATGTTGGATTTGTTCCCACCATGGCAGGCCACACGATAGAGAACACCGGAACCGAGGATGTAGTGTTCCTGGAAATGTTCAAGGCCGCGCGCTACGAGGATGTTTCCGTCAATGAATGATCGCGAACATGCCCACGGAAATGGCCGAGGCTCACCTCAAACTTGCTGCTGCTACGATCCGGAGCGCTCCACAGGGCAAGGAGCTCGTCTTAAAGGATTAAATCGACGGAGCGAGTGTTCAGCCATCGACAGCGGCAGGCAAGTCCCTCACGCAATTGCTTGGAAGCCACCCCGATATGGCGGCGTCTTCTTGTTCTCGCAGCGTCGGCGGCGAGGGTTGAGAAAACAGGTGATGGCGGTCTCTCCATCGAGCAAGTTTTCTGGGATCATGCGCGAGGAGCCATCCCCCAACGAGCTCAACGCCAGGAGGCTTGTTGAGGGCGAGATCCTGCTTGCAGCGTGCCGAACATGGGGGCAGGTAGACCTCCGGAAACGCCTAACTTCATCTTGCTGAGCAACGCGAAGTTAGTGTGGTGGAAGACATTGAACATTTGACGTCGAAGCGTTGAACTGGCGAGCGGCCGGCGCTCACTTCACGGCGGGTGTTCTTCAAAGGTCACCGCTGCGTCGCCAACTTCGGCTCGCCCTTTTCCACCGTGGTCCCATTCGATTCAGTACCCGCCCAGTCACCCTGTCCAGCTGCCCCGCGGCTTTCAGCAGGGCCGCTTTCGCAATAACCTCGGTCGTCCGCGCCTGCGCCACGTACGTTTCCGCCTCGATCACCGACCGGTAGGTTCCGTCGCCAGCCTTGAAGCTATCCTGTGCCCCGCCCAGCAACTTTTCCTGCAGCTCCCCCGCCTTCGCCGCCGCGCCGACCGCCGCTCGCGCCAAGTGCAGCGCGGTTACGGCGTTGCGCACCTCCGCGCCTACCTCGGCTTCCAGCTGCGCCACCCGCAGCTGCTGCTTGCGCAGAGTCGCTTTGTCCGCGTCCAGGTTGGCCCGCGCCACTTCGTTGCGCAGCGGCAGGTAGAACTGAACCCCAGTTTCATAAAGAGTAGAGGACCGGTTGCCCCCGGTCGGGATGATGTATGGAACCGTGTTGCCGGTCAGCGCGTCACCGCCGGTCGCGAGCAGCCCCGGTACGATCACGCCCCGGCTCTCGTAACTACCGTAGACGTCCAGCTCCGGTTTGGCCGCGTTAGTCGCGCCGGCAACCTCTAGCTCGCCGTTGGCGATCTGGAGCCGGGTCTGCCGCACATCCGGCCGCCGGCCCAGGGCCTCTTTGACCATAGCGCCCACCGGGGCCTCGCTTTCGGCTTGCGGCTCTCAGAGAGGGTCCACTGCGATGACTTCCGCAACGTCCTCGGTCCCGGTCAGCGAACGCGGGTCGATCAGCGTCCGCAGGATGACTTCCTGCTGCACCCGAAGCGAGTCGGTTTGCGCCAGGGTCATCCGGGTGCTTTCGACCAGCGACTCAGCCTGAGCGGCCGCGGTGGCCGGCAGCCGCCCTACCTCCAGCTGTTCTTGATCGTTGTGCAAGAGCAGCTCGGCAGCCGCTACGGCCTGCCGCTGAACTTTGACCTCTTCCTAGAGCGTGCGCAGGTCTGTGTACAGGGCGCCCACGCCCGTGATGGTGCTGATGATCTGCTCTTCCAGCACGCCGAGGAGATGTTCTTGTTGGTCTTCGCAATCGCGATGTGCCGCCTGTTGTTGGCGGCCCCCGCGTCGCGCAGCAGCGGCTGCGCGATGAGGGCATAGGCGTTGGGGTGCGAGAACGGGACCGCCGAGGAGCGCCCGGAGTAAAAGCTCTGCACGAAGTCATTGGCGCCTAGCTCAATGGTCGTACCCGGCGCAAAGCCTTTGGTCAAGGTCGTCGACCCAAGCGTGTTGTGCGTTGTATTCGTGCTGCCCGACGCTACTCCAGTCTGGTTCAGCGTCAGCAGGGAGACCTGCGGGTTGCGCCGCAGCCAGCCGTAGCGACCGAACAGTTCGGCCGAGAAGCCCGGCACGGACGAGCCGGCAGAGTACGCTGCGGTTCCGAGCGAGAGCGACCGGGCGCTCTCAACCACGAGGCTGTTGTTGTAGGAGCTGGAAAATGGTTGCGCCCAGCGGCTCCACGCTAAAGGGCGAAATGCCGCCCACCGAGAAGCTTGGCAGTGGATTGCTCAATGGCGCGGCCCCGATCGGCGCTTCCGCGACTCCGAAATGAGCAGACGCGGCAGGCCGCCGCCTTCCGCCAGCAACAGGCTCTTGTCCGCAATGGTCTGGTCCGCCTGTTCAACCTCGATGTCGAGGTTGTTCGCGAGCGCGAGCATGTACGCCTGCCGCAGTGCCAGGGGCAGCTCGGCCATATGGCCGAGCAGGAACTTGACCTGTTCAAGATCGCCGCCGGCTTTGCGGCAGACCGGGTGTGCGCAGCCGGCACGGAGGCGAGCGTGAGGACGCTGAGTGCCGCCTGCGCTTTGATGAAACCCAAGCTGAGCCCGAGGAGGGCTCTGCCTGGCCCTCCTCCGTGCCCGGCCCTGCGATGAGCGCGACTTCCATGCAGACCCACTTTACTACTAATTGATAAGGGACTTTATCGTGAGCTATTCCGGGCGGCGGAGGTTTGCGGTCAGAACGTCAAAGACTTTTTCGCACTTGAAGCACTTGACGGTCATGAGCAGCGGAATTCGTCTGGGATCGGCAAGTGAGGGCTTTCCTGGATCGTCAACGATGGTCCCGGCACCGCACTTAGGGCAGCTAGCTACAGCCTCAGCATCTGTCATAGTCTGAAGTTGCGACAGGAATTCACTTGGGTCGACGGGCTTTTCTAAGACATTGAAGGCGTGCCCTGCGTGGGCGGCTTGTTCTATTTCGTCACGGCTTGCTGCTTGGCCGGCAAAGAGCAAGACTTTGCATTGAGGCAAAAGAGGCCGGACTTGTATTCCAGTTTCAATGCCGCTGATTCCCGGCATCAACACATCAGCGATAAGAGCTTCAGGTTTGAAATCACGAGCTACCGCGATCCCTTCTTCGCCGCTCTTGCGGCATAACCCGAATGCTTCAAAATTATCGCCAGAGTGTCTGCTATGACCCGCTCTTCATCTACTACAAGCACCCGCGGGCGAGGCCTGTCCCTGCGGACTGTCGCGTCTCCCGCCGCCTGGTGTCGCGGGTCTTAGGCGGGCTTATTCTTCCCAACGCTTCAGTATCCCGTGTGACGACTTTACCCGCTTCAGCTTCGTTGCTTTGTCCTGAGATCAAGAAGCTGGCTCGATATAGGTCAAGGGCGAAGAAGACTTTCACGAGAAAGCCAGGCGTGTCAGCTAAAGCGGCCGTCCACTCCTCCAAATACCTCTCCTGTTTTTCAGGCGGTAGCGATTTCACGGCCCCCTGCATCAGCTTCTGAGCTAAGCGTGGGGTCCAAGCCTTCCACTCCTCAGCAAATACGGCTTCGAATATCGACTCCAGAGCTTTGATGGTAAGTACGGGTATGACGGCTGGCACGAGAAAAGCAACGTGCTTCAGAAACTCCATGCTGGCACCCCCGAGGGAGCTTGCACTTCTTGAAATGCTGCATGAGCCTGGCGCACACCTAGTCCTGTCATTTCGTAAAGTCTCCGGCGCGGACGTCCTACTTCCCGTGGGGACACCTCTTCCCACTTGCTTGAAAGCAAACCAGCTTCCTCCAGGCGACTGAGCAGAGGGTAAGGTGTGCCGGATTTGAGATTGGACCGTCTCGCTATATCAGCGCCAGACAGACTCATGCCGGGCCGCTGCAGAAACTCGTGCAACACCTTTAACAACGGGCCGGTTATCCTAAGCTCGGAACCCATGGCAGTAACTCTACATAGGGGGGTAGAAATACGTCAAGTCAGTTGCTGCGTCTGAAACGTTCGGTTTAGATCGAGACGGGACCGCTTGCCGCCAATGAAGCCTTCGGTTTAGACGATGACGCGTCATGCTTGCCGCCAATAAAACCTCCGTTACGAAGCTAAATAGAGTCTTCAACCGGTAGAACCTGCAATCTCGCCATCTCTCCACCGAAGTAGCGCCGACGCATCCAGAAAGCCACATTTACTAAGCCGATCAGAGCCGGAACTTCAATGAGCGGACCGACGACGCCGACGAACGCCTCTCCTGAGTTCAGGCCGAAGACCGCAACGGCAACTGCAATGGCGAGCTCGAAGTTGTTGCCGGCCGCCGTGAAGGAGAGCGTCGCAGACTGAGCGTAGTTTGCGCCCAGCCGCTCGCCCATCCAGAAGCTGACCAGGAACATGATAAGGAAGTAGATGACCAGCGGGACGGCGATCTTCACTACATCGAGCGGCAATCGCACGATCAGATCCCCTTTGAGCGAGAACATAACCAGGATCGTGAAGAGCAGGGCGACCAGCGTAAGGGGGCTGATGCGGGGGATGAAGCGCGTCCGATACCACTCCTCTCCTTTGAGCCGGATGAGAGCAAACCGAGTTAGGAATCCGGCAACGAAGGGAACGCCCAGGTATAAGCCCACGCTCTTCGCGATCTGCCCGATGCCGATTGACATCAATCAAAACATTTCCCAACCTACGTTTTTCACTCTGGGTCAGCCCCTCACCCTCCGTGACGCTTCTGGTGCAACCTTTGAGGTCAAAATCTGCGCCATGAGCAACTATGCCTCACTCCTGGAGTACAAAAAGCTTGCTCCATGACTCAGTGTTTTCTCTCAGAAGTAATAGATATTGCGCTGCAACGCCGAATAATCTTGATCCCCTAAGTGCAACAACAAATTCGAAACAGCTGCCTACCCGGTTGTGTCACATTCAGCTCAACCCTGGCCGGAAGTGCTTCTTGCCGCCAACGTGACGTTCGTTATGAAGTACGGCGAAGTTTCTTAGGCGGCAGAGCAATGCTAACGAAAGCGTAGCTGTTGAGCCGTGCCGCATCGACGGCCGCTATGATCTCTGGCAAGTGATTGCGGACCAATTGCCATTGGTTCGAGCCGAGGACGACAAGGGCGATCTCGCGGGCCGCGAGATTCTGCTGGTAGGCGATATTTTGGTCCGCCGTGACCATGAGGTCGAAGCCTGACGCTTCCGCGGTTGTCAGCAGTTCGCCATTCTCAAGCTGTCCCCAGCCGATCTGCGCCGCCGTTTGAACCGTATGCGCAGTAAGAGCGCGCCGGAGCGAAAAAGGAACATTCTTGT
>CAXTMW010000202.1:0-805 GCA_964245455.1 uncultured Acidobacteriaceae bacterium
CGGCATTTCGGCCCAGAGGAGGCCGCGCGTGTCTTTCACAAAGCAGCGGAGATGCGCCGCGAGCACCCGAGCATCGTCGGCATCGGCATCGGCGGCGACGAGCGCCGCACCGGCGCTGAGCCATTTCGCGAACTCTATGCCGAGGCGCGCGATGCCGGGCTGCACCTGACAGCCCACGCCGGCGAAACAGTCGGCCCGGAAGGCATCTGGGGCGCGCTCAACATCGGGGCCGAGCGGATCGGCCATGCGCTCTCGGCGATTGACGACCCAGAGCTCATGCATGTGCTGGCGGAACGGCAGGTGCCACTTGAAATTTGCATGACATCGAACTTGCGCACGGCTTGCTGCCCCTCACTCAACGAGCATCCTGTGCGCTCCTACTTCGACGCGGGCCTGATGATCACGCTCAACTCCGACGATCCGGCGCTGTTCGGCAGTGATCTGGAAGGCGAGTACCGGCTAGCGGCGCGCCAGTTCGAGTTCACGCGGGAACAGCTTCGGGAGCTCGCGGCCAACTCGATCGAGGCCAGCTTTCTCGCGCCGGAGCGCAAGGTGAGCCTGCTGCGTGAACTGGAAGCGCGGCCATGACCATAGTGCTGTTGCCGCGGAGTCCACACTTGCTACCGATCAAAGTGGCTGCGCTATGATCAGGGGCATGATCCGGTTGCATCTTTTCTCGACTGACGCTGATTCGGTGGGGACAGCTCTCGACGACGAGGGAGTAGAGCCGCTGCGCCTGCTTGGCTTCGCGACGGCGCTTGTCGGCGCGGTCACGCTCGGCTTGTATATCGGGCGCGAGCTGCGC
>CAXTMW010000202.1:815-6144 GCA_964245455.1 uncultured Acidobacteriaceae bacterium
ACTGAGTACGGCATGGGCGTCTAGAAAATCTAAGCGCAAAACAAAAGGCTGGATCCGAAAGGGTCCAGCCTTTTGTTTTTATGCCGGAGGTTCACTCCGGGGTTCTTAGAAGGTGGTGCCAACCGTCAGGCGGAATGTCTTCGCCGGCTCGCGCAGCTGGTCCAGCGCGCCATACAGCTGGGTTGCTGTCTGGAATGTAAAGTCGCCGGCGGTGCCTTGGGGAAACAGTTCGCGGGTGATCAGGTTCTGCTGCGAAATGTCCTTGCGCAGGCGCAGCGGATTGTAAGCGTAGTAGATACGGAACGGCGCGTTCACAATCGGGAGCAGCACGGAGATCTGCGCGCCGATCGAGTCGCGCGGGACCAGGTTGGTGCCGCTGATTGGGCGAATCAGGTTGTCGAAGTGAACCGGAATGCCGCCCGTGCAGGCGCCGTTGATGTAGCTCCGGCAGCCGTACAGCGGCGCATCCAGGTTTGCGATGCCTTCCGGGCTTTGCCGCAGCTGGTTCTTGTTGATAGCGACGTTGATGCCGAAATCGTTGAAGAGCTCAAGCGCCGCCGTACGCCCCACAAGCGGGATGCGGTACTCCAGGTTGTTAAGGAAGGACGTATCGCCGCCGGCCGAAACGATGCCGTACACCGGCAGCGGCACCTGGATGCACTGGTTAATCTGCGCCGTACCCGGCGTGCGCGAAACGCAACTGCCGTCCGGGTTGGTCAGGTTAAACAGCACCCGCGTCGGGATAAAGGCGTACGGGGTGCCGGAGCGGATGTCGAAGCCGCGCAGATCGCTTTCGCCGCCCGTGTAGGTGCGCTGAAACGGCGGCGCCACATCGCCCGAGATGCCCTGGATGTAGTTGAGCTGGAAGCGATAGCCGATCGCATTGCGGCCGTTTGGGTCCAGGTGGTAGCCGCGCACCGGGTGCCACTGTTTGAACTCGAGGACCGGTTGGATGTAGCGGACGCTGCCGTACAGCCCGGCCAGCTGGAACGCCGCCTGCAGCTCGGAGCCGGAGCGCGGGGCAAAGCTCGAATCGAGATGGTTGTAGGAGTAGGATAGCGAGACCTGGCTCGTGATGATGCCGGTCAGCGCGTTCTGTCCCTGGATGCCGGAGCGGAAGGCGAGCGTCTGGAAAAGGCCCTGCGAGGCAGCACTGAACGCCGTAACCGCGCTGCGGTTCCAGGAGTAGGTGATGCCGACGCGCTTGAACGAGCGGCGCAGCGGGTACGCGGCCGACAGCGAAAAGCCGGTGGAGGACTGGTTGTAGTTCTGCACCAGCGAATTGGTCGCGTTGTTGCTGTTCTGCGCGCCGGGGGTGGTTGATGCGGTGTTCGCCGTTCCCCCATAGGCCCGGTTCGAGTTGTAGTCGGTCTTGTTCGAGAAGACCTGGAAGCCGACGTTGATCGGCTTGTTGCGCAGGTACGGCTCGTTAAAGCCAAGGCTGACATTACGCGCCAGGTTACCCTGGCTGGCCTGCAGCGACAGCGTTTCACCCAGGCCGAGGAAGTTGTTGGTCTGGTAGTTGAGGCCGAGGAATGAGCCGGAAACACCGCTGACGCCGCCGTTCAACCCGATCGAGTTTTTACCTTTTTCATGCACTTTTAGGAGCAGGTCGACCGTGCCGGCTTCCGCGTTCTGGTGCGTTTCTGTGTCCTGGTCCACCTTGAGCGGGTCGAAGTACTCCAGCTGGTTCAGGCGCTGCAGGCTCGCCTCCCAGGCGCGTGAGTTGTACACCTGGCCTTCTTCCAGCAGCAGTTCGCGGCGGATCACAAAGTCGCGCGTGATCTTGTTGCCGGTGAACTCAATGCGCGACACCTTGAACTGCTTGCCCTCGTCGATATTGATATCGAAGGAAACGGTCTTCGCGGCTTCGTCGAACTTCGGCGTGGGGATGGGCTGAAAGTTGATATAGCCGAGCCCGTTGTAAGCCTGCGACAGAGCTTTCAGGCCCTTGCCGAACGCGGTCGCCTCAAAAATGTCGCCGTCCTTCATGGCGAACTGCGCCCGCAGCGCCTTGGTGTTGCTGACGGCCTTGTTGCCGGAGAACGTGATGCTGCCGAGGCGGTAGCGCGTACCTTCCTCGACCGAGATGTGAATGTCCATCCGCTTGCCGTTCTTGGGGCGGAAGGTAAACAGGCTTAGGCCATTGTCATTGCGGATGTGGGTGTCCGGGTCGCCGGTGTTTGCGCGGAAGTAGCCGCGGTCGCGGTAAGCCTGGCGCACCCGCTCGGTGTCTTCTTCAAGCTTGGTCGAGTCAAAGGTCTTTGAAAATAGATTTTCGAGCAGGATCGAGTTCGGAATCCCGATCGGCTTCAGGTTCTTCATCGATGCGCGGAGAAGGCGGCCCTGCACATGCTCGTTGCCGGTGAAGGTGATGTTGCCGACCTGGACTTTGGGGCCTTCCTTGACCGCGAAATTGACCTGCACGCTGGAGGGCGGGATCGTTTTGACGTCGGTGCGCACGGTCGCGAACTGGTGACCGTGCTCGGACTCCAGCTCCTTGATCACGGTTACGGCCTGCGCGATGCGGGTCGGGTCGTACTGCGACTCCTGGCTGAGGCCGACCTTGGCCTTCTTGAAGGCGTCCAGGATGTCGGACTGCGTGATGGAGTTTAAGCCCTTGTAGTTGATCTCGCGGATGGTCGGCTTTTCGTGCACGTAGATGTCGAGGATGACGCCCTTCGGGATGTCCTCGCGCTCAATGCGCACATCTTCGAAGTAGCCGGTGTTCCAAAGCGAGTTGAAGTCCCGCTCGATCGTGGCCGGGTCGTAGTTCTCGTTTTCCCGCGAAAACAGCCGGGCCAGAACGGTTTCCTTCGGGATGCGGCGGTTGCCGATGATCCGAATGCTGGTGATGATGTTTGCCTGTGCCCATGCAACCGAGATAGCGGAGGAGCAGAGAAGCAGTGTCGCGATGAAGCGGAGGCGCTTTGCGGACTTCGCGCGGCGGCTCTCAGGGTTTGGGGAGGTTGGACCCCCAAGGAATTCGGGAAAGATAGGCACACCCTCGGCTACAGCAAGAATCAGAGCAAGCTCTGAGCGAATCCCGATTATAGAAGACAGAAGGCAACTCTTCCCAACTTGCCCTTTTCCCGGTGGACTTGCGAGATCGGCAAGGCAGAGGATGGAGGGTCGTCGTTTTATGGCGCACTTGCAGCGGAAGACAGAAGTTCGCGACAATCGTGCACAAATTCCTGAACCTCCTGATGCCGGGGTGCATCCATTGCGATACGGAATACGTGTTGTCACACTGATTCGTCCCGCTGCACCTACGCATCACCTACCCGCATCCTCTACCAGCAATAAGGAGATCTATGGCTACTCTGCTGCAAATCGACGTAAGCACCCGCGGAGACTACTCCGTATCCCGCAAGCTCACTGCTGCTTTTGCCGAGGAATGGAAGAGCAAACACCCGGGCGGCACGGTGACGCACCGGGACCTGCCTAAAACAGAGCTCACCTTTGTGGACATGAACTGGATCGGCGGCGCGTACAGCACCCCGGACCAGCAGACGCCCGAGCACAAGCAGGCGCTCAAGATCTCGGATGAGCTTATCGCCGAGCTGTTCGCCGCGGATGAGATTGTGATTGGCGCGCCCATGTACAACTTCGGCGTGCCGGCCTCGCTTAAGGCCTGGATTGACCACATTGTCCGGATGGGCAAGACTTTCAGCGTCGGTCCCGAGGGTTACAAGGGTCTGGTACAAGGCAAAAAGGCGACCTTCATCATCGCGAGCGGCGGCAACTACGCGCCCGGTGCGCCTGCCGAGACCTACAACAGCGAAACCCCCTATCTCAAAGCGATCTTCGGCTTTCTTGGGATCACCGATACCAAGGTGATCTTCTCCGGCAGCACCGCCGACATCGACCAGAAGAAGACGTCTTTCGATCAGTACATCCAGCCTCACATCCAGGAAGTGAAAGCCAGCGTCCAGGCCTGAGCCTTGATGTGCAAGTAAAAGAGCGATTCGGTCTCCGGGTCGCTCTTTTGCCTGCGCTGGTGTACGGTGTCGAACGAAGAACGTTTTCGGGAGACAAGGAGCTTGGAGAGTCGTCGCACCTTTGCAAAACGCATGCTCACGGTTGGGGCGGCCGCTACGGCAGGAGCAGCCGCTCACTTCGCCACAGGGCAGGCGGCGCCGGTTTGGACTGGCGCCGGATCGCTCAAGGCGCATGCCGCGGCGCGCGGGCTGCTTGCCGGTACGGCCGTGAACGTAGCCCTGCTGGACCGCGACACCGCCTACACGCGCACGGTTGTGGAGCAGGCCGGCGTTGTTGTGGCCGAAAACACAATGAAATGGGGCCCGCTCCGGCCCGCGCCTGACCGCTTTGACTTTGCCGAAGCGGACCGCTTTATGCGGTTTGCCGCGACGCATGGCATGAAGGTGCGCGGCCACACTCTGTGCTGGCATGAGCAGCTGCCCGCGTGGTTCGCGACGACCGTGAACGCCGGCAACGCCGAACAATACCTAACGGACCACATCGCGACCGTGGCCGGGCGGTACCGGGGTCGTATCCGCTCCTGGGACGTGGTGAACGAGGCGATCGAGCTGAAAGACGGGCAGGGTGACGGAATGCGCGCCAGCCCCTGGTTCCAGCTGCTGGGCCCGCGCTACCTGGAGGTCGCCTTTCGCGCAGCGCGCGCGGCCGACCCCGGAGCCCTGCTGACCTACAACGACTACAGCATCGAGACCGATACCCCCGGCGACACGAGCAAGCGCGCAGCTGTGCTGGCCCTGCTGCGCCGGCTTCGGGAGCGCAACGTGCCCCTCGATGCGGTCGGGATCCAGTCGCACCTGTCCGCCGGGTCGGCCGCGCAGATCGGCGACGGGCTGTCTAAGTATTTGGAGCAGTGCCAGGATTTAGGGCTCAAGGTATTTGTAACTGAGTTGGATGTAAATGATGACGAAATCGCCGCGGACGACGCGGCAGAACGCGGCGCGGCGGTCGGCTCCATCTATGGCGACTACCTGCGGCTCCTGCTGAAAAACTCCGCGGTGACGGACGTGTTGACGTGGGGCGTTTCAAACCGCCTGTCGTGGCTGAACGCCGGGTCCGGCGCAAAGTTTCGCCCGAAGCACCCGTCCCGCGAGGAGCTGTGCCTGCCGTTCAACGACAGCTACCAGCCGCAGCCCGCGTTTTTCGCCATGCGGGGCGCGTTTCATACGCGCAAGGTTTAGGTTCTCTCTACACGCCGGACAAGAACTGCAGCAACTCGCGATTGACAGCGTCCGGCGCTTCCAGCTGGACCATGTGCGACGTCTCGGGGAACACCACCATCCTGGCGCCCTGGATGACGTTGAGCCCGATGCCGCCGAGCCCGAACACC
>CAXTMW010000203.1:0-252 GCA_964245455.1 uncultured Acidobacteriaceae bacterium
GAGCCGGCCTTCATGCTCGCGATTGCGCGCGACGGAGCCCTGTGGCAGGAGGCCTGGGACAAGAACGTACTTCTGGTAAGCCCGAGCACGCTGTTGTTCGTCGTCCGCACCGTGGCGCACCTGTGGCGGCAGGAGCAGCAGCGCTCCAACGTGCAGGAGATCGTCAAACGCGGAGGCGAGTTGTACGACAAACTAGCCGCCTTCGCGAAGGACCTGACCGAGGTCGGCGCAAAACTGGGCGACGCGCAAAAA
>CAXTMW010000203.1:262-6113 GCA_964245455.1 uncultured Acidobacteriaceae bacterium
CGGCAAAGGCAATGCCATTCGCCAGGTGGAGATGCTGCGGGCGCTCGGCGTCAAACCAAGTAAGCAGCTCCCCAAAGAAATGGTGGACGCCGCCGGCGATGGGGAAGTCCCGGGACTAAGTGAGGAAGCTGCGGAAGAGTCGGTGCCGCTCCCCGTGCTGGGTAAGGAAACCTTGTTTCAGTAAGTGCGGAGAGGCTATAAACCGCACGCCGGATCTCTACGACCGTCGATCACGCGGACGATCTTCACGGTCAGTACCGGCTCATCCTCCGAGTCAGGCTATTGTGCCGCCCTCCAGAGTATCTGCGCCCTGGAGAGCGCCTCTTACTTCTGCCCGCCGCTGGTGCCGCTGTAGCTGCCCGTCGAGTTATACCCGGCATGGCCGCCCGGCATCTCGTTCGCCAGCCTTGAGGCGCGCTCGTCATTGCCTTCCTGCTCTGAGCCGCTTACGTTTTCACTCAGCCGCGCGTGCTGCTCGCCGGTCGCCGCACCCGCGGCCTGCGCGTCTGTGGGCGCTACCGGCTCCACGCTGGTGGGCGGAGCCTGGGCGCTGGCCGTGTGGTTTTCCTGCTCCGGGGTCTTGTCCAGCGAGTGGCTGGTTCCGGCCTGGGGATGAATCTCGCTCATGGTCTGCTTCACTCCTGTCCTTAGGATGCGGTCAAGATGCGGCCTGCTGATGAGCACGGACGTCCAGCGCGGTACCGCGTGCAGGTGCAGGTGCTCCGCCACACCCGCGCCGGCGGCCGCCCCCAGGTTGAGCCCCATGTTGAAGCCGTCCGGCGTGTAGGTAGCCTCGAGCGCGCGCTCGGCGCGCTGCGCCCACGCCATTATCTCGTTCGCGGTCGCCGTCGGCAGCTCCGCCAGCGACGCACCGTGCGCATACGGCACAACCATTAAATGGCCGGAGTTGTACGGAAAGCGATTCAAGCACAAAAACACACGCTCGCTGCGGACCACGAGCAGGCTGGCACGCTCGGCTTCGTCCGGTCGGGCGCCGCGAGCCACCGCATCGTCCGTGGACGCCACAAGATTGCAAAACACGCAGCCGAAGTCACCCTTCCAGGCGCTCAGCTCCGGCGCCACGCCCTTGCGCCTTTCTGGCTCTGCACCAACCGGCTCCCGCTCAACCCGTCCGGCGTCCGCCTGCCCGGCCGCGCCGGTTACGTAGGAATATCGCCAGGGCGTCCACAGGTGTTCCATGCCGCGAGTATAGAGCCCCCCGCAGCTTTATACTTTCCCTATGCCCCCGTCTCCATCCCTCCACGCCTTGCTGGAGCAGCGTTTCGGATTCCGCGCCTTTCGGGCGAATCAGGAAGGGGTGTGCCGCGCCGCGGTCGAGGGCCGCGACGTGCTGCTGGTCATGCCGACCGGCGCGGGCAAGTCGCTCTGCTACCAGCTGCCGGCGCTTGCCCGCGGAGGCACCGCGCTCGTCATCTCGCCGCTCATCGCGCTCATGGACGACCAGGCCGCCAAACTGTCCGCGCTCGGCCTCAACGTGGCGCGCATTCACTCCGGACTCCCCAGGGAGGCCGCGCGCGAGGCCTGCCGCGCCTACCTCGACGGCTCGCTTGAGTTCCTCTTTATCGCGCCCGAGCGGCTGCGGGTGCCCGGCTTTCCGGAGATGCTCGCTAAACGCAAGCCGGGCCTGATCGCGATCGACGAGGCGCACTGTATCTCGCAGTGGGGGCACGATTTCCGTCCGGATTACCGACTGCTCGGCCAGTCCCTCAAGGGCCTGCGCCCCTCGCCGGTCATCGCGCTCACCGCCACCGCGACCACGCAGGTGCAGCAGGACATCGTCGCGCAGCTTGGGCTCGGCTTCGGCGGAGCAGCGCCGGCTGTGTTTATTCACGGCTTCCGGCGCGAAAATCTCGCTATCGAGGTTGTCGAGGTCTCCAAACCCAAGCGCGCCGCCTTTGCCGCCGAGCTGCTCGCGGATCCCGGGGCACGCCCGGCGATCGTCTACGCGCCCACCCGCAAAGAGGCTGAAATGCTCGCCGGTGAGCTCGGCCGCGGTTTCAAGGCCGCGGCCTACCATGCCGGGCTTGAGCCGGACCATCGCGAGCGGGTGCAGCGGGCTTTTCTCGCGGGCGAGCTTGAGGTCGTCGTTGCGACCATCGCCTTCGGCATGGGCATCGACAAGGCAGACGTGCGCACGGTCCTCCACGCGGCCCTGCCGGCGACGCTCGAAGGCTACTACCAGGAGATTGGCCGCGCGGGCCGCGATGGGCTGCCGGCGCGCACCCTCCTGATGCACTCCTTTGCCGACCGAAAGCAGCACGACTTTTTCTTTGAGCGAGATTACCCGCCGATCGAGCGGCTCGACGCAATCTTCCGCGTGATCGCGTCCTCGCCGAATAACGCCGCGACGCACCGCGAAGAACTGCCGGAGCTGCTGCGCAAGCAGCGGATGCGCCTGGAGCCGGACGAGCTCGACAAAGCGCTCGAAAAGCTGCTCATCCACGGCGGCGCTGCGCTCGACTACGAAGGCTTCGTCACGCGCGGGCATGAGGGCTGGCGCGGTCCGTACCTCGCGCAAAGCACCCATCGCGGCTCGCAGATGGAGCGCGTGGTGCGCTTTGCCGAGTCGTCTGAGTGCCGCATGGTGCAGCTGGTGCGGCACTTCGGCGACACCGCCGACGGCAGCGCGGAGTGCGGCATCTGCGACGCGTGCGCGCCGAGCGACTCGCGCACGCAAACCTCGCGGCCGCTCGATGATGGGGAGCGGCGGCTGGCTCACGCAATCACGGCGGCTCTGGGCGGCTCTGGCTACGGTGGTGGGTCGAAATCCACCGGCAAGCTCCACAGCGAGCTGTGTGCGAAAAACGGGGTAAGCCGCGACGCGTTCGAGGACCTGCTGGGCGCGCTTGCCTCGGCCGGCGTCCTGCGGCTCGATGACGCGACATTTGAGAAGGACGGCCGCACCATCCCCTACCGCAAGGCCGGCCTGACGCACGAGGGCGCGACCTTCAGCGACCGCGACGCCGATACCGTGGTCATGCGTGAGCTGAACGGCAGCGCCGGCTCCGCCGCGACCGCCGCGAAGCGCTCCCGTAAGCCTGCCTCATCCAGTAGTCCGTCCGGCAGCCCGTCCGGCGGGCGGGCCGTTGGCCGCACCGCCTCGCGAAAAGCAGAGGGGGACAGCGCGCCCCTTTCCGGCGAGGCCGCGGCGCTCGAGCAGAAGCTGCGCGCCTGGCGTAAGGAGGAAGCGCAACGGCTGGGTCAGCCGGCCTTCTGCGTCTTCGCCGACCGCACCTTGCAGGCCATCGCCGAAGAGCGCCCGCTCTCCCAAGAAGACCTCCAGGCCATCAGCGGACTAGGCCCGGCAAAGATCGCAAAGTTCGGCGCGGCCGTCTGCCGCATCTGCGCCACTTGATGCGACGTACGCACCCCCGCAAAGATAAGGGGTCATCCTGAAGATAAGGGCTCATCCTGAACGAAGTGAAGGATCTGCTTTTCCCTCCCCCCAGCGAAGAAAAGCTGACCCTGCCGCCTCACCCTCGAACAACGCGCAGCCGGCGACTCTTTATACCTCTGCCGGCGCTCACTGAGCTTCCACCAACCCTACGCATGTTCGCTTTATGAACGCCGCGTTGAGATTAATTCCCATACCGGTCGATTGCGTTGACACCCCGGTGAGTGAACCCTATAGTTTTTCTAGTGGGCTTCATTGCCCTTGCATCGCCCTTTGCTTGAAGCGCCCCCGAATCCGCTTATCTCCGGTACAACTCAGCGTCCAAGCCGCTTCCAGCGGTTTTCTCGCCAGCGCCGGTGTTTGCAGAGCGAGGGACGGCGATTCCAGCATCCGTTCCCGCCGGAGTGTAATCGAATACGTAGCGCTTCCATGCTGCGTAGGGCTCCCCGGCAGACGATGTGCAGAACCTGCTGCCGCCTCATGACTTTGCACCACCCCGGACCCCTTTGTTATGGCCGACGCCCTATATCCCACTTACGCCGAGAGCACTCCTCTGAACACCGAACTCGAAACCCCCACACTTGAAGCCGCCGCGACAGAGCACGAAGCTCCGTCGACTGAATCCACCCACAACCCGAAAGCCGCGATCGCTGCGCCCTCCGCGCCCGCGGAAGTTTCGCTCGCTGACAATGCCGAAGGCGATGACTTCAGCGACTTTGCCGCGGCGCTCGAAAGCTTCGATCGCGAGCAGGCGGCCGAGGCTGCCGCGCAGCAGTTCGATGACAAGATCGTCACCGGCACCGTGGTCAAGATCACCGACAAGGAAGTCGTCGTCGACGTCGGGTTGAAGAGCGAAGGGCGTATTCCCCTCGAGCAGGTCGTCGACGCGAATGGCGTGTCGAAGCTGAACCCGGGCGATTCCGTGGAGGTCGTGGTCGAGCGCGAAGAGGCCGAGGGCGGCTACCTGCTCAACTACGAAAAGGCGCTGCGCCACCGGGTCTGGGACGTGATTGAAAAGGCCGCGAACGACAAGACGCCGGTCATGGGCACCGTGCTCGGTCGGGTCAAGGGCGGTGTGACAGTCGACGTGGGCATCAAGGCATTTCTGCCCGGCTCCCAGCTTGAAATTCGCCCGGTCCGCAATCTGGACGCCTACATCGGCACCCAGATTGAAGTCCGGATCATCAAGCTGAACAAAAAGCGCGGCAACGTTGTGGTCTCCCGCAAGGAGTTGCTCGAGGAAGAGCAGAACGCCAAGCGCGGCGAAACGCTCGAGCACCTGGAAGAAGGCTCCATCCTCACCGGCGTCGTCAAAAACCTGACCGACTACGGTGCGTTCGTCGACATGGGCGGCCTTGACGGCTTGCTCCACATCACTGACATGAGCTGGGGCCGGCTCACGCACCCGCGCGATCTGGTCAACGTCGGCGACGAGATCCAGGTCAAGGTGCTCAAGTTCGACAAGGACAAGCAGCGCGTCTCGCTCGGCTTCAAGCAGCTCACGCCCGACCCGTGGCTCGATGCCGTCGAGCGCTACCCGGTCGGCGCGCGCGTGGGCGGCCGCGTCCTCTCGGTCACCGACTACGGCGCCTTTGTCGAGCTCGAGCAGGGCATCGAAGGCCTCGTACACGTCTCCGAAATGACCTGGTCCAAGCGTATGAAGCATCCGTCCAAGATGCTCAAGCCCGGCGACGAGGTCGAGACCCTGGTCATCAGCGTCAACCCGAACGACCGCCGGATCTCGCTCGGCATGAAGCAGCTGCTCGAGAATCCGTGGGAAAACCTCTCCGACCGCTACCCGACCGGCGCGATCGTCGAAGGGCGTGTCCGCAACCTCACCGACTTCGGTGCATTCATTGAGATCGAAGACGGCATCGACGGCCTCGTCCACGTCTCGAACCTGAGCTGGACCAAGCGCGTCAAGCACCCGTCGGAGGTCCTGAAGAAGGGCGAAAAGGTGCGGGCAGTCGTTCTCGGCGTCGAGCCGGAGAACCGCCGCCTGTCCCTCGGTGTCAAGCAGCTGGAGCCCGATGTCTGGGATACCTTCTTCGCCCAGCATCGCGCCGGCGACGTTGTCCACGGCAAGGTCCTGCGCACCGCGCAGTTCGGCGCGTTCGTCGAAATTGCCGAAGGGGGCGAGGGCTTGTGCCACGTCTCCGAGGCCACGGACGCGACCGGCAGCCCGGTCCCGCTTGAAGTCGGGCAGGAGCACGAGTTCAAGATCATCAAAATGAACGCCGAAGAAAAGAAGGTGGGCTTGAGCCTTCGCGCCATTGGGGAAGAAGGCAGCCGCGCCGATGTTGAGGCCTACAAGGCCCCGGTGTCGAGCTCCACCACCACCCTCGGCGACCTGATGAACTGGAAGCGCCAGTAGTTCAATCAGCAGTAAGAAACGCCACCGTCACGGTGGCGTTTTTGTTTGCTTACAGCGCCTTG